>JALSPG010000061.1 GCA_026986115.1 Thermodesulfobacteriales bacterium
CTTGAGACAACTCTTTCGGAGAATGACCTAGGGCACAAACTGCTATCCCGGCACAAAAATCAAGATACTCGCGACCTTCTTCATCATAGAGACGGGTTCCTTTGCCTTTTACAAAGGCCACCGGAAATCTCTGGTAGTTTGCTGCCAGATATATTTCAGCAAGATCTTTGATAAAACCCATTTTATTCCTCCATAGAATTTAAATTTTGATTTTGCTTTTATTACCCAAATTCCCGATTAATCCTTCCCTCCCTCGCAGGGAGGGGCAGGGGGAGGGTGGAAGTTGGCGCATATTGCTGAGCTTTCACCCCCTCCCCAACCCTCCCCCTACAAAAGGGAGGGAGATCCCCTTCGCCACTCACTACACACCCTTTGGGTGAAAAAGTCAAAGTTAGTATTTTCCTTGAAATATAATACGAAAAGCTCTTCTCTAATCTGCTAACCGGAAATTAGGGTTTTATTAAAGCTTATTTTTGAAATTGATTTGCCAAAAATTTTATTAACTTTGTCATCTCTCTTTTTTTTCTTTACATTATTTTCCCAAAGATTATAATGGCCTTAGTAATAATTTTATAGGAGGATTTTTGTAACATGGTTAGAGGTAAAGTGAAGTGGTTTGATGAAAAGAAGGGCTACGGTTTTATTTCTAGGGAAGATGGCGGAGATGTTTTTGTACATTACTCTGCCATCCAGATGGATGGTTTTAAGACTCTCCAGGAAGGCCAAACGGTAGAGTTTGAAATCACGCGCGGCCCCAAAGGAGAACAGGCTGCCAATGTCCATGTAGTGGAATAAACAACCAAAAACCAGCAGGAAAAGGCCCCCTTAAAGGGGGCCTTTTTATTTGATCATCTCTTCAACCCGTTTCAGATCTTCTGGAGTATCTACCTCTGGACAATCATATTTGGTGATAGTTACTGCTATAGGATAGCCGTATTCTAAGGCCCTTAATTGTTCCAATTTTTCTGCTTTTTCAAGAATTCCCGGTTCTAATCTAATAAAGGTATCTAGAAAATCCCGACGATAGGCATAAAGACCTATATGTCTGAAATAAGGCGGGCTTTCTCCTGGTGGACGATGATAAGGGATGGGAGAACGAGAAAAATAAAGGGCAAAGCCTTCTTTGTTGAGTACGACCTTTACCCGGTTAGGGTCATTTTTTTCCTCCTCTCGAAAAATGGAAACCGCTACCGTAGCCATGGGAATATCGGTATGAAGGAGAAGAGGTCTTACTAACTCTTCTATTAAAGCGGGTTCAAGGAGTGGTTGATCTCCTTGGATGTTGACCACAATATCGTCTTCGGCCAGGCGCAAAATTTCAGCAGCCTCTGCTATTCTTTCTGTTCCGCAAGTATGTTCTTTACGGGTAAGAATGGCCTCTCCTCCTACTGTTTCTACAGCTTCTTTAATACGAAGATCATCCGTAGCCACCACCACTTTTTCTAAAATGTTGCTCTTCTTGGCCCTCAAATAGACATGCTGAATCATGGGTTTTCCAGCAATCAGGGCCAGAGGTTTTCCCGGGAAGCGGGTAGAATCATAGCGGGCAGGAATGATCGCTATTATTTTCATCCTAAATCCTCCGTTGAGAAAAGCTTTAAGAATCTTATATACTTTGCAGAATAAAAGAAAAGGAGGTTTTTTATGGCCTTTTTTTATCGGCAGGAAGAAATCAAATTTTCAGATCATCCCAAATTTAAAGGTGTTAAGTGGGCGCTTTTGATAGATTCTCAAAAAAGCCCACAGGCAGGAGTTTCTATGCTCCTCATAGAACCCAAGATAGAGATTCCTATTCATACTCATGAAACACAAATTGACTCTATCTATGTGCTGGAAGGTGAGGGAGAGGCTTACGTAAATGGCAAATGGGAAAAAATAAAGGCCGGAGATTATATCTTTGTTCCGCCAAAAGAGGAACACGGAGTTAAAAATACAGGCGAAGGACCCCTTAAGCTTTTTATTGTTCATAGTCCTTCTCTTTTTTAAAGTCTATAGCGTGTTATTTTGCTAAACGGAGGTAAAAATGGTCAAACCAGATTTTGAAAAAATGGGGGGGTTGATTCCTGTTATTGCCCAAGATTGGGAGAGTGGTGAAGTGCTTATGTTGGCCTATATGAACAAAGAGGCCTGGGAAAAGACCCTTTCTACAGGAAAGGTTCATTACTTTAGCCGTAGCAGGCAAAAAATCTGGCTTAAAGGAGAATCTTCCGGAAATGTACAATTAGTAAAAGAAATCTATATTGATTGCGATGAGGACACCCTTCTCATCAAAGTGGAACAGCTAGGAGGAGCAGCTTGCCATAAAGGCTACAAGAGCTGTTTTTACCGTCGCTTCAAAGACGGCAAATTTGAGATCGTAGGCGAGAAAATCTTTGATCCTGAGGTGGTCTATGGAAAAAAAGCTTAAGTTAGGAATTCCAAAGGGGAGCCTTGAAAAGGCCACAATCGAACTTTTTGAAAAGTCTGGCTGGCGTATTAATGTCCACCATCGGAGCTATTTTCCAGAAATAGACGATCCCGAGATTGAATGCGCCATTTGTCGGGCTCAAGAAATGAGTCGCTACGTAGAACAAGGGGTTTTAGATTGCGGTATAACAGGCAAAGACTGGATTTTAGAGAATGATTCCAAAGTAGTTACTATTACTGATCTTATCTACTCTAAGGTTAGTAAAAGACCGGCTAGGTGGGTTTTGGCGGTCCCTGCTGATTCAGAAATAAAAAGACTTGAAGATCTAGAAGGGAAAAAGATAGCCACCGAACTTGTAAATTTTACCAGGCGCTACTTTGCTGAAAGAGGCATAAAGGTAAAGGTCGAATTTTCCTGGGGAGCTACTGAAGCCAAAGTAGTACAGGGTCTTGCAGATGCCATTGTAGAAGTAACAGAGACTGGAACTACAATTAAAGCCCACGGGCTCAAAATTATTCACGAATTAATGCAGACTTATCCTCAGCTTATTGCCAATCAAAAGGCCTGGGAAGACGATTGGAAACGTAAGAAAATTGAGCAATTGGCCGTGATGCTTCAAGGTGCTTTACGTGCTGACCGCCTGGTAGGGCTAAAGATGAATGTCTCGCGCGAGAATTTAGAAAAAATTGTTAAGATCCTTCCGAGCCTTAATGCTCCTACCATTTCTCCCCTTTACCAGACAGATTGGTTTGCGGTAGAGACAGTTGTTTCCGAAAATAAAGTAAGAGAGCTTATTCCCAAGCTCCTAGAGGCAGGAGCCCAGGGAATAATAGAATACGCCCTAAACAAGGTAATTTAATGCGTAAATTTTTTCTCATCACTTTACTTTTAATAATATGGGGATGCCAAAGTGTTGAGCCAACTCCTGAATTTTATCACGAAAGAGCCGGAGTTGTTTTACAACGCGCCATCATCTATTACAACGAAGGACAATTAGCAGAAGCCCTTTCTGAGGCCTTAAAAGCCAAGGAAATCTATCCGAATGATCCCGAAATATATAATCTTCTCGGTCTCATTTATATGGATCGAGGCGATCTTTCTGCTGCGGAGAAATATTTTCGTAAAGCACTTGAAATAAAGCCAGATTTTCCAGAAGCCCTCAATAATCTAGGATCGCTTTATCTTATTTTTGGTAAATACAAGGAAGCAATTTCTTATTTTCAAAAGGCTTTGGAGAACCCTTTTTACCAAAAACCTTTTATTGCCTACACCAATCTCGCATGGGCTTACTACAAGCTAGGAGATGAAGAAAAGGCCTTCTTTTATCTTAACCAAGCCTTGGAAAATAATCCCCGTTACTCTTTGGCCTATTTTTATCGGGGTATGATGGCCTTACAGAAAGGAGAACTAGAGCGGGCTCGTATAAATTTTAGAAGGGCAGTGCGCTTTAATCGCCAAGATATGGCTGCTAGGTATTTTTTAGGCCTTGTATATTATCGTCTCGGAGATACAGAGAAAGCTAAAAAAATTTGGCGTTCGATTTTACAATTAGCTCCCGAATCAAAATGGGCCCTTCAAGCAGAAGACAAACTCCTTACACTAGAAGAACTTGAAGGAAAATAATTTACTTTTTTAAAAATATAGATAGTATCAAACTCAATAAAACACTTAATAAAATACAGGTAGCTAAAGGAAAGTAAAAAGTAAAGTTACCACGTCTAATTACAATATCGCCAGGAAGTTTACCGAGAAAGGGAACCTTGCTTCCCATCAGGAGAAGAAGCCCTACTATACAAATAATAGCTCCCATAAAAATGAGAGTTTTAGCTAGGTCTTCAAAAGGGTTCATAAAAGAACCTCCTTTTTTGCCAATTTTTTCATTTTTTTACGCCATTTTTTATCATAACGTTCCTGTTCACTAAAAATGCATCCACAATAAGCTTGCCGGTAAATTTCCAATCTTTTGGCTTCTTCTTGGCCTTCTTCCCAACCCTCACGAAAATCGTAATACAAAAAGGGAATACCAAAGCGAAAAGAAAGATCCTGGGCTATCTCTTTTATAAGCTGGTGCGCCTGATAACGACTGTAAAGAAGGGTGGTAGTAAAGGCATCAAAACCACCTTCTCTGGCTTTTTGGACTACTCTTTCAAGACGCATCAAATAACAGGTTTCACAGCGTCTATTCTCTCGAAAAATAGTTGCCCTCAAAAAATCTCGCAGGCCATATTCTTTCTCATATATTACGGGAAAATTTTTGATCTGTGCTACCTGTTCTAAGGCTTTAAGACGCCTGCGAAATTCCTGATAAGGGTGTATATTGGGATTAAAAAAATAACCTTGGACCTCAAGACCTTCTCTTCGCAAGACTTTTAAAGGATAAAGCGTACAAGGCCCACAACATATATGAAGTAAGACTTTTTCTTTAGGCATCCTTCGTGGTAAATATCTTACAGGTCTTTTTAATTTAAACCAAATAAAGGAGGATTTTTAAAGTAGTAAGGGCATAAGTGCCGTTTAGAGCGATGTTGCTATTGGCAATCTGTGCGGCTTCAAGATAACCTTTGCCTTTAAGGACCAAATATCGGAAGAACTCAAAAATGTGGTTGCTCTTGAAAATATGACTGGGCTGGGCATTAAAAACCTACAAAAAATTTTTAAAATTTTTTGTAAAAAAGATGTTGAAAGGTTGTTGAAATTCTTATTCACAAATTTTCAACAAAACTTTAAACACCGCGTTAATAGGCTATAAAAAGGATTCTAATTTTTTCGACAAACCAACTGAATATATAATTATTCTATAAGTTAATTAAAAAAGGAGATTAAGATGAAGCTCATAGTAGAAAAAGAAAAGCTTCAAAAGGTTCTCTCCAGAGTTCAAGCAATAGCTGATAAAAAGTCCAGTATGGCTATTCTTTCTACCGTTCTTTTGAAGGCTTCTGAAGAAGGAATCGAACTTTCGGCCACAGATCTTGAAATTGGTCTTCGCACCCTTGTTGACGCTGAAGTAGAAAGGCCGGGAGAGTTAGCTGTTCCGGCGCGAAAATTTTATGAAATAGTAAAAGATTTTCCTCTAAGTCACATCCTTTTGGAGGAAGAAAATGGTTGGTTAAAGATTACTGCCACCGGTGACGAAGAAATCTTTTTCCGTTTAGCCTGTTTACCTGCTGAAGATTTTCCCTCTCTTCCAGAAGTTGAAGATGCTGATCTAATCGAATTAGAAGGGGCTCTTCTTACTGAAATGATAAGTAAAACCATCTTTTGTGTTGCTACCGAAGAGACTCGTTTTATCCTTTCAGGCATTTATGTGGAACAACCCGTGGAGGAAAAGGTCTTGCGCTTTGTTGCCACTGATGGTCATCGTCTAGCCTTGATTGACCGTGAAGTCGAAAAAGTTGAAGATTTACGATTAACTCCCGGGGTAATTATTCCCCGTAAGGCCGCGCAAGAAATGAAAAAGATCTCCCAAGAAAATGCTATTGTTCAATTTGGCCTTAAAGACAACCAGGCTATTTTAGCTCTTCCTCATCTGGTTCTTACGGCCCGTCTCATTGACGGCCAATATCCCGATTACCGAGCTGTAATACCCCAAGAAAGAGAAAATCCGATCCGTATCCATCGTAAAAAACTTCTAGAAGCTTTGAAAAGGATTTCGGTTCTTTCAGTAGAAAGGTATCGTCCTGTAACCTTTAATGTCTCTGCTGGGCTCCTTACCTTGGTTTCACAACATCCTGATCTTGGTGAAGGCCGAGAACGCCTTCCTGTCATTTATGAAGGCGATGATTTTGCTCTCAATTTTAATGCCAAGTATCTCATTGATGTCTTGGAAGTGATGGATTCAGAAGAAGTAGAATTTTTCATGCGCAATGAAGATGTCCCTTGTATTATTACAGGTCCTGAAGATCAAGGATTTCTTGGGCTTATAATGCCAATGACGAGTATTTAATTATGGGTGAAAAAAAATACAAAGCATCACAAATCAAAGTTTTAGACGGCTTGGAAGGTGTCCGGGTCCGGCCAGCAATGTATATCGGCTCTACCGGGGTAGAGGGTTTCCATCATCTCCTCTGGGAAGTAGTAGACAATGCTGTTGATGAAGCACTGGCCGGCTACTGCACCGAGATCAAAGTTATCATCCATACAGATAATTCCATTACCGTAGAAGACAATGGTCGTGGCATTCCCATAGATATTCATCCCACCGAAGGGATACCGGCTCTCCAGGTTGTTATGACTAAACTGCATGCTGGCGGAAAATTTGATCATAGTATTTATAAAGTGTCTGGAGGATTACACGGGGTAGGAGTTTCTGTAGTAAATGCCCTTTCCGAGTGGTTAATAGCGGAAGTCCATCGTGATGGAAAGATTTATCGGCAAAGATATGAAAGAGGGCAAGCTGTTACTCCTGTAGAAATAGTTGGTGAAACAAAAAAGACTGGCACCAAAATTACCTTCAAGCCGGATCTAGAAATTTTTGGAGACCAGGAGTTTCAGTATGAAATTATCGAGCATCGTCTCCGAGAGTTAGCTTTTCTTAATCCCAAAGTGAAATTCATTTTGATTGATGAAAGAGCTGGGGCCAGAGAGGAATTTCATTATAAAGGTGGCATTATAGAATTTGTGAAATACCTTAATCGCCGACGCGAGGTTATTAACCCTGAACCAATCTATATTTCAGGCGAAAAAGATTTGGTTCAGGTAGAAGTGTCTCTTCAATATCATCAAGGTTTTAACGAGGTCTGTTTTTCTTACGTTAACAATATTCCTACCCGGGAAGGTGGGACCCATGTGGTGGGTTTTAGAACGGCTTTAACCAAGGCCATCAATCGTTACATTGCTACTCACGATAACCTTCCCAAGGCTTTGAAAATAAAAGTCGAGGGTGACGATGTAAGAGAAGGTCTTACTTCGGTAATTTCTATTCGCATGCCAGAACCTCAATTTGAAGGGCAGACTAAAACCAAACTCGGAAATAGTGAAATCAAACCTTTAGTAGAATCAATAGTTTTTGAAGGGCTTGGGAGGTGGTTTGAAGAGCACCCAAAAGAAATAAAGCAAATCCTTTCAAAAATTGTAGAAGCAGCACGGGCGCGTGAGGCAGCCCGAAGGGCCAGAGAGCTTGTAAGGAAAAAGGGCCAGGCCTTAGACGTAATGATGGCCGGCAAGCTTGCCGAATGCCAGTCTAAGAATCCTGCAGAAAGAGAGCTTTTTATCGTGGAGGGAGATTCTGCAGGTGGTAGCGCCAAACAGGGCAGAGATCGGCGCTTCCAGGCTATTTTGCCTTTGAGAGGCAAGATTTTAAATGTTGAAAAGGCCCGGTTTGATAAAATGATCTCTTCCGAAGAAATAAGACAGCTCGTGGCAGCTTTGGGTACAGGAATCGGGCCCAAAGATTTTGATCCGGATAAGTGTCGTTACTCCAAAATTATCATTATGACAGATGCTGATGTTGATGGAGCCCATATCAGGACCCTTCTTCTTACTTTTTTTTATCGTCAAATGGCTCCCCTCATCGAGCGAGGTTATCTCTATATTGCCCAACCTCCCCTTTACCGGGTCGTTGAAGGAAAAAAAGAGATCTATCTTAAAGATGATCAGGCCCTTGATACCTATCTTTTTGACCGGGCTGTAAAAAATATGGCCTTAGAAATCGACGGTAAACCTTTAACTTCTCAAGAGGCCAAAAATTTCTTGCGTAACCTTTCAGCTTTTGAAGAAGCCCTTCAAGAACTCTTAAGGAAAGGAATATGGCCTGAAGCCGCGATGATTCTTTTACACGCCGGGCTAAAACATGCGGATCAATTTAAAGATCGGTCTTTCTTAGAAAACTTATGTTCTCTTTTCAAAGATAAAGGCTTTAAAACCAGTGTCATAAGACTTAGTCGCACTCGGGACGATGCTTATGAATTTGACGTTACCTCGAAAGAATTTTCTTATCTTTTCTTCACAGTGGGTCCAGAAATTCCCATTTACAGAGAGTATCGCAAGGCCCTTAAAAAGTACGAAAATCTGAAAGTTTATTTGGGAAAAGCTATAAAAGTGGTGGTAAGAGGAGAAGAGAAAAGGCTTGAAAATATAAAAGAACTTTTAGAATTCGTAAGAAACGAAGGCCGAAAAGGTCTTCATATTCAGCGTTACAAAGGACTTGGTGAAATGAATCCCAACCAGCTTTGGGAAACAACTATGAATCCGGAAAAAAGAAGACTATTGAGAGTAGATATAAGTGATGCTTCCGCCGCAGATGAGCTTTTTACTACTCTTATGGGAGAAAAAGTAGAACCCCGCCGAGATTTTATCCAGACTCACGCTCTCGAATACCGCGAATTAGATATTTAAGGGAGGAAAATTATGGAATGTCAGAAAGAGAAAAATCTCAAAAGATGTATTTGCACTTATGAACCTTGCCCTAAAAAGGGCATCTGTTGTGAATGTCTAAAATATCATCTTTCTAGAAGAGAACTCCCCGGCTGTTGTTTTCCACCAGAAGCAGAACGTACTTGGGACCGTTCTTTTGAGCACTTCGCTCGCTTGGTGCAAGAAGGAAAAATTTAACGTCTAAGCAAATATTAGGAGATTGTAATGCTTGTTGTTCCAGCAATTGATCTCAAAGACGGACGCTGTGTAAGGTTGTATCAGGGCGATTACAATAAAGAGACCGTTTATAGTGATGATCCTCTTTCAGTGGCCAAGAATTTTGTTGAAGTTGGAGCGGAACTTATTCATGTAATTGATCTTTCTGGAGCCAAGGAAGGGCAGGCTATACACCGTTATCTGATACGAGAGATTGTTGAGAATATTACCGTGCCCATTGAGGTAGGAGGAGGTATTAGAGATCTTGATACTATTGAGGCCTACCTTTCAGATGGGGTGGAACGAGTTATTCTCGGAACGATAGCTTGCCGGAAGCCTGATCTGGTGAGGGAGGCGTGTCGCCTCTTTCCAGGGCATATCGTGGTTAGCATAGACGTGCGAGGTGATTATGTTGCTGTAGAAGGTTGGACCAAGGAAAGTAGTATTCATTATTTAGAATTAGCAAAACTCTTAGAGGATGCTGGCTTAAGAGCCATTATTTTTACCGATATTACCCGCGATGGTACAGAAGAAGGAATCAATCTTAAGAGGGTTCTTCCCCTTCTTGAGACCGTTTCTCTTCCGGTTTATCTTGCAGGTGGAGTTTCAAGCCTTGAGGATATAAAAAGACTTCTCCCTTTGGAAGAAAAGGGTTTAGAAGGGGTTATTACAGGACGAGCCATTTATACCGGAGCTCTTGATCTTCGCGAGGCTGTCAAGTTAGCCAAAGGTATCAAGTGAAAGAAAAAGATCTTTCCGGGCATCTGGTAGAGTTTGCGGAGCAGGGGCGGGTTCAAACCGCGTATTGTTTAGGGCAAAAAGACCGGCGTTTAAGGGTTCTTTTGCTTTCCGGAAGAGAAGAGTTACTTCCTCGTACTCGTGTTCTTCATATCTCTCAAAGAGTTTACAAGGCCAATCACCGTCAAGAACAGCTTGAAATTCTAAAGACAGCCCATGAACGACGAGAGGAATTAAAGGAAGAGATTATCTTGGAAGATCTTTGGGAGTTGGTAGTTGATGAAGCAGAAGAAATGAGTCCGGAAGAGCTTGCTGAGATCTATTTTGGAAGCGGTATTAATGATGATCACGTAGCAGCTCTCATTAGGGCGGTTCTTGAAGATCGTCTCTATTTTCGTTTTCGAGAAGGCAGAATTCTTATCCATTCTCGCGAGGAAGTTGCCAGACTTAAAGAAGCACGCAAAAGAGAGGCCGAAAAACTTGCTCGTCGGGAGGAAGGAGCAGCTTGGCTTACCGCTTTGTTCGCCCATAAAGAATATCCTGTTAAAGATTCTGTTCGTCACTATTGGTTGAAAGCTCTTAAGGAATATCTTCTCTTTGGAGATGAGGCCCGGAACGCCCGCGAAACAAAAGAACTTCTTAAGAGGGTTGGAGCAGATCGGCCTTCAAAAATTTTTGAAATCCTAGTCCAAGAAGGAATTTTTTCTCCTGACGAAAATCTCGAACTCTTGCGTTTTGATATTAAAGAACATTTTCCAGAAGAGATAGAAAAAGAGGCCGAAGAAATAGTAAAAAGGGGTTTTTCTCGCAGGGGAAGAGAAGATTTGACCTTTCTTTCTCCTATAACCATCGATGGTCCAGAAACAAAAGATTTTGACGATGCTCTTCATTTTGAAAAAAAGGGCTCGAATCTGTTGGTGGGAATTCATATTGCCGATGTGGCAACTTTTGTGCCCCCAGAAAGTCGGCTCTTTCAAGAAGCATTGTCTCGCGGAGCAACTATTTATCTCCCGGATCGGATTATTCCCATGCTTCCACGGCTTATTTGTGAAGAAGCAGCAAGTCTTAAAGAAGGGGCCGAAAGGCCAGCCCTTTCTTTTCTCGTGGAGCTTAGTCCTATAGGAGAAATCCTTTCCTTTCGCCTTGTACGATCGGTTATTAAAGTGGCCCAGCGTCTCGTTTATGAAGAAGCAGACGAATTACTTCAAGGAGACCTTGCCCCTCTTTATCAGTTGGCGGAAATCCTTTTCAAAAGGCGTTTAGAGGCAGGGGCCTTACCGGTTTATCTTCCAGAAATAAATCTCCGGGTAGAAGATGGGCAAATAAGGCTTGAACGTATAGAAATTACAGGATCCCGTTTTTTGGTCTCAGAATTTATGATTTTAGCCAATTATTTAGCGGCCCGGTTTCTTAAAGAAAATCAGGTACCAGCAATTTATCGCAGCCAACCCAAGCCCAAAGAACGCCTCATTTCTGGGGGTGAACAGGATATTTACCTCAATTTTTTGCAATTACGCCAAATGTCTCGGGGAGAAATGCTCCTGACACCGGAATTTCATCATGGATTAGGGCTCCCTTGTTACACAACAGTTACTTCACCTATTAGAAGGGCTGTAGATCTTATTATAGAACATCAGCTCTGTTACTTTTTAGAAAATGGTAGGCCCCTTTTTTCACAGGAAGAGTTAGAGGCCTTTTTGAGAGAACTTTCCCGCTCCCTTGAAGTGGTTACCACGGTGAAAAATCGTTCTTATCGGTATTGGTTATTAAAATATCTTCGCGAATACGCCCGACAACAGCCCTTAGAGGCCCTGGTAGTTGATATTCATCAGCGCAAGGCCAAGGTTTTGCTCCTTGATTATATGATCACAGTGGATGTGCCTCTTCCACCTAGTTTAAGACTTGAGCCTGGAAGCCATCTTAAAATTATTTTAAAGAACATTAACCCCCGCGAAGATACTATACGGGCTTTCTTGGCTCATTAAACTCAAAGATTGCATTTCTTCAAATTGTCGCTGGGAGGCCTCTTGTTTTTCCTTTACGTAAACTGAAATATCGGAATAATTATCAAAAAGAGCTTCAAGAATTAGGGAATCAAGGTGCCTGCGTTGGGCCATACCGGTCATGATACGGTAAATCTCCTTTTGAGATAACTCTTGACGATAAGGACGATTTTCCAGAAGAGCGGTAAAGACATCGGCTACGGCAAGAATTCTTGCCCCGAGGCTTAGATCTCCTGCAGTCAAACGGAAAGGATAACCTGTTCCGTCTAATTTTTCGTGATGAAAAGCGGCCCATTCGGTTACTTGTTCAAAGCCTTCAATAGAATCCAAAATCACGTAAGTATAGTAAGGATGCTTCTTAACAATATCTATTTCTGCAGGGGTTAATTTGCTCGGTTTTTCCAGAACTTCTACCGGAATGGCAAGCTTTCCTAGGTCATGAAGATTTCCGGCAATTTGGATAAGGGTGATTTCTTTTTCTGTGAAACGAAGATATTTGGAAATCATTACCGCCGTAGAAGCTACACCCACCGAATGGGTAGCGGTAAAACGAGAACGAAAGTCTATGATGCGACTAAAAAAACGTGAAAGACGGGCTACACTGTCGATATCAATTTCTACTTTTTCTAGAGGACCACGATTTAAGAGAAGAGAATAAATACGAGGATTAGTAATATCAAACCAAAAGGCCTCTCTTTTGGCCAAATCCTCAAAAAGATCAACTACTTCAGGATGAAAATCTTCTCCTTTTAGATTTTTTACTTTATTTATAATATTTTTAATTTGAGAAAGGATATAAATTTGGCGGTTAATAGAACGTTCTACAAAATCTGCCAAATAAAGTATTTGGGATTCGAATACGTAGGGATCAGTAAGACGGGCCCCTTTTTGGCGCCAAATTTTCCAAGGCAGGTGGTGATAACGTACAATGGGGGCAGCCGGGGCAAGAATCCAAATAGAGGCCAAAAGCTGTTCACCTATAACACAATGACTATCTACCTTCTCTGTTTCAAAACGATGTAGGAGTAATTTTTCTCGAGGGTCGAGGGCTCCGATGTCGTGAAAAAGAGCAGCCATGTAGATATTGCGACAAGTTTCATAAGGCAAAATGGCTTCTTTAGCAAGTTGCCAGGCGATATAAGTGGTTCGCATCTGGTGGAGAGAGATGGCGGGATTGGCAAGATCAATAGCGTCAGACACAGAAAGAAAAAAGTTATTCAGGTTGATACAGGTTTCTCTTAACAT
>JALSPG010000062.1 GCA_026986115.1 Thermodesulfobacteriales bacterium
CTAAATGTGTTTAGCAGAAAGTTGGTAAAACTTGTGCGCACTTCAAGATTGGGAAACCCCAGGATGTATTTGATAAGGGGCCCCCGGCGTTTGGTGTTCTTAATGGTAAGATAGCCTGTCTGAAAGAGGACGGTTTCTGGGTAGATACGGTCTACGTCAAAACTCTCAAGAAGTTCATCACCTACTTCGAGTCTTTCAAGTCTGGCAAGATTTAGTTTTCTTTCAAGAAGGAGCTTGATAAGAAAAGTAGGGGTGCCGGTTTCAAACCAGTAGGGGCGGAATTCGTAACTTCGCAAAAAAAGAAGAATGTCAAAGGGATTATAAACCGGTTCACCAAGCCAGGAGTAGCCGTTATACCAGAGGCGGACTTTTTCAAGATCAACGCCTTCCAATCTGTCGGCAAAAGTGTTTTCGAATTCTTCCTGCGTATAGCCGCAGATGGTGGCGTAGTCTGGCGAGATCGTTATATCTTCAAGGTTATTGAGGCCGGAGAAGATAGAAACCTTGGAGAACTTGGTAACGCCAGTAAGGAAGCAGAATTTGAGGTAAGGGTCGGCGTCTTTTAAGACAGAGTAGAAGTTTTTGAGCTCTTCGCGGATTTCGGCAGCAACTTCCGGTCTGTGAATGTTATCGAGGATGGGTTTGTCGTATTCGTCTATAAGGACTACGGTCTTCTGGTTGTATTTTTTATTGAGGCGCAAAATAAGTTCTTCAAAACGTTTATTTGGAAGTTTTTCTTGATGGGAGATTTGATATGCTTCAGTATGGCGGCGCAATATAGAAGAAAAAGTTTCTATAAGCTCTTCGCGAGATCTAATTACTCCTGCGCCAAAGGAAATATAAATTACGGGATATTTCTTTGACCAATTCCAGTTGTTTTCGAGGAAGAGGCCTTTAAAAAGCTCACGTTTGCCGAGGAAGGCCTGGCGGAGGGTATCCAGAAATAAGCTCTTTCCGAAACGCCTGGGGCGGGAGAGGAAGTAATACTTGCCTTCATCAACGAGTTTTTTGACGAAAGGGGTCTTATCTACATAGTAGTAGCCTTCGGTGCGTATCTCGACAAAGCTCTGAATACCTACGGGGAGCTTTTTCCTTGCCATCATGAAAACAATTATACTCGAAACAGTAGATTTAAATAGAATCTTTTGTTTATTTGAGTTTTCCAGAAGTGTAAAGTTGAAATTTCCAACCAATTTTTGGTCTATTCGATTTAAGGCATCTTTTTTCCCCGCCGATTCTTCTCATAAGAAAAGGAGGTTTTTATGGCGAAGATAGATGCCTTTTTGAAATTAATGGTGGAAGCTGGGGCTTCTGATCTCCACATGGCAGCAGGTAACCCTCCGCTTCTAAGAATTCACGGAGATTTACAACGGGTAAAATATAAGATTCTCGAAAATGACGAACTGAAAACTATGCTTTATGAAATAACTCCGGAGGAACGTATCAAGGTTTTTGAAGAAACGGGCGATGTAGATTTCGGTTTTGAGCTTCCAGGTTTAGCCCGTTTTCGTGTCAATCTCTTTCAGCAAAAAAATGGTATTGGTGCTGTTTTTCGTTTAATTCCATCGCAAGTAAAAACTGCCGAAGAATTAGGCCTTCCTTCTATTATTACCAAACTTGCCATGCTTCCGAAGGGGTTGGTTTTAGTTACAGGGCCCACAGGTTCTGGTAAATCTACTACTTTGGCGGCTATCATCGATTACGCCAACCGTAATCGCCAAGATCACATTCTCACCATCGAAGACCCCATTGAATTTGTTCACCGTTCAAGAGGATGCCTTGTTAATCAACGAGAGGTAGGGGTACACACTCAGAGTTTTGCCTCTGCTTTACGTTCTGCCCTTCGTGAAGACCCTGATATCATCATGGTAGGTGAAATGCGGGATTTAGAAACTATTTCTTTGGCCATCGAAGCCGCTATGACAGGTCATTTGGTTCTTGCAACTCTTCATACTCTAAATGCCCCCAAAACCGTAGACCGTATTATCGAGATCTTTCCTCATGCTCAGCAACCCCAAGTACGTTCTACACTTGCAGATGCTTTGAGGGCGGTAGTTTCTCAGACTATGTTCAAAAGGATTGATCGTCCTGGAAGAGTAGTCGCCTTTGAAATTCTTATTGCTACCCCTGCCGCGCGAAACTTGATACGAGAGGGTAAAACTTACCAGCTTCCTTCTGTCATACAAACTGGTAAACGCTTTGGCATGATAAGTCTAGATGATTCCATTATGGAGCTTCTCCAAAAGGGTTACATTTCACCAGAAGAAGCTCTTAACAAAGCGGTAGATAAGGCTCGCTTTTTGCCCTTAGTGAAAAAGGGCGAAATAGCAGACTTTACTGAGGTGGCGGTATGATTCGCCCGGCAGAAGTGGTCAATTTGGTTTCTCAAATGGCAAAGAGCCGTGAAAGGATAAGCGATCTTATTTTCACTCCAGGACGACCCCTTCAGGTAGCAGCTGATGGAAGGCTTTATCCAGTTAATCTTTCTTATTTTCCTTTAAAAGAACTCACCCCCTTTCATACCGAGATTTTGGCCCTTGCTCTTATTGGACGACGGCGAAGACTGCTTAGAGATCTCTTGCGCACGGGTTCTACAGATTTTTCATATCATCTTCCGGATGGAACACGCTTCAGGGTAAATGTCTTCTCTCGCCAGGGAGCCTATGCTATCGTAATGCGGCGTCTTGCCTCGCGTCCCCCGAGGATTAAAGAGTTAGGTCTTCCAGAGGCTTGCTACAGGATAGCGCGTGAAAAAGCAGGTATTATTCTGGTTACAGGAGCTACAGGCCAAGGTAAGACCACCACTTTGGCTGCTATTTTGGAAGAAATCAATCACCAAGAGCCTCTTCATATCGTAACTCTAGAAGATCCAGTAGAATATGTGCATTCTCCGGTAAAGGCCACCTTTAACCAACGGGAACTTGGACGGGATTTCGACACTTTTGCCAATGGCTTGCGGGCGGCTTTGCGTCAGGCTCCACATGTTATCCTGGTGGGAGAAATTAGAGATCGGAACACCATGGAGGTAGCACTTTCAGCAGCGGAAACCGGCCATCTTGTTTTTTCCACTATGCACACGGTAGGGGCAGGAAACACCATTAACCGTATTCTCGGCTTTTTTAATGTAGATGAAGAGAGACAGATTCGCATGCGTCTCGCAGATACCGTCCGCTGGATTGTAGGTCAAAAGCTCATCCCCAAAAAAGATGGCGGCCGGGTAGCAATTTTTGACATTCTTTACAATAACATTCGGGCTCGGGAAACCATTATTAAAGGAGAAGGCGAAAATCGAACATTTTATGACATTATGATGAAAGGATCTCCCTATCATATGCATACATTTGATCAGCATATTCTGTCTCTTTACGAGAAAGATATTATTACCGAAGAAGTAGCCCTGGCCTATTGTATTAGGAGAGATATTGTAGGTCGTGGTATTGACCTCATTAAGACCAAACGCGGTGAGAGGACCAGCGAACTAGAAGAGGAAAAATTGACCATCGAAATGGAAAATCGGAGGAAGTGGTGATTGAAGCCCGTTGTGTTAATTGCCAAAAGAGATATCGTTTGAAAGGGGATCCGGAAGCGATGGATTTTCTATCGCTTCCTTGTCCAGAATGCGGTGGCATGCTCGAAGTAGTCTCTGGAGAAGAGGTCTTAGAGACAGAATTCCTTTTAGAAAAACCTTTGGCCTTACTCTTCTGGGATCATCCTGGAGAAAAAACCACTTTTATAAAGGCCCTAGTAAAGTTGGGTTACGAAGTGAGACCCATCAAACGGCCATCACTTTTGAATCAGTGGCTTCGCTTTAATACCCCTTCCCTTCTTATATTTGTCTGTGAAGAAGAAGAAAAGTTGGACCCTTACTTCAAAATTTTAAATATCCTCCCCATGCCGGAAAGGCGAAAGATTTTTGTGGTTTGGGTCACTTCAAAGGGCAAAACTCTGGATCCTCGCCTCTCTTATCTCAAAGGTATCGAGCTTATCATAAATACGGGGGACATTTCTCGTTTTCCAGATATCCTGGAACGAGGGCAAAGAATCTGGCAAGATTTTTATGCTCCCTATCTTGAAATCGAAGAAGCTGTGGAGAAAGAATTTTAACTTGCACCCTTAAAGATAAGCCTTACTTAATCCATTAGGAATCACAGAAAAGAAAGGGGGTATTATGAGTAGCATTAAAAAAGCCGTTCTTCCTGTAGCAGGCCTCGGGACTCGATTCCTTCCCGCTACCAAAGCTATTCCTAAAGAAATGCTTACTGTGGTGGACAGACCTACTATTCAATACATTGTGGAAGAGGCGGTAAATTCAGGGGTTAAACAAGTTATCTTGGTTACGGCAGCAGGTAAATCTGCTATAGAAAACCATTTTGATTATTCTTATGAGCTTGAATCTTATTTAGAGGCCAAAGGTAAATATGATCTCCTTGAAGAAGTGAGAAGGGTTACCAACCTGATCGAAGATATTATCTCCGTTAGACAAAAGAAACCTTTGGGCCTAGGACATGCCGTTTATGTTACGCGCCATGTAGTAGGGAAAGAACCTTTCGCCGTCCTTTTAGGCGATGATTTGGTAGATGCTGAAGTTCCGTGTCTTAAACAAATGATTGAAGTCTTTGAAGAATTTAAGGGCCCGGTAATCGCCGTGCAGCGGGTTCCGAAAGAGGAAGTGCACCGATATGGTATTGTGGCTGGAGAAAAAGTAGGAGATAGGGTATACCGTGTACGGGAAATGAAGGAAAAGCCCAAACCAGAAGAGATAGATTCCGACTTGGCTATTATCGGGCGTTACATCCTTATTCCTGAGATTTATGATTATTTAGCCCAAACTAAACCCGGAGTAGGGGGAGAAATTCAGCTTACTGATGCTTTGGCAGCCCTTAAAAACGATTATCCTGTTTATGCTTATGAATTTAAGGGTACGCGTTATGACGCTGGCGATAAATTTGGTTTCATGCAAGCGGTAATTACCTTTGCCCTTAAACACCCTGAAATCGGAGAAAAAGTTCGCAAATATTTAAAGGAAAAGTTGAACAACCTTTAATGTCAGAAAAAAAATTAGAGGGTAGGGCAGTAGATGTAGCCCTGCCCCTTCGTTTAGGGCGTCTTACTTATACTTACTGCGGTCCTTTAATTCCCGGAGCGAGAATAATTGTCCCTTTCAGAAAGAAAGAGAAAATAGCTCTTCTTTTGGGCGAGTCGCTTTCTCCCCCTTCTGACCTCAAAGAGGCTTTTGTTCTTCTTGATCAAGCTCCTGTTGTCCCTCAAAAACTCCTTGATTTTTTTATTTGGATAGCTGAATTTCACCTGGCCCCCGAAGGGGAAGTCCTTAAATACGCCCTTCCTGCAAGTCTTTTCAGATTGCCCAAGAAAAAAAGGCCTTTTATTTTTAAAGGCCCTTTACCAGAAGAAAAAAAAGGAGAATTCAATGTTAGCCTCCTTTTTGAGGCAGATCTTTCAAAAAGGGCCTCTCTTTTGATCCAAGCTGTTCAAACGGCTTTGGATAAGGATGAGGGAGTACTCTTTCTCGTTCCCGACCGGGAACTTTTACATTTTTATCTTCAACGATTAAGAGATTTTTTTCCTTTGGTTTATACCGGAGACTTAAGCCCTAAAAAAAGAGAAGAAGTTTGGTTTTCTGTCCTTACCGGGAAGGCACAACTTGTCATCGGAACACGTTTGGCTCTATTTTTGCCTTTTCCAAAGCTTGAGCTTTTGGTGGTAGAGGAAGAGGAACATCATGGTTATAAACAGGAAGAAGGCTTCCGGGGCAATTTTCGTGATCTTGCTTTGATGCGAGCCCAAAGAGAAGGAATAAGACTTTTCCTTTCTTCGTCGAGTCCAAGTGTCAAAAGTTTTTATCTTGCCCAAAAGGGAAAATACGAACTCAAAGTTGGATCTCAGCTAAAAATACCTTTTAACTTAGTTGATCTTAGAATCCAAAAAGGGCTTCTTTCCCGCGAGCTCTTAAAACGTCTTCGTAAGGCCCTTGCCAAAAGGGAAAAGGCCCTTCTTTTTTTGAACCGTTTAGGCTATGCTTCTGTCCTCATTTGTGAAGAATGCGGTCATCTTTGGAGTTGTCCTCACTGCCAATTACCTTTGAGATGGTCAAAAAAAGAAGAAAGACTTCGCTGTCGAATTTGTTCTTACGAGATTAAAGCTCCTCCTTCTTGCCCTTCCTGTGGGGAGGGAAAGTCCAAACCTTTAGGTACTGGGACGGAAAGACTTGCCGAAATCCTAAAGGCCTTTTTTCCTCAAGCCCAGATCAGATTCTATGATGAACCCTTTTGGCAGGAAGCAGATTTTATTATCACTACGGCCAAAATTCCTCGCTTGATAGAAATTCCAAAACTTTCCTTGGTGGTAGTAGTTCTTGCCGATCAACTTTTTGCTCAATCAAGTTATCTTGCCGCTGAAAGGGCTTATCAACTCCTAAAAAGGTTAGCTTTGTTAGTGGTAAAACACAAAGGAGCTGAGCTTTTGATCCAGACCTATCGCCCTTTTCACCACATTTTTAAGGGGTTACGTTGGGGATATGAGGCCTTCTATCAAGAAGAGCTTTCCTTCCGGTATCATCAAAAATATCCTCCTTTTGGCCGGTTAGCGCAGCTGATCCTCAGGCCGAATGTTCAAACAGTTGAGGAGCTTAAGAAAAAAGTCGAAGATTTCTTTAAAGAAAAAGAGTTTAATTGTTTGGGGCCTCTGGAGGAGAGTCCGCGGGGGAAACCCAAACTTACTTATTTATTACAGGCTTCTAGTACGAAAGAACTTCAACATGCCCTGAAAGAACTAAAAATGGCTCTTGAAAAACTTTTTAAAGGAAGGGTGAGATTTGTGGTAGATATGAGTCCGGAATAAGTCCATCTTTACTTGCCAAGGGCTCACGGCCTAAGTATCATGCATTTTAATGGAAGAGGAAAAAATTTTACCAACTTTTCCTAAATCCAAGAAAATCTGCTTTACAGGAGAAGAGATGGCTATACCCCGTTTCGGAACCCAAGCGCGGTCGGGAAGGGGGCACAACCATCAGGCCCTCATCAATTTTAATTTAAACCCTGAGGATCTTGAAAGTTATCTTGATGAGTATGTTATTGGTCAGGCAGAGGCCAAAGCCGTTCTAGCGACCAAGATGTGCACCCATTTTCGGCGGGTACGTTACATGCTTGAAAGGGGTGGCCGTTTTAATGATACCGGGTTTGTTAAAAATAACGTCATCATGATCGGCCCCACAGGGGTGGGCAAGACTTATATGGTAAAGCTTGTGGCCCAAAAGTTAGGGGTTCCTTTTGTGAAGGGAGATGCTACCAAATTTAGTGAAACGGGTTATGTAGGCGGAGACGTAGAGGATCTTATTCGGGATTTGGTTCAAGAAGCCGATGGGGATGTAGAAAGGGCCCAATTCGGAATTGTTTATCTCGATGAAATCGATAAAATTGCCTCTTCTGGCAATTTGATAGGCCCTGATGTTTCTCGTACCGGGGTCCAACGGGCCCTCCTAAAGCCTCTGGAGGAAACGGAAGTGGATCTAAGGGTTCCTCATGACCCGGTGAGTCAGCTCGAAGCCATTGAATATTACCGCCGTACAGGTCAACGGAAGAAACGAACTATTAATACTCGCTATATCCTTTTTGTGGTCTCCGGAGCCTTCTCGGGCCTAGAAGAAATCATTAAAAAGCGGCTTCATAAGCAAGGACTAGGATTTATGGCCGAAGTGGCCTCCAAAAATGAAGTGGAAATGAATTATTTGCGCTTTGTGAAAACCGAAGATCTCATTGCCTATGGTTTCGAATCTGAATTTGTAGGCCGCCTTCCTGTGATCACCGTCTTTGACCCGCTTACTGTGGAAGATCTCTATCTCATTCTTTGTAATCCTAACAGTACAGTGATTGTCAATAAAAAACGCGATTTCAGGGCTTATGGTATAGATCTCGTCTTTGAAGACGAGGCCTTAAAGCTCCTTGCCGAACAAGCCGAGAGTGAAAAAACTGGTGCTCGGGCGCTCGTGAGAGTTATTGAAAGGGTCCTCATTCCTTTCGAAAAAAGACTACCCTCTACAGGGGTGGAGTTTTTAGTAGTCACTAAGGAACTAGTTGAAGATCCTTTGGCTTGGCTTACTCATCTGGAAAATACGATGCGAGATCCCGCATGGGAAGAACGTTATCACCGAGCCTTAGAGCAAGAAACCGAACGTATTAAAAAGTTTGTTTCTGAAAGACAAAAGGCCTTTTCCCGCTGGCACAATTTAAAACTTACTCCCGAGCGTTTGGAGTTGGCCATCAAACTACATCGGCGAGATGATCTAGATATCCACCAAGCTTTGGAGGAACTTTTTATCCTCTTGCGGCAGGTCAAAAATTACGAACGCAGTTTCGAACGTCGTTCTGGATTTAAGGTGACTTTTTCCGAAGAAGCAGTGGACCGTATTTTACAATATATCATAGAGATGGACCAAGGTGTTTATGCTTACTGTGACCGAATTGTCAACCTCTTAGAATATGGTTTAAGACTCATCAATGAAAGGACGGGGAAGATAAATTTCATTATTCCTCCCGAGGCCATTGATCGTCCGGAAGAATATTTAAACTGCCTTATCAGGCAAACCTACCAATCTAAATAAAATGAAAAAAGCCCTTCTTGCCGTTGCCAAAGCTCTAGCATTGGATTTAGAAAAGGTTTTAGCCGAAGAGGGATTTGTTATTATTCGGGCCGAAGATGGCCAAGAATTAGTCGATCTTGCCCGGGAACAAAGTCCGGATCTTATAATTTTGGAACGAAACCTACCAATACTTGATGGCCTTTCTGCCATGTTACTCTTAAAAAATGATGAAAGCACCAAGAACATACCAATTATAGCGGTATGTGAGGGAAAATGTAATCAGGAAGAACAGGCTCGTGATGCGGGTTGTGATGCCTATCTTACAAGACCTTTAAAAGCTGATAAAATTAAACAAATTCTAAAAGAGCTTGTGTGAGGTGAAGCCGTGATCGGAATTTCTAAACTCTATTGTGGAACAGTGGAAGCGTCGGATCCTCTTCGGTATGGCCGGCGCGCCAAAGATCTACCGTCACATCTTTTGCAATTTTCCAAAGATAAAAAACCGGTAGTCGTGTGGAATGTTACCAAAAAGTGTAACTTACGTTGTATCCATTGCTATGCTCATGCCACAGCCAAGGCCCATCCTGACGAACTTACTACCAAAGAGGGGTTTGCTCTTATTGAAGATTTGGCCCGGTTTGGTTCTCCGGTGCTTCTTTTTTCTGGCGGAGAACCCTTAATGAGAGATGACATTTTGGATCTTATCCACAAGGCCGTCTCACTGGGGATGAGGGCCGTATTGTCTACCAATGGAGTTTTAATAGACCGAGCCTTGGCTAGAGAGCTCAAAAAATTGGGTCTTTCTTATGTAGGTATCAGTCTTGATGGTCTCGAAGAAGTACATGATAAATTCCGAGGGGTAAAAGGGGCCTTCGCCAAAGCTATGGAAGCAGTAGATAACTGCCAGGCAGAAGGCATTAAAGTGGGGCTTCGCTTTACCATCAACCGTTTAAACGCCAAAGAAATTCCCAAAGTCTTTGACCTCGTAGAAGAAAGAAAGATCCCTCGTATTTGTTTTTATCACTTAGTTTACGCTGGCCGTGGAACCAAACTTATGGAAGAAGATCTAAACCATGAAGAAACCCGTTACTGGGTAGATTACATTATAGATCGCACCAAAGAACTCCATGACAAAGGTCTTAAAGTAGAGGTCCTTACAGTAGATAACCATGCTGATGGCCCGTATCTTTATCTTCGCATGAACCGGGAAGGTAATCCCCGAGCTGAAGAAGTCTTAGAACTTTTACGTATGAATGGTGGTAACAATTCTGGAGTAGGTATAGGGTGTGTTTCTTGGGATGGTTCGGTCCATGCAGATCAGTTCTGGCGACACTATTCCTTTGGAAATGTGCGTGAACGGCCTTTTAGCGAGATCTGGACAGATACAAGTGATCCTCTTATGGCCAAACTTAAAGAAAAGTGGAAACATGTGAAGGGAAGATGCGCTAAATGTCGTTTTCTGGATTGTTGTGCTGGCAATTTTCGAGTACGAGCTGAAGCTGCTACAGGTGACCTTTGGGCTCCTGATCCGGCCTGCTATCTTACGGATGAAGAAATAGGCATTGCTTGAGGAGGGGAAAATGGCCAAGATTAAAAGAGCTTTAATAAGTGTAACTGACAAGACCGGTATAGCAGAATTTGCTAAAGCGTTACACGAAATGGGTGTGGAAATCATTTCTACCGGGGGTACAGCTCGTGTTATTCGCGAGGCTGGGGTTCCCGTAACTGATGTGTCTGAAGTTACCGGTTTTCCAGAAATGCTTAACGGCCGGGTAAAGACCCTTCATCCCAAGATTCATGGTGGAATTCTTGCTATCCGTTCCAATCCTGAACATATGCGCCAGCTTGAAGAGCAGGGTATCAAGCCTATTGATTTGGTGGTGGTAAATCTTTATGCCTTCGAAAAGACTGTAGCCGGGGGAGCAAGTCTTGAAGAAGCCATTGAAAACATCGATATCGGTGGTCCAACTCTTTTGAGGGCTTCGGCCAAAAATTTTCGGGATGTTACGGTGGTGGTAGACCCAGCTGATTATCAAAAGATACTTACAGAAATGCGTCAAAGTGGCGGTGAAACTACTCTCCAAACCCGTTTTGAATTAGCAAGAAAGGTTTTTGAAGTTACAAGCAGGTATGATACTGCTATTTATAACTACTTAAAGGAAATAGACCCCTCAACACTCAAATGATTTGTGTTTCCTTGGTGGAAGAAGATCTCACCTCTGCCTTTGCCCTTCTTCCTCAGGCCGAAAAAGTAGCAGATCTTATCGAAATAAGGCTTGATGCTTTAAGGGAGCCGGCAGTGGCTCCCTTTTTAAATTTGGCCCGAAAGCCGCTTCTTTTTACTTTCCGAGCTAAAGAAGAAGGAGGGTTTAAAGAGGTTCCTCTTGAGGAGCGCCTTTCCTTCTTAAAGGAGGCCGCAAAACAGGGGGCCTTTGCTGTTGATCTTGAGCTAAGTGCAGGGCTAGAAGCCTGCAGGGAGCTTCGTGCCTTTTGTAAAAAGGCCAAACTGGTCTTGTCTTTTCACGATTTTTCCAAAACCCCCCCTTTTGAAGAATTGACGAAAATTATAAAAGAATTGAAAAATGCCGGAGCGGAAGTAGGAAAGCTTGTAACTACCGCTTGTACATACGAAGAAGCGTTGATTCCTTTAAATCTCATAAAATTGGCTCAAAGGCGGTTTTCTTTTCCTCTTATTTCCTTTGCTATGGGGCCTAAAGGGCGGTTTTCAAGAGTTATCTCTTTACTTTTAGGAGCTCCGTGGTCTTACGCTTCTTTTCCGGGAAAGGCCAAAGCTGCTCCCGGCCAGATACCTGCCCCTCTTATGAGGGAGCTCCTTGCCCACTTTTCTGCTTAACTTCTTTTCTGATTGCATTTAAACTAAAAATCTATGAAAGTTTTTGGCATTATAGGTTGGCCGGTCTCACATTCTCTATCCCCAGCTATGCACAATGCGGCTTTCAGGGCCTTGGGGATAAAAGCGGTTTATGGCCTTTTACCAGTAGTCCCTAATTCCTTAAAAGAAGCTATTTCAGGGCTTAAAGCCCTTGGAATTGAAGGGGTTTCGGTAACCATTCCTCACAAAGAAGCGGTATTTCCTTTACTTGATGAGGTCTCTGAAGTCGCACGCCGCATAGGGGCTGTAAATACGATTTTAAATCGGGGAGGAACACTTTACGGTACCAATACAGATTGGATAGGGGCATTAAAAGCCCTTGAAGAAAAAATTTCCTTAAAGGGCAAAAGAGCTGTAGTAGTGGGGGCAGGGGGTTCAGCGCGGGCTGTAGTTTTTGCACTCAAAGAAGCCGGGGCAGAAATTTTTCTTTACAATCGTACTCTTGCTCGTGCTCACGAGCTTGCCTCCCAATTTGATGCGAAAGCCTTCCCTTTAGATAAAATTTCTCAGGCTGAAGGAGATATCCTCATCCAAACTACCAGTGTAGGCCTTATGGAAGACAGGAGTGTGGTCCCGAGAGAAATTCTTTCTCGTTTTCAAGTAGTAATGGATTTGGTTTATCAACCTTTAAAGACCAAACTTTTACGAGAGGCCGAAGAAGCAGGGTGTGAGATTATCGACGGGCTTAGTATGTTGGTTTATCAGGGAGCCGAACAATTTCGCCTCTGGACCGGAGTAGAACCCCCTCTTGGTGTCATGCGAGAGGCTGCTGAAAACGAATTAAGGGGAGAAAAACATGGAAACTAAAAGAATAGAACCTCTTAGCCGGCCAGTTGAAGCCCGGGTCAGAGTACCCGGTTCAAAAAGTATTACCCAGCGGGCTCTCCTTTGTGCCGCTTTGGCAGGAGGAGAAAGTTTGCTTGAGGGGGCCCT
>JALSPG010000063.1 GCA_026986115.1 Thermodesulfobacteriales bacterium
TTTCACCGGTAAAAACGATAAAACCCGGCTCCAAAAGCAGCCGGGCTTCATCGATGAGGACAAAGTCTTTAAGGCGAAGCTCAAGGAGCATGAAAGAGATTAGAGAAATTTTTCTGCTAAAATTTCGGCAATTTGAACGGCGTTGGTAGCTGCTCCTTTACGGAGATTATCTGCTACTACCCAAAGATTGAGACCATTGGGGATAGATTCATCTTCTCGAATTCGTCCCACAAAGACTTCGTCTTTGCCCGCAATTTCGATCTGGAGGGGATATCTCTTCTCTTCCGGTTCATCGATTACTATTACTCCAGGAAAGGCTGCTAAGAGTTCGCGGGCCTTTTGCACGGAGATTTTTTCTTCTGTCTCGATATTTACTGCTTCGGCATGTCCATAAAAGACTGGTACACGCACCGTCGTCGCAGTTACACCGATATTTTCGTCTTCCATAATTTTTTTGGTTTCATTGACCATCTTCATTTCTTCTTTTGTGTAGCCGTTATCCAAAAAAACGTCTATATGAGGAAGGCAATTGAAGGCTATTTGATAAGAGAAGACTTTGGGTTTAGGGATGGTTTTCCCTTGGCACCAGGCTTGGGTTTGATCCATAAGTTCTTGAATCGCTTTTTGCCCAGCTCCAGAAACCGCCTGATAAGTAGAAACGACCACCCGTTTAATACGGCTATAATCATAAAGGGGCTTTAAGGCTACCACCATTTGAATAGTGGAACAGTTGGGATTAGCGATAATGCCTTTGTTTTTATAGCCTGCTACCGCATGAGGATTTACTTCTGGGACAATCAGGGGTACTTCTGGATCCATCCTCCAAGCACTGGAATTATCTATCACCACCGCTCCGTCAGCGGCGAATTTAGGGGCAAATTCAAGGCTTCGCGAGGCCCCAGCTGAAAAAAGGGCAATGTCAATCCCGGAAAACGACTTTTGTTCAGAAAGAACTTCCACTTCTATTTCTTCACCTTTAAAGGGAATTTTTACTCCTCGAGAGCGTTCCGAAGCGAAAAGGTGTAACTCTTTGACAGGAAAATCTCTCTCTTCTAGAATTTGAATCATCATGCGTCCTACGGCCCCGGTAGCCCCCACCACGGCTACTACGAATTCTTTCATGACTAAACCCCCTTTTAAGTTAGGCGGTCACAACGCATTAGAGCGAGTAATCTCTCAAGTTCTGGCGTTATTTCTTCCCAATAATCTCGTAGATCAAAATCTTCTCTACAGCTCTCACACCGGAGAGCAATTTTCCTTCAGGTGCGCCAGAGCCGAAGTTCTTTCTTGCAATGTCGACAATAAAGCCCCACTTTTTGATTAAAGACAAACATATTAATGTTATATATAAAGAGATTGCTCCTGCCAAGCCTTAAAGAAAAGGCGCGCCTTTGAGCGCGCCCGCGATTAAGGTAGAGGAGGTAAGAACGAGAATTTCTTTGTAGAGAAATAACAAAATTTTTGATTTAAATCAAGTATTTTGAACATTATTTAAAAATAAAGCTTTAATAGTGTGATAAAAATTTATAATCTCTGTTAAATTAAGGAATAAAAATTTTTCTTGATACCTTAAAAGAAATTCGGTAAGAGCCTTTAAAAAAACAAAGAAAGCGTAAGATTTATGCAGTGTCAGAGACTCAAAAGACTAGCAAGAGATTGGTACCAAAAAGTCAAAGAGGATGCCCTTGCCCCAGCGCGGATGATGGAGCTCATTAAGCGTCATGTAGAGCATTGTGCAGTGTGTCAGACAGATCCAGATCTCCCGGAAGAACTCGAAAAAATTCGGGAGTTTATCAGGGCCCCTCAGCCATTGGTCCCTCCCTCCGAATAATAACACTTTAATTTTTGTGTTTTTTAATATTTTTTTAAATAAATTTTTCCTAATCAGAGGGGAAATGGCAAGTACTATGGAATTTTTGAATATTCTTGTAGTGGAGGACGAAAAGGTCCATCGCGAGCTTTTGCGGAAGACTCTGGAAGAGGAGGGCTATCGCGTCTCGAGCGTTCCCAGTGCGGAGAAGGCCCTTCCTGTGTTGAACCAAGAAGAAATAGATGTAGCCATTTTAGACGTGCGTCTTCCGGGAATGAGTGGTTTGGAACTCCTGAAACGTATCAAGGAAAAGAGCCCGGAAACGGAAGTCCTCATCATTACGGCTTTTGGGGAAATCGAGGACGCCGTTTCTGCGATCAAGGCCGGTGCCTTTCACTACCTGGTGAAACCCTACGAGCCGGAAGTGCTTCTCAATCTGGTGCGAAGATGTGGAGAGCTGGTAAAGCTTAAAAAACCCCGTAAAGACGGGCCTTTGGTCTATCGTTCCCGGGTTATGAAAGACCTCCTGCGGCAAGCCGAGACCTTTGCCCGCACCGAGGCCCCGGTTCTCATCTTGGGAGAGTCGGGGGTGGGAAAAGAACTTTTAGCCCGCTATCTCCACGAAAAAAGTGGCCGCCAGGGGCGGTTTGTGGCTGTAAACTGTGCGGCCCTGCCGGAGCAACTCTTTGAGGCCGAACTTTTCGGTTACGAGCGTGGGGCCTTTACCGGAGCCGGAAGCGGGAAACCCGGGCTGATCGAGGAAGCCCAGGACGGCACCCTTTTTCTTGACGAAATCGGAGAGATGCCTCTGGTTCTCCAGAGCAAACTCTTGCGGTTCCTCCAGGAAGGTGAATTTCGCCGTCTGGGGAGCAACCGAACTCTCCAAAGCAACGCCCGGATTATAACGGCCACCAATGAAGACCTCAGGGAGGCGGTCTCGCAACAGAAATTTAGGGAGGATCTATATTTTCGTCTTAACGTCTTGGTGCTCAAGATTCCGCCTCTCCGGGAACGCCAAGAAGATATTCCCGAGCTTGTGGCCTATTTCCTGCATAAGTTCAACCGCAAATACCGGAAAGAAGTAAGGATTACCCCCGAGGCCATGGAAAAACTGCTCCGTTACCCTTTTCCGGGGAACGTGAGAGAACTTGAGAACCTCATTCATCGGGCGGTATTGGTAAGTGAACAGGAAATCACTCCCGAAAGCCTCAGACTGGAGACCAAGGACACGTCGAGGATGGATCTACGTCTTTCTTCGGGAAAAACCTTGCCCGAGATCCTAGCCGAAGTAGAAAAACACCTCCTCAAGGAGGCTCTGGAACAAACCGGATATGTGCAAACCAGGGCTGCTGCACTCTTAGGGATAGACGAGAAATCTTTGCGATACAAACGTAAAAAATATGGCCTCTAGACGCTATCTGCTTTTCTTTTTTGTCGTTTTGGAGATCTTGGGACTTGGTTTCCTTTATAACTTTTATCGTTTGAGGAACGAGTGGGAGAGTTTTTTTCGTCTGACTCTCGAAGAAGAAAAACAGAGGGTACATTCGGCTCTCAAGGCCACTCTGGCTGCCGGGGGAGATCCGGTGGAAACCCTTTCCGAATACCTTGAAGGCTCGCGGCTTCTCAAAGGAGCCGCTCTCATTCTTTCCGGAAGGACCATCATTGTTCCCGGCTCAGACATCCCTCCTCAAAGTTTGATTTATACCCTAGAGCTAGATCCCTTTGTATTTCAGCTCTATTTTTCAGGGAAAAGCTTCTACGAAATCAAACGTCATCTTTATGCCGAACTGGCCCTGTGGCTGCTGCTGAATCTTACGGGGTTAGGGGTAACTTTATGGCTTCTTAGGAGTTATTACCGAAGCAGACTGGCTCTGACCCAGGAGAGGGCTGAAGCCGAACGCTTAAAAAGCATCTCTCTGGCCATCGCTTCCGTGCTCCATGAAGTCAAAAACGCCCTGAACAACTTTAACTTTGCGGTCTTTCGTCTGAAAAAGAAGACCTCGTCCGAAGAGGTGAGGCTTCTTGAGGAGGAAATAAGACGCCTTACCCTTTATCTGGAAGAGGTCTCCGATCTGAGAAAACCTCTGATACTAAACCGCGTTGAGGTCAGCATAGCTGATCTCCTCCGAGAAGTCCTCGGGGAATTTTCCGAAAGGATAAAGGATCTTGGCGTAGAAGTGGAGATCGACGTTCAACCCGCAAGGCTTTTCGTGGACCCGGAGAGAATGCGCGTGGTCTTGCGCAATGTGGTCCGCAACGCCCTAGAGGCTTTGGCGGAGGTGTCTCCTCCCCGGAGGCTTAGAGTTAGTGGCGAGGTCAAAGATAAGTTTTACGAAATAGAAGTAGCCGATTCCGCAGGTCTCCTGCCAAAGGCCACCGAGCTTTTCAAGCCTTATAAGAGTCAGAAGCCCGGGGGCTTTGGCCTCGGTCTCTTTAACGTCAAGCGCATCGTCGAGGCCCACGGTGGTGAGGTCCAAGCTGAAGTGCGCTCCGGCTGGACCGTTTTTATCCTCCGACTTCCCCTCGGAAAACCTTCCGAGGAATAACCCCTCCTTTCGGAAAATTTTCCGAAGTGGTGTTCCTGTAAAGCTTTCGCTCAAGAACCGGAGGGGTTTCGTTCCCTCACCGTAAGCCATGGAATGGGGAGCTTTTGCGGGGCCTTAAGGTTCCGCCTACGGCGGTTTTTAAGTGCTTTCAGGAGTGGCATATCCTTTGCTTAAGGATTTGATGAAAAAATAAACCAAGGAGGTTGTAGCCATGAACAAAGGAAAAATTAAATCCCTGGCTCTGTTTTTCCTTCTTCTGTGGTTTGGAGTGGCTATGGGAAAGACGCCGCGGATTCTCATGCAAGAGGTGGAGGGAACGGTAAAAGAGATTCAGGTGGAAAAGGCTTCCCCTAAAGCCAAGTTCGGTTTTGTAACGGCGGTGCTCGCTACGGATAAGGAAGAGATGAAGGTGCGGCTCTATCCCGAATGGTGGAAGCTCAAGCCTCCCTTTACCGTAGGGAGCCGGATAAAGGTCAAGGGTTGGGTTCCTCCACGCACGGCATTTACCGGCCAGCCGGTTTTAGTAGCGGCGGAGATCAAAAATCTAGATACTGGAGAAGTCCTCGTTCTTCGCGAAGGACCAGGCAAGCCCCGGTGGAGATTCGGCATGAAAGCTCAGATCTTTTCCGGAAAAATCGTGTCCCGAAAGATCCGTCCCGGCATAGGTCGCCCGCAAATCAAATGGTTGGTTATCGAGGTGAGGGATAAGGAGGGTAGGGTAGGCCATTTTAGGATTTCTCCTCTTTGGCTGAACGATTATCCCGAGCTTAAAACTGGAGAGAAGGTCAAGATCTGGGCTTATCGGCCTCCTTTCTGGGCGGCACGAGGTATCAAGGAATACATGGCCTGTCGGATAATGCTTATGGAGCGGGATCAGACCATAGATCTTAGAAAGTGTCCTCAAAAAAGTTGAAAGAGTTATGTAGATGAGGAGCTGGGTTAGTCTTTTTCTTTTCTATTCTGCGGGGCTGGTGATTCTGACTGGACTGGTGCTCTATATCATGCCCCCTGGTAGTGTGGCCTACTGGACAGACTGGCGTCTTCTGGGCCTGGGAAAGGATCAGTGGGAGTCCATTCACATCCTTTTTGGAATCCTGATGATGGTTCTCGCTATCTGGCATCTTTATCTCAACTGGAGACCCTTTAAACGCTACTTAGGTTCGACCAAGGTCCCAAGCAAACCCTTCGTTTCGCTGACTTTGCTAACGGTGATCCTCACGGCTTTGACGATAAAGGATCTTCCTCCGGCAAGCTGGCTGGTAAGCCTTCAAGCTCACTTCAAAAACTCTTGGCCGCAACCGGCCGTACCTCCTCCTATACCTCATACCGAACTCCTTCCTCTTGAGGCTTTGGTCAAAAGAGAAAATCTTTCCCTGGAAGAAACCCTACGGTTTCTGGAAGCCAAAGGATTTAAAATTCCTTCCTCTCGGATGACGCTCAAAGAGCTTGCCCGCTTGAATAAAAGCTCTCCGGCTGATCTTTATGCTCTGATAATCCGTCATAAACATTCTTCCAGCATTCGCCCAGGAAAAGGAACCGCTATCTCGCATCCTAGCCGAAGAACCTTGAAGGAGGTTTGTGCGTTTTACGGTTTAGACCGGAGGACTTGCGAAGAGATCCTCAAAGCCCATGGAGTTACTCCGGAATGGGATCGTCCTCTGAAAGAATGGACCTTCTCCTACGGGATTACCCCTTGGGATGTTGTAGAATGGCTTCAGGAACACCAGAAGTAAGGGGGGCCTGAAATGAAGATTTCACGCTTGGCTATGAATGATGAAGGTTTTATTTTCGATCCGGAAACAGGTAATAGCTACACCGTAAACGAAACCGGCCTTTTCATCCTGCGGAAGCTCAAAGAAGGGTTATCTCCTGCAGAAATTAGCATGGCGCTCTCAGAGGAATATAGGGTTTCATTTGAGGAGGCCGAACGAGACGTAGAGGAATTTCTGGAGGATCTTAAGAGATATGGGCTCTGGAGGAAAAGTCATGATTAAGGTAGCGGTCTCTGGGATAAACGCCGTGGACAATCCGGGGCCGGGACTGGGCATCATCAAGGGACTACGGGAGGGAAAGACTCCGGTATCCATCGTGGGGCTGGCCTACGACGCCATGGAACCGGGCGTTTACCTTACGGAACTCATAGATCGGGCCTATCTCATGCCCTACCCCTCCGAGGGCGAGGAACCCTTCCTGAATCGCTTCCTTTACATCAAGGAACGGGAGGGCCTGGAGGTAGTCATCCCGACTCTCGACGCGGAGCTTCCCCTTTTCATAGATCTGGCTCCGCAACTAGCCTCCTACGGCCTCAAGACCTTTCTTCCCACTCGGGAACAGTTCCGACTGCGGGCAAAAGACCGTCTGCCAGGGGTGGCTGAGGCTATGGGTATAAAGATTCCAACTACCTTGTCGGTCTCTTCCTACGAGGAACTGGGCCGTGCTCTTTCCGAACTTCGGTTTCCGGTGATGGTCAAGGGACTCTTTTACAAAGCCCTGCGGGCCTATACCGAGGCCGAGGCCAGGCAGCACTTCCAGACCATCGCCGCGGAATGGGGCTACCCCGTGATCCTTCAAGAGGTGGTGGAGGGCGAGGAAATGAATGTGGTGGGCGTGGGAGACGGGGAGGGCGGCCACTTCGGTCTCCTGGCCATCAAAAAGCTCTGGATCACCTCCCTCGGGAAAATCTGGACTGGGGTTACGGTAACCCATCCGGGACTTCTAACCGCCGCGGAGGAATTCGTGCGACACTTTCGCTGGCGAGGAGCCTTCGAGCTCGAGACCATCGTTTCCGGAGAGGACATTTACCTCATCGAGATCAATCCCCGCTTTCCGGCCTGGGTGTACTTCGCCGTGGGAGTGGGGATAAACCTTCCGGAAAGACTGCTCCGGGCCGCCCTGGGGCAGGAACCCGAGAGAGACTGGGAATATCCCGCGGGAAAGCTCTACATCCGCTTCACCGACGATCTGGTAACGGATCTAGAGATATTTCAGCACATGGTCACCAGGGGGGAAAGATGAAAAGAACTTATCAGAAACCCACCATCGTCAAACTCCAGGTCGGTCTCCTACGGGACAAAAAAAGCAGTCTTTCCCGGCTCCTGCGACGGGAGATCGACGGAGTGCCGGTAAGAGATCTGGTGGAACGATTCGGGTCTCCGCTCTTCGTCTTTTCCGAAAGAAGACTGCGTCAGCAGTTTCGGTACCTGAAAAGACTCTTCGAGGGATACTATCCCCGGGTGGAATTCAGCTGGTCTTACAAGACCAACTATCTGGACGCCATCTGCCGCATCTTTCACCAGGAGGGGGCCAGCGCGGAGGTGGTTTCGGACTTCGAATACGAAAAAGCTCGAAGGCTGGGGATGTCCGGAGACCGGATCGTTTTCAACGGACCTTACAAGCCCAAAGAAATCCTGCGCAAAGCGGTGGAGGAGGGAGCCCGCATAAATGCGGATTCCCTGGACGAGATCCTGGATCTGGAGGAAATCGCCCGGGAGACGGAGAAAAAGATCCGCATCGGTCTCCGGGTGAACATGGACACCGGGATTTATCCCCGATGGGATCGGTTCGGTTTCAACCTGGAGTCCGGCGAGGTGCTCAATGTGGCCCGGAGGATCGCCGCCGGAGGCCGGCTCGAGGTGGTGGGCCTTCACTGTCATCAGGGCACCTTCATCCTGGAGCCGGAGGCTTACGGTCGGGCCGCGGAAAAGCTGGTGCGTCTCGCCCGCAGGCTGGAGGAAGAGTTCGGCTGGACCATCGAGTATCTGGATCTGGGCGGGGGTTTTCCCTCCCGCAACCGTCTAAAGGGACTCTACCTTCCTCCGGAGGTGGCGGTGCCACCGCTTTCGGAATACGCGGAGCGGATCGGCCGGGCTCTTCTGGCCTCTCTCCCCCCGGGAGACTACCCCCTCCTGATCCTGGAGACCGGAAGGGCCCTGGTGGACGAGGCCGGCTTTCTCATCACCACCGTGCGGGTCTGCAAGCGTCTTCCGGATGGCCGGCGGGCCTATGTGCTCGACGCGGGAGTGAACCTGCTCTTCACCTCCTTCTGGTACCACTTCCGGGTGGAAATAGAGAAAGAGGTGGCCGGTCCCCCGGAGCCCTGCGTGCTCTACGGCCCCCTGTGCATGAACATAGATGTGGTGGAGGAAAACGCCCTACTCCCTCCCCTTTCCCGGGGCACCAGGCTGATCCTGTCCCCAGTGGGAGCCTACAATGTGACCCAGTGGATGCAGTTCATCACCTACCGACCCCGGGTGGTCCTCGTTACCGAGGAGGGAAGGGTTGAGGTGATCCGCGAGGCCGAAACCCTGGAGGACATCGTAGCCCGGGAAAGGATACCCGAACACCTGCGATGAGAGACTTAAGGCCCGTCGCAAACTCCATCCTGAACAGTTACTCCGGGGTGCTCTTTTTCTCCCGCCCGGCCGGAGGACTGGCCATCCTGCTTTTCACCCTGGTCCTCAATCCCAATCTGGGGCTTTCCGCCCTGGTCTGCCTGCTCTCCGCCTACCTCTGCGCCCGCCTCCTGGGCCTTAAGGAAGACTTTCTGCGACTGGACTTCTACATATACAACCCCCTGCTGGTGGGGCTCTCCATAGGCTACTTCTTCCGGCTCGACCTCCTGAGTCTCCTCTTCCTGGTGCTCATGGGTGTCTTCACCTTCTTTCTGACCTACGGCCTTTCCTCGGCCTTCTCTTACTACCTCAGACTTCCTGTGCTGAGCCTTCCCTTCGTGATCGGAAGTCTCATCGCCACCCTGGCCTCCTACCACTACTCCAACCTGTTCGTAAAGGCCCTTTACGCCCGCAAACTCTTCCTTTTCACCTCCCTTCCCCTGTGGCTTGACGGCTTCCTTAGGGCCCTGGGAGCGGTGTTTTTCATGCCCCATCCCCTGGTGGGACTGGGACTCTTTCTGGTGCTTCTTCTGGCCTCTCGTATCCTGGCCCTTCTCGCTCTGACGGGGTATCTGGCCGGAAGCCTCCTGGTCTACCTCTTCACCGGATCCTCCGCGGAGGCCTTTTCCAACCTCGCCCACTTCAACTTTATCCTCATCGCCATGGCCCTGGGCGGGGTCTTCCTGATTCCCTCACCCAGGAGCTACCTCCTGGCGCTCATCGCCTCCGCCATGGCCGTCCCCCTCACCGAGGCCTCCCGGGCCTTCTGGGAAAGGTTCGGTCTTCCGGCCTTTGCCCTGCCCTTCAATCTAACCACCCTGCTGGTGCTGTACGCGCTGGGGGTCTCGGGATACCGTCGTCTCACCGGTTATTATCGTGGAACCCCGGAAAGCACCCTGGATCACTACCTGACCTGGGAGAAACGGTTTCCCTCCACGGCCTGGGAAGTGGAGCTTCCGGTGAGCGGTCGCTGGACGGTGTGGCAGGGGCCTGACGGACAGTTCACCCACAAGGGGCCCTGGCGATACGCCCTCGATTTCGTGATTACCGACGAGGAGGGACGCACCCACGGCGGAGACGGAACGCGCCTTGAGGACTACTACGCCTACCGCAAGCCCGTTCTCTCCCCGGTGAGCGGGCGCGTGGTGGAGGTGGTGGACGGTCTCCCGGACGAGCCTCCGGGCTCGGCCAACCGCGAACAGCCCTGGGGCAACTATGTGGTCATCCACGACCAGCGGGGTTTTTACGCGGTGCTGGCCCACCTGAGCCCGGGCACCGTAAAGGTAAAGAAGGGGGACTGGGTGGTGAAGGGAGCCCTCGTAGGGCTTTGCGGAAGTTCCGGCTATTCTCCGGAACCGCATCTCCACCTCCACCTTCAAACCGGGCCGGAGCTGGGGTCTCCCACCATTCCCTTTCTCTTCAGCGGTTATCTCAGGAACGGAGAGTTTCACGCCCTTTCCCTTCCCGCCGAAGGGGAAACGGTGGAACCCGCCCTCCCGGAAAAACGGCTCAAACAGAGCCTCAACCTTCTTCTGGGGCAAAAATTCACCTACGAGGTGCAGGGGGAGGGAGGCTCCGGGGAAATCCTCCACCTGGAGGTAAAGATGGCCCCTGACGGGACCTTTTACCTCACCGACGGAAAGGCGCGTCTTTACTTCGCCCAGCGGGGGGCGGCCTTCTGTTTCCTGAATTACGAGGGGACGAACCGTTCCCCCCTGCGCTGGTTCTTCCTGGCCGCCCCCAGGATCCCCCTGAACCTCCGCCCGGGGATCTCCTGGTCCGACCACCTTCCGCTGGAAATCCTGCTGCCTCCCCTCAAAAAAGGGCTGTATCTCTTCCTGATTTCCTTCTGGCCCTCTTTTTTGCGTCTGGAGGCCCGCTATCAGGCCCTGGGAAGATTTGACTTCCGCGGAAGGATTATCTTTAGTGATTACGAGGTGGAAACCGCCGTAAAAATCCATCCCCTGGCGGGGTTTGAGGAAGTGGTTATCCGGAGAAAAGGACGAACCCTGAGACTTAGACGGAGGGAAAACGATGAGGAGAATGCTTAGAACGGTTCTCACGGTATCGGCCCTGGGACTTTTCCTGGCCGGAGGAACCCCTGCGGGAACCCTCAAAAAGTACATGGCCCTGTACGGGACCTATCTCAACTACGGCAACTCTCGTTTCAAGGAGGACGGGTACGCCCTCACCGCTTACGGGAGTTTCGGAGACGGCCTTCACCACGGGGTGGAAGCCGCGGTCTCTCAGCTTCACCTGAACTACGACTCCGGCTATAACGATCTGGATCAGACCGACCTAACCCTGGCCTACACCAACACCGGAAGCCTCCATCCCAACCTCTCCTTGCGGGTGGGGGGCCACTACATCTCCAGCGACGACGACCTCACCGACGACGGAAAGATCGTTTTCGGAGACCTCACCTATCTCGTGCCCTATCGCTGGAATGTGGGTCTTGAGGTGGCCTACTCGGATTATCACCGGGGGGTGGATGTGCTCCAGTTCTCTCCGCACGCGGGCTACTTCCTGAAGCTGGGCGAGCGCTCTCTCTATCTCGAAGCCCGGGGCTACTACATAAACCTGGACGAAAACGAAAAACTGGGCCTTTCCATGGAAAACTACTACTCCCTGGAGCTTTCGGCCAGTTGCACCCGGGGACCTTTAAGCGTCAAGCTTTCCGGGTGGGCGGGGCAGCAGGTCTTTGCGGTGAAACGGGCCGGGTTCGTGGTTTACAACCTCACCGAAAAGTATCGGGGCGGAGTCACCGGAGAGGTAACCTATCGTTATCGGAAAAAGTATGTCCTGGGTCTTACGGCAAGCTGGAACACCTATAAGGAGATCGAGTCCGAGAAGGCTGTGAACCAGAGCGTGCTCACCGCCTTTTTCGGTTTTAACTTTTAACCGTGGCCCGCAGAGGGATACAAGTGAGATCTCTGGTCCGGGGGGGTTTTTTTCTCTTGGGGCTGCTGGTGTGCTGGAGTGCCCCGCTTAAGGCCCTGGACTACGAGGGCATAAAGAAGGCCTACTACGAGTCCTATCGTCTGGAGCGGGAGGGGCGCTATGCCCGGGCCCGAGAGGCCCTGCGTCCGGTCTACGAGACCTTTCCCCGGGCCTACACGGTTAACCTCCGTCTGGGCTGGCTTTACTACCTGGAGGGACGCTATCGAAACGCCATAGAGCATTACCAGATCGCCGCGGCCGCGGCGCCGCAGGCGGTGGAACCCCTCCTGGGGCTGAGTCTTCCCTATCTGGCCCGTAAGGACTGGCGAAGGGTGGAGGAACTGATGTACCGCGTCCTCAAGATCGACTACTACAATTATTACGGCAACCTGCGCCTGGCCCGTGCCCTCAGGGAGGAGAAAAAATACCGCCAGGCCGAGGTGGTGTGCCGGAAGATGCTGACCCTTTATCCCACCGATGTGGCCTTCCTCACCGAGCTGGCCCTGACCCTAGAACTTTCCGGTTGTCACAAAGAGGCCCTAGCTCTTTTTCGAGATATTTTGATTCTTGATCCTCGGAATTCGGTAGCCAAAGAATATCTTTCCGAAAAGCACTAAAATTTTCTTATTTCTACGTAAACTTTTCTTTGGAGTCCAAATATCCTTAGGATCGTTGCGGGAAAACCAAGCTTGTGTTAATTGATTTTTATAGTTAGCCGAGGTGGCGGAACTGGCAGACGCGGTGGACTCAAAATCCACTGGGGTTCACCCCCGTGCGGGTTCGACTCCCGCCCTCGGCACCATTATTAATCTTTTTCCCGTCCGTAAACGTCTTCAAAACGTACAATATCGTTTTCTCCAAGATACTCACCATTTTGAACTTCTATTATTTCCAAGGGAATTTTCCCAGGATTTTCCAGGCGATGCTTAGTAGATTTAGGCACAAATACAGATTCGTTCTCGTGAAGATACATTTCTTCTTCTCCAATTTGGACCTTGGCTGTTCCTTTTACTACTACCCAGTGTTCAGAACGATGATAATGCATTTGGAGACTCAGTCTTTCTCCCGGATTTACTACAATACGCTTTATTTTGTAACGGGGGCCTTCTTCGAGAACCGTATAACTTCCCCAAGGACGATAGGTGGTCACGTGTTCTGTGGCTTCAGGATAGCCTAGGGTCTTGAGTTGTTTTACTAACTCGCTCACCTTCTGAGTTTGTCCCCTTTTTACGAGAAGGAGGGCATCTGGAGTTTCTACTACTAGATGTCCTTCAAGACCAATGGTAGCGATCAAACGTTTGTTCCCTAAAATTAGAGAATTTTCGGTATCAATGGTAATTACGCGTCCTTCCTTGGCGTTACCAGCGCTATCTTTTTCTAAAATATCAAAAAGGGCGTCCCAAGAGCCTATGTCGTTCCAATAGAGATTTAAGGGAACTACGGCCACGCGAGAAGATTTTTCCATCAAGGCGTAATCAATAGAAATATCAGGAAGATCCGAAAATTTTTTTTGCATTTTAGAAAAACCAGAGGCAAAGGCAGAATATATCTCAGGGGCGTATTTTTCCAGTTCCTCTTCAAAGGTTTTCAAATTAAAAAGAAAGATTCCGGCATTCCAGTAAAAACCGCCCGAAGAGAGATAGTGCTGCGCTGTTTCCAGATCGGGCTTTTCGGTAAAACGAGAGACCTCAAAGGCCTTTGTTTTAGGAATTTCTAAAGGGTTACCCTTTTGAATGTAACCATAGCCGGTTTCGGGACGGGTAGGGGTGATACCAAAGGTTACGAGATAGCCTGCTTGTGCTACTGGTCTAGCCTTTTGGACAATGTTTGCAAATTCTTCTGACGGTTCAATAACATGATCAGAAGGACATATTAAGAAGGTTTCTTCTGAAAGATCACCGAATCTTTCCTTGGCATAAGCAAGTGTCAAAGCAATAGCTGGGGCTGTATTTCTCCCTGTTGGTTCACAAAGGAGATGAAAGCCTTCCAGGCCGGCGAGATGAGATTTTACGTGGAACTTATAATCTTTGCGCGTGACGATGAGAAGGTCTTCTGGATTTAAAAAAGCTAGTAGTCGTTCTACCGTTTGGCGCAAAAGAGATTTATCGCCATTTAATTTCAGGAACTGTTTGGGATAAGCTTCCCTTGAGAGGGGCCAAAGTCTGGTACCAGATCCTCCAGCCAAAATGATTGCCTTCATAAGGTGCTCCTTACGTGTTTTTGAGGGGTGGTTGTCCGGTTGACTCCAGAACCGACTGCCAGAAGCGACTCTTAAGATTGACGTGTTTTCTCCTGGTAACAGCTAATTTTAGTGGTACGTGTATATAACGATCGTTTAGATAGCTCACCATGAGACCGGTTTTTCCCGCCATGGCAGCATGGGTGGCATATTGTCCTAAAAAACCGCAATAAATACGATCATCTACAATTGCAGGTACACTACGAATAATATAACTCGGATCAATGTAGCGCAGATAAATTTCTATTCCTTTTTGGGTAAAATATTCTTTAATTTTCTCTTTTAAAAATTTCCCGATATCACCCAGTTTGAGATTTCCGGAAGCGTCATATTCCGGGGGGTCAGGGCGTACGTATTTCTGACCAGCCCCCTCAGCTACCACAATGACTGCATGTTTGCGAGTCTCGAGCCGTCTTTCTAAAGCAGCCAGAAGACCTTGAGGGGGCTCAATGTCGAAGTCTTCTTCCGGGATAAGACAAAAATTGACCTCTTTTCGGGCCAGGGTAGCCGCGGCTGCTATAAAGCCAGAATATCTTCCCATCACCTTTACCAGACCGATCCCGTTAGGCGCTGCTATAGCTTCGGTATGGGCACAACGAATAGCCTGACAGGCCATTTCTACTGCTGTATCGAATCCAAAAGTCTTGGAAATAAAAAAGATGTCATTATCAATAGTTTTGGGTACCGCTACTACCGCGATTTTGAGTTGTCGCTTATCAATTTCCTCTTTGATCTTGTTGGCAGCCCGGAAAGTTCCATCTCCGCCAATCATAAAAAGAATTTGAACGTTCATTCGCTCCAAGGCGTCAACAATTTCTTCAATGGGTTGGTGTCCTCGGGAAGTGCCAAGGATAGTACCTCCCAGTTCATGGATGTTAGAGACTACTTCCGGGGTGAGCTCCAGAACGTCGTGGCCATATTTAGGAATAAAACCTTGTAGACCATAACGAATACCGAATATATGCCTTACACCATAAGAATAATAAAGAGTTAAAACAATAGAACGAATAACATCGTTTATGCCCGGGCAAAGACCACCACAAGTAACGATAGCCGCCCTTGTCTTGGAAGGATCAAAATAAATTTTGGGTCGCGGGCCTGCTAGCTCTGCCGTGGGAGGAAGTTTGCCTTGAGAAAGTGATTTTTCCAGATAGGCTTCAGATAATTTGAGACTTACACGCATATCATCAGTTACATAACAAAGGGGATCTTTTTGGAGCGGAGTATCCACCTTACAAGGCCCCAAGGTTTCGATATGTAGATCAAGTTCTTCTTCACTTATTTCTTCAAGTAATTCTAGTTGACATTCCATTTTTGAACCTCCTGATCCTTTTATCGCTTATGAAGAAGAAATTTTTAAAAGATTTTTCAAGGCCTGCTCAATATCCGGAAACCGGAAGCGAAACCCTGCTTCCAAAAGTTTTTGGGGACGCGCCTTAACTCCTCCGAGAAAAAGTTCTGCTAACTCTCCGAAAATGAATTTCAAGGCCAACTTAGGCACAGGGAAGACAGCCGGCCTTTTTAAAACCTTTGCTAAAGCCTTAACGAATTCTTTCTGGCGTACTATCCCAGGGGAGACAAAGTTGAAAGGACCTTTTAGACTGTTTTTCTCAGCTAAAAAACAAGCAGCCTCACAAAGATCGCCAATGTGAATCCAGGGAAACCATTGCTCACCAGAACCAAGTGGGCCTCCAAGACCTAATTTGAAGGGAAGAAGCATCTTTTTAAGAGCCCCGCCATCAGAGCCAAGAACAATCCCGAAACGCATCAAACAAACGCGTATTCCTCGTTTTTCTCCTTCTAGGGCCTCTTTTTCCCATTCCTGACATACTTGTGCCAAGAAATCTTTCCCCGGGGAGCTCTCCTCTGTAATTTCTTCCTCACCACGGTCGGCTCCGTAAAATCCAACGGCTGAAGCATTTAAAAGCACTGTACCTTTTGGCAGTGATGAAACTATCTGACGGGTAGCCTCCACTCTGCTTTCTTTGATTAAACGTTTATAAGCTGGTGTCCAGCGCGAAAAGATATTGGCTCCCACAAGATTTACTACTACCTGGGCAGAAGCACATACTTCTTGCCAAGGACCAGGTCTCAAAGGATCTCCCAACACCGGGCGTGCCCCCGGAGGAAGCCGATCTTTTTTAGTAGGATGACGCACGAGAGCTTCTACCTCGAAACCCCGGGCTAAAAAAGCCCTCATAAGATGGGGGCCGATAAAACCCGTACCACCAGCCACAAAAACCTTCTTCAAAAGCCACCTCCTCCTTTAACTTTAGCGAAAAATTGGAATTTAATCCAATTTATTTCACAATTTATCAACAAGAGACTCCTCAAAATTGTCGAGATTAGTATGACAAGCACAACCGCAAGAAATTGTTCCGAAAAACGGAGGATCCTCAAACGGGCCTTAAGAAAAAGCTTTGCAAAGGTTTCCAAACAAAATTATCCGTTCAAATTAGCGCCAAACTTTTCAAGTTTGGGATGTTTTTTGTGGAGATGATTTAGATCGGAAAAATCTTTTTAGTGGTCCAGGTTACGGAAAAGAAGTCCGGGACGGCCAAGAAGCGACCAAAATCAAACTCGAATTATGGATATCGGAACCTATTTCCTCGGGGGAGAGTTTTGCTGAGCATATCATTTGGCTCCCCGGGCAGGACTCGAACCTGCAACCTACGGGTTAACAGCCCGCCGCTCTGCCGATTGAGCTACCGGGGAAACTGACGCAAAAATATCTCTCTTAAGAGCTGCTGTCAAGATGGTAATTGGCCATATGTAAGCCCGTTTTTTTGTTCGAAAAGATAGGAAAGATTGCTGTTCCTTGCGTCTTTTTGATGAATTTATATTTTGGCAGTTTATAGATAATTCGGATTTTCCTTTCTCTTTTAAAGAATACTTTTTGACTCTGAAATAGCTAATATAAGTTTTTAAAAAATATTAAAGTTGGTCTTTTGGAGTATCGATTTAATAAGATGATAATTAGAGACCTTTTGGAGATTATCAAGTTAGTGTTACAAGCCAAACTGTCTGGGGGTTAGGTAGCGATATTAAAAAGTTTGGCAGAAATTCTTAAATAAAAGGCTTTACGGATATGGTTAAGACAGGCAAGATCGTTTTGCACAAAGTTCCGGAAGAATCTTTTCCAGAAATTATTGCTTTTCTGGCCCCTTATGTCTCAGATAATGGGGTAAAAATTGCCGAAAAACTTGCGAAGACCCCTTCTGTCTTGCAAGAAGATATCTCCCTAGAAGAGGCCGAAATATTGCTTCAAGGTCTTAAAGCTTTGGGAGCCGAGGCCAGTTTTGAACCTCAAGAGGTTCCCAAATCCCAAAAACGTGAAGAAATTTGCCAGGAAAGATCGAAGGATTTTACCCCTTCTCTCCTCAAAGAAAATAGAGAAGGATCCCGGTTTTCTTTCCGAGAACGTATTCTTGAGGAAGTCCTCAAAGTAAACAAGGAATTTTGGCTTATTCTTTCTTTAGTAATCCTTACGGCATTAATGAATTATCTGGTAGATTCTCAGCGCCTCCTTCTCAGCCTTTATACCTTACCAACTGTTTTTTCGGCTTATTATTTTGGTAAAAGACATGCTGTTTTTACCGCTTTTGCGAGTATCTTGATGGTTATTTTTGTGCTTCATTTCTTTCCCCAAATTTTTTCAGAAAAACCAATTTTATCTTTTCAAAATGGTGGCTGGCGCGATTTAGCTATCTGGGGAGGTACTCTTCTTATTACAGCCTATGCTATGGGGACCCTTTATGATCATTATCGAAGCAAAATGAAAGAACTTCAAAAAACATATCGGGGCATTTTGGTTATTTTGAGACATTTTATCTCCCAGGACGAATATACTGAAAATCACTGCTATCGTGTTTCCGTTTATGCCGTCAGAATTGCCCAATATTTGGGTCTGCCTGATGAAAGAATTGAAGATTTAAGGGCTGCAGCCCTTTTACATGATCTTGGTAAACTCAAAATAAGCCGGGAAATACTCTATAAAGCAGCCAAACTTACCCAAGAAGAGTTTGAAGAAGTTAAAAAACACGTTTCTTCTAGCACGGAAATTCTTGAACCCTTAGAAGGGGCCCTTGGGCGGGTGATCCCTATTGTTCTTGCTCATCATGAAAAATGTGATGGAACAGGATACCTGGGGCTTCGTTGTGATGAGATTCCCCTGGAGGCTAGGATCTTGGCAGTAGCTGACGTTTACGACGCTCTTGTTAGCGATCGTCCTTATCGTAAAGGTCTTCCTCCTTTTGAGGCCAAAGAGATCATCGTTAGAGGCTCAGGCAAACATTTTGATCCTCTCGTAGTAAAAGCTTTTGTGCGGGCCTTTGAAGCTGGCGAAATGGAAATCCCCAAGATCGTTCTCTAGATGACAAATCTTTCGGAGATTGTTAGAAAAATGATTCATGATAAAAGGCGATGGATACGAATTGCGGGTGTGTCGGAGTGCTGCCTGTCCTATGGCAGCAGTGGAGGCTGAGAGCTTGGTCTCTCGCCTTAAGGTTCTCCTAGATACCGCCTCCTTAGGCGAATTTTACCGTTCCCTTTCTCTTAAAGATCAGAAACGTTATCGTTTCCGGGTGGCCCTGTCTGCTTGCCCTAATGCTTGTACTCAGGTTCAAATTGCAGATTTTGGCCTCATTGGCCAAGTGGTACCTCAACTTGCGGGAGAATGTGTAGCTTGTGGTGTCTGTGAAGAAGTATGTGAGGAGGGGGCTGTTACCCTTCAAGATAGATGGCCTCTTTTTGATACAGAACGTTGTCTTAATTGTGGCCTTTGTATAAAGGCCTGCCCTAAACAGGTATTAGCAGCAGAAGTCAAAGGATACAAAGTTTTAGTAGGAGGGAAATTAGGCAGACACCCCCAATTGGCTAAGGAGGTCGTGGCCCTGACTAGTGAGGAAGAAGTTCTTCACCTTCTTGAACGTACTCTTTCTTTTTACCGTAAATATTGTCGCCGCGGAGAAAGATTAGGGGTAATTATAAACCGTTTAGGATGGGAAAATTTTTTGGCTTTTGTTCGCCGGTAAATTGTGACCTCTATTAAAATCTCCAAAGTTAGACAACATAATCTCAAAGGATTCGACCTCGAAATCCCTCTCTATAAGGTTACAGTTGTTACCGGAGTTTCAGGGGCAGGTAAATCTACTCTTGTTTTTGATGTCCTTTATGCTGAGGGGCAACGCCGCTACGTAGAGACCTTCTCTATTTATCTGCGTCAATATCTTGAGCGTTTACCTCGACCCCGAGTAGAAGAAATTTCTTCCATCCCTCCGGCCATTGCCATTGGTCAAACTAACCCTGTTAAGAGTTCTCGTTCTACAGTGGGGACTCTTACAGAGATTACAAACTTTGCCAAAATGCTTTATTTCCGCGCTGCCAAGCCCTTCTGCCCCCTGTGTCAAAGAGAGATTGAAGTAGTAGGTGCTACTGAAGCTGCTCAAAAAATTTTGGCCCAACTTAGGGGCCAACAGGTTGTGCTAACGGCTCCGGTAAAAGTTAAAGAAGATGTCTCCCTCTTAAAGGAGGGGCTTTTGCAAGCGGGTTATTTTCGGCTGTTCTGGGAAGGAAAGGTCTGTGATCTTGAGGAGTTTGAAACCTTACCGCCAGAAGCTGAAATAGTACTTGATCGTCTTAAACCAAGTGCAGAAGACCTTTCTCGCTTGGTTGAGGCCTGCGAGAGGGCTTTTACCCTTGCCGGAGAGATACGCGTTCACCTTCCCTACGGCAAAGAAATTCGTTTTACCAATAAGCCGCGTTGTCCATATTGTAACTATACTTTTCCCAAAAAGACTCCCAACTTGTTCTCTTTCAATAGTCCTTTGGGAGCCTGTCCTGAATGTCGCGGTTTTGGCCGCGTAATCGATATTGACTGGGATCTTGTTATTCCTGATCCGGAAAAGAGCCTCGCCGAGGGCGCCATAAGTATCCTTTCCATGCCTTCTTTTTGGGAAGATGAAGAAGAGCTATTTGAGTATTGTCGTCGTCAGGGGATTCCTCTTAATAAGCCCTGGAAAGAACTTCCCGCCTCTATCCGAGAAAAAATTCTTTATGGAGATGGAAGGTGGTACGGGATAAAAGGCATTTTCGATTGGCTAGAAACTAAACGCTATAAAGCCCACATCCGCATCCTGCTTTCTCGCTACCGGGCTTATTTACCCTGTCCCCGGTGTAAAGGTGCGCGCTTTAAATCGGAAACCTTGCTGTATAAATTTCAAGGGCTTGATATTGCCTCTTTTTATTCCCTTTCCGTAAAAGAAGCATGGCAATTTATCTCAGAAGCCCTTAAAGGGGACTTTGATCGAGCCACAATCCTTCTCCTGCAGGAGCTTGAAAGACGTCTCAAATATCTAAACGAGGTAGGACTTTCTTACCTTAGTCTTGACCGGCAAAGTCGTACTCTTTCAGGAGGGGAGGTGGCCAGGGCTTTACTCACCCGCGCCCTTTCTTCGGAGTTGGTAGAAACACTCTATCTTTTCGATGAACCCACTACCGGGCTTCATCCTCGAGATACCGCTCGCATCATTTCTTTTTTGAAGAACCTTGCGGACAGACAAAATACGGTGGTGGTGATAGAACATGATCCCGAAATCATCTTGGCCGCTGAAAACGTCATAGATTTAGGGCCTGGAGCTGGCGAGCAGGGGGGAAGGCTTCTTTTTGCGGGCCCAGGGAAGGAGCTCCTTCAAAAGGATACCCCTACCAGCCGCACTTTAAAGTTGGTCCGCACACCAAAAAAGCTTGCTCCTCTGGTTTTACCTACTAAGGAGTTTTTCAAAGTTTTAGGGGCTTCAGCACACAACCTCAAAAATATTGATGTTTCTTTTCCTTTGGGAAGCTTTACAGTTATTACAGGAGTTTCTGGTTCAGGGAAATCTTCCCTCCTGGAGTATGTTCTTTACCGCGGCCTTAAGCGACTTAAGGGAGAGGCTACCGAACCTCCGGGGTCTTTTACTGGTTTTGAGGGAGCTGACAGAATTAAGCAAGTGCTTCTTATTGACCAGAGCCCTCTTGCCAAATCTCCACGGGCCAATCCTGCTACTTATCTTAAGGTCTATGATCTCATCCGCAAAATTTTTGCCGGAAAACCTCTGGCCAAAGAAAGGGGGCTTTCAGTTGCGACCTTTTCTTTTAATTCTCCTGAGGGGCAATGTCCTCATTGTGGAGGGCTTGGGGTAGAAGTGGTGGAGATGCAATTTCTTTCGGATCTTTATTTTCCTTGTCCGGTTTGTCGGGGAAGCCGCTTTCGGGAAGAGGTTTTAGCTATCACGCACAGGGGGAAGAACATTGCTCAAGTTCTTGCCCTTACTATCGACGAGGCCGTAGAGTTTTTTTCTGAACACGAAGAGTTAAGGCGAAGGCTCGCTGCGGCCCAAGCTGTAGGGCTTGGTTATTTAAAATTAGGCCAACCTTTGAACACCCTTTCTGGTGGGGAGGCACAACGATTAAAGATTGCCCGCTACCTTTTTCTGGAACAAGGCAGCGGGCACCTTTTTCTCCTCGATGAGCCCACGGTTGGTCTCCATTTTATGGATGTCGAAAGGCTTTTAGAAGCTTTCAAAGCCTTACTAGAAGCAGGAAATACTATCATCGTGGTAGAACACCATCTGGAGCTTTTAAGAAGGGCAAGCTGGATTGTGGATCTTGGTCCAGAAGGTGGAAGTCAGGGAGGAGAGCTTCTTTATGAAGGTCCTCCTGAAGAGCTTCTCAATCTTCAAACGCCAACAGCCGTATGGCTGCGAAAATATCTTGAAGGAACTCTTTGATGCAGGCCATCGAGATATACGGCGCCAGGCACCATAATTTGAAAGACATTTCTACCCGTATTCCTCGCCACGCCTTTACGGTGATTACAGGGGTTTCTGGCTCCGGAAAATCTACCTTGGCATTTGATCTTATCTTTGCTGAAGGACAAAGACGCTATATCGAGAGTCTCCCTACTTATGTACGCCAATTTCTCAAACTTTACGAACAACCAGAAGTGGATTTGATTCGCGGGCTTCCCCCAACTGTAGCCATTGAGCAGCGTACTAGTCAGGCCGGCCCTCGCTCTACAGTTGGAACCTTGACGGAAATCTATCACTATTTGCGCCTCCTTTTTGCCAAAGTAGGGCTCCCCTTTTGCCCTCAGTGTCAAAGGCCCTTATCTCGTACCGATATAGAGGCCTTACTCGAACTCCTGGAAGATAAGTTTGGTGGCACAAAAGTGGCTTTTTTGGCCCCGAAAGTAAGACGGCGTAAAGGCTATCATCGCCCTCTTTTTGAGGCTGCCCTAAAGGCCGGGCACCACAGAGCCCGTATAGATGGGCGTTTAGTAGAATTTCCTCCGGTTCCCGAACTTTCTCGTTTTCGGGAGCACACCATCGAGATCGAAATCGGTCAGATAAAAGTCTCCCCCCAAAACAGGGTCTCCGTAAAGCGTCTTTTGCAAGAAACCTTCGCAGAAGGTGGAGAAGAAGCTATTATTTTGGGGCCAGAGGGAGAAGAACTCCTATTAAGCGCCAAAGCTTTTTGTGCTCAATGTGGAATTTCTCTTCCTGTTCCTGACCCCCTTTTATTTTCTTTCAACACTAAAGCCGGGGCATGTCCTCGCTGTGAAGGTCTTGGAAGGGTGGGGGAAAAGATCTGCTCACTCTGTAATGGAAGCCGCCTCAGGCGAGAAGCCCTTGCCTTTCGTGTAGGTGGAAAAAATATCAGTGAACTTACAGATCTTTCAGCTGTAGAAGCGCTAAAGTTTCTGGAAGGTTTGAAGTTTGAGGGTAAAGAGGCAGTTATTGCCGAACCTATCTTAAAAGAAGCCCGAGAGAAACTGGTATTTCTTTGTGAGGTAGGGCTTGGTTATCTTTCTTTGTCCCGTAGTGGAGATACCCTTTCAGGAGGAGAGGCCCAAAGGGTAAGGCTTGCTTCCCAGCTCGGTTCTATTCTTACCGGGGTTTGTTATGTTCTCGATGAACCCACCATTGGACTTCACCCTCGCGATAATATCCTTTTGCTTAAGGCCTTGAGAAAACTTAAAAATAAAGGGAATACCGTCATCGTGGTAGAACACGATGATGAAACTATTCGGATGGCAGATTGGATCTTGGATTTGGGCCCTGGAGGAGGACGAAGGGGAGGAAAGATTGTCTTTGAAGGACCTTTTAAAGAACTCCTTAAACATTCTTCTTCAATCACTGCTCGGGTTCTCAAAGACCCTGCAAGGTATCAACTAACAAGCTATAAGCGCAAACCTCAAAATTTTTTGAGACTTTACGGGGCTTGTGCCAGGAATTTAAAGGAAATAGATATAGCTATCCCTTTAGGGGTAATTGTAGCAGTAACTGGGGTTTCTGGGGCCGGGAAGTCTTCCCTTGTCATGGATGTCCTTTATGAAAATCTCAAACGGCGTGAAAAGGGAGAAGGCTTTAAATATCTGTGCGGTATGGAAGGGGCAGATATTCTTAAACGTGTCGTAGTGGTTGACCATAGCCCTATCGGGCGAACACCCCGTTCTACTCCTGCAACATATGTGGGCCTTATGAATCGCATACGAGAACTCTTTGCCGGGCTCCCTGAAGCTCGTGCCAGAGGTTTTGGGCCTAGTCGTTTCTCTTTCAATCTCGAAGGAGGTCAATGCCCGCATTGCAAAGGCCAGGGACAACTTCGGGTGGAAATGAAATTTTTACCCGAAGTTTACGTTACTTGTGAAGCCTGTGGTGGGGCACGTTACAATGAAGAAACCTTAAGCGTGCAATATAAAGGAAAAAATATAGCCGAGATCCTCTCTATGACGATGGAAGAGGCTCTTGAGTTTTTCAGAAGAGTCCCCAAACTCGCCGAACCATTAAAGCTCCTCTGTGAAATTGGACTTGATTATCTTACCCTTGGCCAGCCTAGTCCTACGCTTTCCGGAGGAGAAGCCCAGCGCCTTAAACTAGCTGCCGAATTCATAAAAGGCAAAAAGGGCGGAAGCCTATTTATCCTCGACGAGCCAACTACCGGGCTTCATATTGCTGACATAAGAAAACTTTTGGCCCTTTTCCATCGTTTGGTAGAAAGGGGCGATACAGTATTGGTGATTGAGCACAATCTCGACGTTATTAAAGAAGCTGACTGGATAATCGACCTAGGCCCTGAGGGCGGAGATCAGGGGGGCGAAGTCCTGGTTAGTGGCCCTCCTGAGGAATTGCTCAAACAAGACACTTATACTGCAAAGGCCCTCAGAGAATTTATCGAGAAGGGGCCTCTTCAAAACTTTTGAGGAAGTTCTCGTTTCGGTATAAACTCCTTCAACAATTTAAAGGTCTTTTGGGCCACCCTACGCGTATAAACCTCATCGGAAGTAAGGTCTAGAAACACGCGTTGCCCAAATCCTGTGCGGCGGAGCTTAACCCCGCGCTTAGCCTCCATGATGTTTTTTTGTACAAGCTTACTGGGCATGTTCTGTTCCATAGGCATACCAGGCCGCACAAGTCCCTTCGCTTGAAACCATGCAAGGTCCTTTAGGAGTTTCTGGGGTGCACGCCTTGGCGAAAAGTTTGCATTGAGGAGGTGTTGCTTTCCCGCAAATAATCTTTCCACAAAGGCAACCTGGCGTTTCTTGGGCTTCGGGGACTTCAAGCGGTAGGGCTATCTTAGCATCAAAGGCCTTAAACTCTTCTCGAAGTTTTAGACCACTTTGAGGAATCAGGCCAAGACCACGCCAGTAAGCGTCGCAGGGCTCAAAAACCTTGCGAATCAACTGTTTTCCCATGGGGTTTCCTTCCCAAGTCACAACCTCTCGATAGGCAATTTCAACCTCTGTGCGCCCTTCAGAGATTTGTTTGGCAAGTAGGTAAATACCATGTACGATTTGATGCGCCTCAAACCCTGTTACTACCGCTGGTAAAGAATACTCTTTGGCAATAAATGAAAAATAACCAGCACCTGTTATTGTTGAAACATGGCCTGGAAGAATGAGGCCGTCTAACTCAATTTCTCCAGAACCCAAAAGTGCTCGCAAGGCTTGCGGCATGGTGCGATGGCTTACCGCAAAAAAGATATTAGGTATTTTTTCTTTTTTAGCTTCAAGAACAGCTACCGCCACCGCAGGTGCTGTAGTTTCAAAGCCCACCGCCGCAAAGACTATTTTATAGTCAGGATTTTCCCGAGCTAATTTTAGAGCATCAAGCGGTGAATAAACTACTTTCACGTTAGCCCCACGAGCCCGTGCTTCTTTCAAAGAGCCCTGGCTGCCTGGTACACGAATCATATCGCCAAAAGTGGCCAAAATTATACCTGGTTGTAAAGCACAGGTGATGAAATAGTCGATTTCTTCCTGCGGGGTAACACAAACCGGACAACCCGGGCCTGAAATCAAGGTGATCTTCTTAGAAAACAGGCTGCGCAAGCCATAACGAAAAATATTAACCGTGTGGGTACCACAAACTTCCATTAAACGAACCGGCCGGGGTAAAAGATCTTCGATTTTTGAGATAAGCTTTTTAAGAGAGGCCATGCTGGCAGTTTAATCTCGAGGACGTTTTTTTAAAAGTTCCCGAGCCTCTAAGGGAAGTCCCTTAACGGGTTGTCCGAGAAGTTCTTTGAGACGCAAAGCATTTGGGACAGCCCATCCCAGAGCGTCGTTATCAAAATAAACGTAAGTGGGTTTGGCCCATTTCTTTATTTTTTGTGCCCATGTTTGTAACTCTTCTTCGGTGTAGCAAGAACGATAAAGTACTCTTGAACCGTGAAGACGAATATAAACAAAATCTGCCGTAAGGACTTCAAAAAGCGAAGGATAACGCCCGGCAGTATCTGAGAGACAGAGGGCCACGTTATGAGTAATTAAAAGTTCTAAAAAATCTTCGGTATGAAAACTTTGGTGTCGAACCTCAATGGCGGTGCGAAAGTGTTGATCAAGAAGAGCTAGAAAATTTGCGATCACCTCCCGCTGGTATTTAAGGGTTGGCGGAAACTGAAAGAGAAGAGGTCCAATTTTGTCTTTCAAAGGAGAAATAACAAAATAAAACCGCTTGAGGGGCTCCTCAATATCTTTTAAGCGCTTGATATGGGTGATAAAACGGCTGGCCTTAAGAGCAAAGAGGAAATCAGGAGGAGTTTCTTCGTACCAACGGCGAAGTGTTGTTTCCTTAGGAGTACCATAAAAAGTGGCATTTACTTCTACGGTATCAAAATATGAGGCGTAGTAGGAAAGCCATTTTCTTTGAGAAAGTCCGGAAGGGTAAAATACTCCCCTCCAGTGCGGGTAATTCCAGCCTGAAGTCCCGATACGAATTTCAATTTGTGAAAGAGGCGTTGACACCATTTCCATGACGTATTATATAGCGCACGCGGAATTTCTATCAAAGGAGGGATTGTCTTGCCTCAACATCGTTCAGCAGCTAAGGCTTTGAGACAAAGCCTCAAACGGAGGATGCGCAATAAGGCTATCAAAACCCGGGTCAAAACCGAGATCAAAAAATTTCTTGCCACTTTGCAACAGGGAACCATTGAGGAAGCGGAAGAGGCCTTCCGGCGTGCCCAAAGTATGCTTCAGCGTGCGGTCTCCAAAGGCACTCTTCATCATCGTACTGCAGCCCGTAAAATTTCGCGCTTGGCAGCCAAGTTAAATGCCAAGAAGGCTGCTGCCGCTCAGGGCCAAGCTTAGTTGACAGATATCTCCTTTCTCGTTACCTTCCTTAGCAATACGGGGATGTAGCTCAGTTGGGAGAGCGCCACGTTCGCAACGTGGAGGTCGGGGGTTCGAATCCCCCCATCTCCACCATAAGCTAAACTTTTCATCTTCTCCTCAAGCAGCAACAACCTTTTTTCTAAGATTTTCGTGAGATAAAGTTTTTCTTGACAGTTTGGAGAACTCTTGTTACGTGCTACTTAAACTAAAAAAGTAACAAAGGAAGGGGTTATGAAAAGATTCCTTTTAATCTTTCTTTTTTGTTTGTGGGGTTGGGGAATAAACGTTTGGGCTCATTTTCTGGTTTTATTTCCTGAAAAAGATTTGGTTTCTTTTCCTACAAGAAATTTAGAGATCAGGATATTTTTTACACATCCCATGCAAGGTGGACCAGCCATGGATCTTGAGAGGCCTCTGAAAGTTGGGGTTTGGGTGAGGGGGAAACATTTTGATCTTTCTCAGGGGCTTAAAGAGATAAAATGGCCTCTTTATGCCCCTTGGCGGGGAGAAAAAAGCTCTCAAAAGGTGCGTGCTTGGCAATTTACTTACCAATTTAAGCGGCCTGGAGATCATATTTTTTATGTCATTCCGACCCCCTATTTTGAACCTTCTGAGGAGGTCTTCATTCAACAAATTACCAAAGTAATCGTAAATGCTTTTGGAGCAGAGACAGGATGGGATGTTTACCTTGGGCTTCCCATCGAAATAGTTCCTTTAGTAAGACCTTATGGTCTATGGGCGGGAAATCTTTTTTGTGGTTTGGTATTAAAAAATGGCAAACCCCTCTCTGGGGCCGAAATAGAGGTTGAATATCTAAATGATGGTTCCGTAAAAGAAGTTTCTGGGCCTTTCGTAACCCAGGTCTTAAAAACGAATCAAGCTGGAGAATTCTGTTATACCATTCCTTGGGCAGGGTGGTGGGGTTTTGCAGTTTTGAGTGAGGGTAAACCTTTGAAAAAAGACGGTCGCGAATACCCTTTAGAGCTTGATGCCGTTATTTGGCTCCGGGCTTATCCGTCTCCAGTGGGGCGATAATGCATATTTCTGAAGGCATCCTTCCGGCATCGGTTCTCATAGCAGGGGGAGTGCTCTCTCTTTTAGGAACGGCGATAGGCCTGAAAAGGCTTACTCCAGAAACCATTCCACGGGCGGCACTCCTTACAGCTGCAGCCTTTGTAGCTTCTTTAATTCATCTCCCCTTAGGCCCTAGTTCTGTTCACCTGGTTTTCAATGGTCTTTTGGGATTGATGTTAGGAATGGCCGCCTTCCCTGCTTTCTTGATTTGTCTTTTTTTGCAGGCCGTATTATTCCAATTTGGTGGATTAACCACCTTGGGGGTTAACACCTTTAACTTGGCCTTTGCCGGTATTGTTGGAGCCTGGTTTGGGAAATTTTTCTTCCGTTTTGGGTTGCGTGGGGTTGTAGTAGGGGGTTTTATTGCCGGAGCCTTGGCTATTTTTTTAGCCGGTTTCTTGGTGGCCCTTGAGCTTTTCTTGGCGGGTGAAAGCTTTCATGCCGTGGCCAAACTCATTTTAGCTGCTCATCTTCCCGTGGCCCTTGTGGAGGGTGTGGTTTCAGCTTTTATTTGTCTCTATCTTCAAAAAGTAAGACCGGAGATCTTCCAATGAGATATTTCCTCCTTCTTTTTTTGATTTTTTGGGCCTTTCCTGTGCAGGCTCATCGTATCAATATTTTCGCCACTTATCAAAAAGGATATCTTGAGGGTGAAGTCTTTTTCAACGATGGAAGACCGGCGAAAAATGCAAAAATTGAGGTAGTTACTCCTCGTGGTACCTTTCACACCCGGACGGATCAAGAAGGCCGTTTTACGCTCCAGCTTCCTGAAAAGATTGAAAAAGGAATAAAAATTATAGCCTACGCCGGTATGGGGCACCGGGCGGAAATGGTTTTAACACCTGAACCCCCGTCGGGAGCTGTTCCACCTTCTAAGACTACTATCCCTTGGCGGGACATCTTTAGTGGCCTAGGGTATATTGTGGGGGTTTTTGGTTTTTTGGCCTATTTTAAAGCGAGGGCAATGACAAGTGGCAAGGCCAGATCCTAGGCTGAAGGTCCTTTTCTGCTTCGGTTACGCCCTGCTGGTGGCTACAGCCGAAACCTGGGAAGCGGTTTTTTGGGCCCTGTGTTCTTCTTTTCTTTTTGCCTTTTTCTGGCGAGCCTGGTCTTTAACCCTTTTAAAACGCCTTTTTGGGGCGGATTTTTTTCTCTTTTTTGTGGTTTTTACTTTACCTTTTACCACTGCGGGAAACGCCCTTTTACAAGTAGGTCCTTTTTGGATCACGAAAGAGGGCTTACTTTTGGCCTTATTTATTTTTTGCAAATCAAACGCTATTCTTTTGACAACCTATGTCTTTTTTGCTCGAAATAATGTTTTTGAGTTAGCTCATGCTCTACATCACTTGTATTTACCTTCAAAACTTGTACAACTTCTTTTCTTTACTTTACGATATCTTGAACTCCTTGAAAGAGAATTCAAACGTTTATTTGAAGCAGCAAAACTCCGTGGTTTTGTTCCTCGTACAGCTCTTAGGAGTTACCGGGTTTGGGCCTATCTTTTTGCTAGTCTTTTTCTACGAAGCTATGATCGTTCGCGGCGTATTTATGAGGCCATGCTTTTGCGTGGTTACCAGGGCTATTTTCCGGTGTGGCACCATTTTTCGTGGGCTAGGAGTGATTTTTTTTGGTTGATAGGGGGTAGCATTTACCTTATTTTCATGGCAATTTTGGCCTACCGATGAAGCCCCTTTTGGAATTTAAAAATCTCTCTTTTGGGTATCCAGGGCGTCCTCTATTTGAGGGGTTTAATTTTTCCCTCAAAGAGGGGAGCCGTATCGGGCTTATTGGTCCCAATGGTGCGGGGAAGAGCACCCTTTTGCGTCTTATGCTTGGTCTGGAAAGACCAAAGGCTGGAAAAATTTATTTCCGTGGACAGGAGCTCAAAAAAGAAAGAGATTTTTACCCGGTCCGTCGTGAGATAGGGCTCCTCTTTCAAGACCCCGAAGATCAGCTTTTTTGTCCTACTGTAGAAGAAGACTTAGCCTTTGGCCCCCTCAATTTAGGGCTTTCCCGCCAAGAAGTGGCCAAAAGGGTAGCAGAAGTGTTACAGTTTTTGGGGCTTAGGGGTTTTGAGAAAAGACTTACCTACCGACTTTCGGGAGGAGAAAAACGCCTGGTAGCTTTGGGGTCTATCCTTACTATGCAGCCTAAGTACATCCTTCTTGATGAACCTACTGGAGATTTAGACTGGAAAAATTTTCAAAAATTAGTTTCCCTCCTTCAAAACAAAATGACTTCATTCCTGGTAGTCTCTCACGACTTTGAATTTTTAGAACTTGTTTGTGAAGAAATATTTTGGCTGGAAAAGGGGCGTTTGGAGCCCCTTTCAAAAGGGCAACGCCGAGGTATTTACTTCGCGATAAAATAGCTTATTAGAATTTTTTGCTGTTGCTAGTCATTTCTAATTTGACCGAACTTTATTTGTTTAGTAGATTTTAGATTTAATCTTGCCAAGCAGTGAGGAGGGTTTATGGAAGAGAAAAAAGTAGCTCCCAATATGGTGGTGATCCTTAATTATCAGCTTGAAATCGAGGGGAAGAAAACCCCTTCCTGGTTTTCCCGTCCGATGCGAGTGAATTTTGTCTTTGGACGTGATCCTTTAATGCCTATTATTGAGCAGGCCATCTCTGGTGCCAAAGAAGGGGAAGAAATTACTGTCACTATTCCTCCGGAACAAGCTTACGGTCCTTATGATAAAAATCTTGTGCAAGAGATTTCTCTTAAGCAACTGAAAAATCCGGAGCAAGTCAAAGAAGGGGAGTATTACCAAGAGGTAACTCCTACGGGGCGTCAAATAATGTTTTATGTGCTTAAAAAAGATGGCGATCGGGTGATAGCGGATTTTAACCATCCGGCAGCAGGGCATAACGTAATTATGAAGATCAAAGTAGACGAGGTACGCCAAGCAACAGCCATGGATTTTGTTGCTTGCGATATGCGCAATTGTGGTGGTGGATGAAGTTGTTAATAAAGGGCAGTTTGCCCTTTAAGTTTTTTAAGGCCCCGCCAAGCGGGGCCTTTTAATTTTTCCTAGTTAAGGTTGTTGTGATGGTAGGTGTTGCCCTCCTCTCAGACGACGAGGTGTCGGATCATAAAGTACCGAAGGTTGTTGACGTAAAGGTTGCGGAAAAAGATTCATAAGCTGATAAATTTCAACGGGCATGTCTTTCTTTACAGGAAGCCCCAGTTTTTTGGCTTCCTCAAAGGTAATGGGATAATCGTGTGTCCAGCGGCCCTGTGAGAGTACTTCGGCCAATTCTTCAACTTTATCTTTGGTATACTTTCCGGCTAAGAGTTCCCGGAGTTCTTCTTTCATCTGTTTTAGCGCTTTTTCAGAAACATCTGCTAAGATTAAAGTTTGGTCATCTATCCTTTCGACCGGCTTTTTTCTTAGTACCCGCGCGATACTAGCTGCTGGAAATTGTCCTAGCTGGGGGTCCACAGGCCCCAGTACAGCATGTTCATCCATAATAATTTCGTCTGCAGCAAGAGCAATGAGAGTACCACCACTCATAGCATAATGGGGCACAAAGGCCGTGGTTTTGGCCTTATGGCGTTTGAGAGCTTTTGCAATTTGCAGAGCTGCCAGAACAAGCCCGCCTGGAGTATGGAGAATGATATCGATGGGAACATCGGGGTCGGTAAGATGGATAGCTCGGATGACCTGCTCAGAATCGTTGATATCAATGTACCTCATCACTGGAAAGCCAAAAAAACTCATGGTTTCCTGTCGGTGCACCAGAAGAATAACGCGAGAGCCTCGTTTTTTTTCGATCTTTTCGATCATTTTTTGGCGGGCTGCCTCCAGAAATCTCTGGCGCATAAGGGGCTGCAAGGTCATAAGAATAAAAAACAACCAAAAAATATCGAATCCACTCATAATTCCACCTCCTCCTTAACGATTTGTTTTTTCAAATACCAGGGGCAAAACCCCCCAAGGGGTTTCTTCGTCTCGATAAAAAATCTTGCGGCGTCCCAAACAAAAGAGTCTATGTAAGAGAAGGCCCGCTACGAAACCTCCAGTATGGGCCCACCAAGCCACCCCTCCGGCAATTTCTCCATGAACCACCGAAAGGGTGCCGGAAAACACCTGGATAAAAAACCACCAGGCCAGATACAGAACTGCCGGAATTTCGAAAAAGAAAGGGAAGATAAAAATTGGTATCATTACGATCAGTCTTGCTAAAGGAAAGAGGGCGTAGTAAGCCCCTAAAACACCGGAAATCGCTCCTGAGGCCCCGATGGTGGGGACGGTAGAATGAGGGTGCATATAAATATGTGTCAGAGAAGCCGCAAAACCACAGAGAAAATAAAAAATGAGAAAACGCAGACTCCCCATGCGGTCTTCTACGTTGTCTCCAAAGATCCAGAGAGTCCACATATTGCCGATAAGATGGACCCAGCCGCCATGAAGAAACATGCAGGTGAGGAAAGCAAGATATTTGAGCCCTGGGAATAGGACTTGGCTTTCTAAGTGCGGGTTGGTATAACGCGCAGGAACAACTCCAAAATAATAAATGACCTTTTCAAGTACTGGTGGAGGAAGTGAAATTTCTACTAAAAAAACAGCGACGTTGAGGGCAATGAGAAAATAGGTAGCTAATGGAACGCTTTGTCGTGGAGCATTATCCTGCACAGGAAACATGGCTTTCCTCCTCTTTTGAGATAGTTAGAAGTTGGGCCCTAAAAAGGGAAAGTCAAGAATGAATTTGCCAAAAAAGTAAAATTTTTATGACACAATTGTTAGAACTAAAGGGCCTCGAAATTTCCTACAAAAATGGTCCTCCTATTGTGGAGGCCCTTTCTTTATCCCTTAAAAAAGGGGAAATTTTGGCCTTAGTAGGGGAATCAGGTTGTGGCAAATCGCTCAGCGGACTCGCTATTTTGAGACTTTTGCCACGGAGTATTGTGCTTTCAGGAGGCAAAATAATTTTCAAGGGCCAGGATCTTGTTCCTCTTCCTGAAGAGGAAATGAGGAAATATCGTGGGCGAGAATTAGCTATCATCTTCCAGGATCCGATGGTGAGTCTCAACCCGGTATTCAGGGTAGGAGAGCAGGTAGCGGAAGTATTACAATGCCATTATGGCTATTCTAAAGAAGCGGCCCTTAAAAGGGTAGAGGAGCTTTTTGGAGAGGTGGGAATCCCAGCCCCTCACGAGAGGCTACACGCTTATCCTCATGAGCTTTCTGGGGGTATGCGGCAACGGGTAATGATTGCTATGGCTTTGGCCGGAGAGCCAGCCTTACTAATTGCGGATGAGCCTACCACAGCTCTTGATGTGACAATTCAGGCCCAAATTCTTGAGCTTCTAGCCTATTTGAGGAAGTCCCGCAGGCTTTCTATTCTCCTCATCACCCACGACTTGGGGGTAGTAGCCGAGCTTGCTGACCAGGTGGCGGTTATGTATGCCGGTCGTTTGGTGGAGGTAGCTTCCTGTGAGGACCTTTACGAGAGGCCGGCTCATCCTTACACCAGGGCGCTTTTAGCAGCTTTGCCACGCCCTGGCCAGCGTCAACTCTATGCCTTACCTGGGAATGTCCCGCCTCCGGGAAGGCGTCCTCCTGGATGTAAGTTTTTAGATCGCTGCCCTCAAGCACGATCTCGCTGTCAAGAAGAGGAGCCTTCCCTTGAGCTTTGGGCACCAAATCATTGGGTCAGGTGTTTTTATGCCAGAGATTCTCAAGCTTGAAGGGGTTTCAAAAATCTACACCCTCCGTAAGGGTTTTTTTTCTAAAGGAAGACCTTTTTATGCCCTGCGAAAAATAAGTCTTTCTCTCTCAGAGAATGAAGTCCTCGGGATTTTAGGAGAATCAGGCTGTGGTAAGAGTACCTTAGCCCGGGTGGCACTGGGGCTGGAAAGACCAGAGGAAGGAAGAGTATTAGTGGCAGGGAAGGACTTTTTTTCACTGTCTCCCCAAGCGCAGCGTCGTCTCCGCCGTTATGTGCAGATTGTTTTTCAGGATCCTTATGCTTCCTTAAACCCTCGTAAGAGGGTCTTTGATCTCCTTGCCGAGCCCTTGGTCATCCATCGTCTTTGCCACTCCAAAGAACGGCGCGCGCGAGTAGCAGAAATTTTGTGCCAGGTAGGGCTTTCTCCAGAGGATATGGAAAAATATCCCCATCAGTTTAGTGGCGGTCAGCGTCAACGTTTGGCCTTAGCTCGGGCCCTAATTTTGGCTCCTAAGGCCCTTGTGCTCGACGAACCTACCTCGGCCCTAGATGTTTCCGTACAGGCTCAGATTCTAAATCTCCTTCTTGAATTCAAAAGAAGACAGGGCCTTTCTTATCTTTTTATTTCTCACGATCTCCCTTTAGTCCTCTTTCTTAGTGACCGGGTTGCTGTAATGTATTTGGGCCTAGTAGTGGAGATTTCACCCAGCCGGAATTTTTTTGAGCTCTCTCACCATCCTTATACGGAAGTATTATTGGAATCTGTTCCCGAGCCTAACCCCCGCTATCGTAAAAAGAGAAGGGCGGTGCGAGGGGAGCCCCCGGATCCTGGTAAGGTTCTTTCTGGCTGCCCCTTCTTAAATCGCTGCCAGGAATCCTTACCTTTATGTGCAAAGAAAAGCCCCCTTTTACGGGAGATCTCTCCAGGACAGTGGGTGGCATGTCACCAGCGTTAATACGCATTGACGGTTCTTACGGAGAAGGTGGTGGTCAAATCCTACGCACCGCCCTTACACTTTCTATGATTACCCGCAAGCCTTTTGAACTGGTAAATATTCGGGCTAAAAGGCCTAAGCCCGGTCTTCGCCCCCAACATCTTACCTGTGTGAAGGCGGCCCAAAAGGTTTGTGGTGCCGAAGTAGAAGGAGCCTTTGTGGGGTCTCTTTTTTTACGCTTCATCCCCGGGTCTCTCAAGGCAGGTTCTTATTACTTCGATATCGGGACTGCAGGGGCAGTAAGCCTGGTCTTCCAGACCATAGGTCTAGCCTTGGCGGAAGCCGGTTCTTCCAAAATTCTTATCCGTGGGGGGACCCACGTACCTCATGCCCCAAGTTTTCATTATCTTTACGAAATCTACGGGCCGGTAGTGAAAATTTTGGGTTTTGACTTTTCTTTTGAACTGCGCCGTTACGGTTTTTTCCCTGCCGGTGGTGGAGAAATGTTGGTACGTATTTTACCCCGTCGAAACCCTTCTTATTTGGAACTTTTGGGGCCTTATGAAGCCAAATCTGTACGCGTGCTTTCAGTAGTTACGGAAGATTTACCTTCTCACATTCGTACCAGACAGGCCAAGACAGCTGCTGAACTTTTAGCCCGCAAAGGTTTTCAGCCTCTCATCGTTTTAGAGCGTGCCAAGGCCTTGAGCCCGGCTACATTTGTTTTTATTTCGATAAGTGAAGGTCAAAAACGTGCTGGATTTATTTCCTTCGGTAAAAAGGGAAAGCCTGCAGAAAAAGTGGCTGAAGAAGTGGCAAAAGAATTTTTAGACTTTTATGCTTCCGGTAAGGCGGTGGATCCTTATCTCGCAGATCAATTATTACTTCCCTTAGCTTTAAGCGGCGCTTCCTGCCATTTTGACGTTTCCCGTTTGAGCCGGCATTTTTTTACTAACCTTTGGGTAATTCGCCAATTTTTGCCGGATTTTACCCCAGAGGTGAAGGGGAAACTTGATCAAACGGGCGAAATTAAGCTTGTTAAAAACAAGGAGAAAACATGTTAGAGGGGGAAATTAGCCTCCAGAAAGACCTTTTAAAAGAGGTTTATCAAAGTTCTCCACGCCTTCGGAAGATTTCTTTCAAGGAATTAGAAGAGGCCTTGGAGCAGGGGAAGCTCCTTTATATTGAAGGCCTTGCTCTGCCGGCCTTTCGTTTTAAAAGAGACTGGCGGGGGTTTTCTGCGGGTACTGTGGTAGCGCCAGGATTTTTGATGCCGGGGTTCCCACATATTCCCCGCATTTTTGTACTGTATACCGGGGTACCACGTTATTTGCGGGGGCCTTTTTATGCTGAAGAGAAGATCGAAGGTTATAACGTGCGGCTAGCGAGGCTTGGCGGAGAAATCAAGGCCTTCACACGGCGGGGCTTTGTTTGTCCCTTTGCTACGGATCGTTGGCCTGATTTTTTACCAAGGCTTCCGGATTTTTTCGATAAATTCCCACAATACGTTGTTTGTTGCGAAGTAGCGGGGCCAGAGAATCCCTTTGTGACCGAATGGCCTCCCTATCTAAAAGAAGATGTGGGTTTCTTCTGTTTTGATATTTTAGACCTTGCTCACGAGCGTTTTCTACCGCCAGAAGAAAAATATGCACTCTTTAAAGAATTTGGCTTTCCTATGCCAGAGGTAAATGGCCCTTTCTCTCCCAACAAACTCAAGACTTTGAAAGAGATCCTGTTACGATACGAGACAGAAGGCCGAGAAGGAGTGGTACTTAAGCCCATTTCTCCGCAGTCTGGCAGGGTGATTAAATACGTTACAGCCGTGTCAAATATTTCGGACCTCCGGGTGGCTTTTCCCTATATTGGAGAACTTGACCCAAATTATATTGTACATCGTCTGGTACGAATGGTGATTACGCGCTGGGAATTGGGGGAAGGTTTTGGTGACGATTTCTACCGGCAGGTGGGAGAAGCGCTTTTTACCGAAATGCCCATGATTTTAGACCAAATTGCTAAGGGAAAACCGGTAGAAGAGGTCTTTCAGGTCCGGTTGCGACGGGAAGAGTCCTTAGAGGCCCTTCTTTCTCATTTTAGATTAGCCCAAGTTCGGGTTGAGGTCCGACAGAAGAAATGGCAAAAGGGCTACCTTAGGGTAAAATTTGCCAAAATTTATCCTCGGGCTACTTCTTTTTGGGCAAGCAAGCTTGAAGGTTTAGCACAGATTGATTAGCCCACCGGGCAAGAAGGATCGCATTCTCACCCCTTTCCTTTTTTGAAAGGGAAGAGATGGTAGAGAAGCAAGACACCCAAGATGAGGGTGGCAGCTACTTTGAAAGGAGAAAGGCTTTCTTTGGGAAGGGTGGGGGTAAGCAGGGGTACATTGAGTTCGGCAATGAGAAGATCAAGAAGTGAGCCAGCTAAAAGAGCTCCCAGAATGAGGCTTCCTACATAAAAAAGAAAGGCCCGCAGGCCCAAAATCTTTTTAACTACCACTAAAGAAGTGATGTTAGTTGCCGGGCCACTCATAAGAAAAACTAAAAGACTTCCCGGACTAAATCCTTGAAGATAGAAAGAAAAGGCTAGCGGTAAGGACCCCGAAGAACACATATAGACCGGGACCCCGGCCAGAAGCATTACCAGATATTGTGTTAATCCGGGAGGAACTTTGGTTCCCAAATATCCAGCCGGTAAAAGGGTAGTAAGGAGAGCAGCCAGAAAAAGCCCTAGAACAAGGGGTCTGGCAATTTCCTTAGGTAGTTCCAAAAAGGAATATTCAAGTACGGCTTTCCAAAGAGGAAAGTTTTGGTCACAGCAAACACGGGGATTTTGAGGGGATGAAAGGTGGTTTTTAGGGGTTAAAAATAAATAACCTAAGAAGCCTGCTAAAAGGCCAGCTACAAGGGCAGCCAGCCCGTAAGCCAACGTAAAAGCCCCTCCAAAAAGGCCATAAGTAATAAAGAGCGCGTCGGCACTCGTCTGCGGAGTGGCTACTAAAAAAGCTAATATAGCGGGAATGCCAGCTCCGTGGCGATGTAAAGAAACTGCCACCGGAAGGACACCACAAGAACACAAAGGAAGGGGAAGCCCTAAAAGGGCGGCTTTAAAAATTGCCCTTAAACGTCCTTCACCTAAGTGTTTGGCTAATTTTTCCTGAGGAAGGACGGCTTTCAAAATTCCTGCTATCAAAAGGCCAAAGAGGAAGTAAGGAGCGATATCCGCTAATAAAGAGAAAAAATTTTTGGCAAAATTACTTCCTAGACTCCAAAGCATTTCTTGCGAGTTTATCCTATTTTTCTTTAAAAAACTTTTTAAAAATTTTTAGAGACCTTTGCAAAACATCTTTTCTTAAGGCCGTTCAGGGATCCGTTCCTATTTTTTGTTCCGAAAAATGGGGACGGATCCCTTGCGGTTGTGCTTGCAATATAGATATTAGCAATTTTGCAAAGGTCTTTTTAGCTATTTTTTGCATAATCCCAACTAGCCATTTTTTAAAAAGTTGTTTAAAATCCTTTTTCCTACTATATTAGTAGAAAAGTTGGAGACTTTTATATGTTTCGTTTTGTTTTTGGACTAGCACTTTTATTTTTTCTTGTAGGTTGTGGAGGTAAAGGAGTTTACATTTTTGCCGAAAGAGGATCTCAAGCCCGCTATGATCTTGACCGTCCTTGGGTAATAATCGGTAAAAAGGGGGCGGGGTCAAGGAAGCTTGAAGCTCAACTTTGTAAGCAAAAAGAACTTCTGAAGATCTTGCAAGACGCCAAACTTGAACCATTCGAAGAAGAAGCCCTTTGGGAGGCTGCTTGTGGTAAGGAGGCTTCTGCAACGCGATTTTTGCAATTTTATTATGGACTTGAGCGAGAAAAGAGAAAGCGTCTTCGGGAAAGTTTCCATCGTCATGGTTATAGCCTTAATGATTATGGTTGCTAATGTAAGGCTACACTTACAATTTTAGAGATACCCTTCTCTTCCATGGTAACACCGATGAGGGTATCAGCGGCTTCCATTACCTGTTTGTTATGCGTCACAAGAATGATTTGCGCGTAACGGTTGAGTTCTCTTAAAAGTTTGACGAATCGAAGAGTATTGGCCTCGTCAAGGGGAGCATCGACTTCGTCCAAGATGCAAAAAGGCCCAGGATTTACGAGATAAAAAGCGCAAAGGACCGCAAGGGCCGTGAGGGCCTTTTCTCCACCTGAAAGCATAGAAAGATGTCTTATAGGTTTCCCGGGGAGCTTTACTGTAAGATCAAGGCCTGCTTGAAGGGGGTCTTCACTTTCTGTGAAGCGGAGTTCGGCTTTCCCTTCTGGGAAAAGATGAGGAAAGATTAGTTTTAGTTTCTCGTTGGCAGCCTGAAGGGATTCTCGGAGTCTTTGGCGACATTTGTAATTTATTTGTCTTACAGCTTCCTCCAGATCAGAGATAGCCTTTTCTAGATCCGCCTTTTGTTCTTGGAGAAAACGTTTTCTTTCTTGAGTTTTCTCTAATTCCTCGATGGCTGCAAGATTAACAGGTCCTAAATTCGCAAGTTTTTTTCTTAAATATTGGAGCTTCTCTTCTAAAGAAGATATAGAGACTGTTTCAGCTTTGTTAACAAATGGAAGAGGAAATTCTAGTTTTTCGCGAGCTTGTTCTTCGAGGTGTTTAAGAGAGAGTTCTGTTTCTGCAAGATCTATCTCAAGGCGATGTAGATTTTTTCGGTAAGAGATGATTTTTTCGTTTATTTTTTCTATAGTAATGTTTAGTTCTCGCCATTCTTTATCGTATTGTTGATAAATTTTTCTTTTAAGATTTAACTTTTCTTTTAATTTGTCGATTTTTTCTCGATTTTCTTCTAAAATTTTTCGTTTTTGTTGGTATTCTTCTTTTATTCTTGAAAGTTCTTTTTTTAGTATTTGAAGTTTTTTTTGTCTTTTTTCTAGCTCTTGCCAAATTTTTGTTTCTTCTTTCAGTAATCTTTCTTCTTCGTGGTAAAGATGCTTTTTCTTTTCCTTTTTTGTAGAGATAGAAATTTCAATTTTTTTAAGCCTTTCCAAAAAAGATTTTATTTCTTGGTTAATATTTTTTAGTTCTTTTTCAAGAATTTCTATTTTTGGCTTTCTTTCTTCTAAAGAAGCGGTCTTTTCTTTTATTTTTTTCTCTAATAGGTCTAGTTTTTTCTTTATTTCTTCTTTATTTGTTTTTATTTCTTTTTCTTTTTCTAAAAGAAAATTTTTTTCTTGAGAAGTTGCCTCATATTTTAATTTTAAGTGATTTATATTTTTTTCTATTTCTTTTAATTTTTTTATTAAATTTTTTTCTGTTTCTATTTTGATTTTAATGTCTTTTTTTGCATTATTTGCTTCCTTTAAAGTGTTTTCTAATTTCGTCTTAATTCTATTATGTAATTTTTCTGTTTCTGTTAACAAATTCTTTTTTTCTTGTAATTCTCGGTATTTCTTAAGAAGGGAAGGAAATTTTTTCCCTCTTATGTGTAAAAGCCCATCTGGTTCGAGTAAGTGCCCTTCTGGAGTTACAATAGTTTTTCCATCTGAAGGAAGGAGTTTTTCTTGAAGTTTGACCCGAGATAGACGTCTTTGGAGAAAATCTTCCGGGTTGTTCCCTAGATAAATTAGGGCTGAAATTTCTTTGGGGGTTAAAATTTCTAGTACTTTCTCAAGTTGGTCTTCTCTTAACCACAAGGCTTCAAGAATTTCTGGAAAGGCAAGTTCTACGAGTTTTTCTTGTTGAGGTAAAAGTTTTAAAACTTCAAAGAGTAGGGGAATTTTTATATTTTCCTTTGCTAGTACTTTTTCTGCTTCTGGTCGAGCTTTAGCAAGAAAATTTTCAATCCAAGATACTTCTTCACTCAATTCTTTCAACTTAACACGTAAGAAAGCCTCTTCTTCTTTAAGAGTTATTATTTCTTTTTCCTTTTGAGAATATATCTCTTTTAGTTTTTTTATTTCTGAGTTTGTCTTTTCTATTTCTTTTTTTATTTTCTGTTTATTGTTTTGAACTTCTTTTTCTTCTAGCTTAATTTTTTCTTTTTGTTTTATTATTTTTTCTTTTTTTATTTCTAATTTTCTTTCTTCTTCGTTCAGTTTTTTTAGTTCCCGTTCCCAGTATTTTTTTTCTTGTATCTTGTTATCTAGTAGATGTTTCTGGTGGAAAATTTCTTCGCGTAATTTTTGTAGTTGATTATTTATTTGTTCTTGCTTTCTGATAAGATCTTGATATTTCTTTTCTAGGTTAATTTTTTCTTGCTGGTAAGAATTTAATTTTTCTTGAATGCTTTCTTTTTCTATTCGGATTTCCTTTAAGCGGTCCTTTATTTGTTGGAGTCTTTCTTTTTTACCCAAAAGTCTTCCTTCTGCCTGGGCAATTTCGCGAGCCAGAGAATTTTCTTCTCGCAGTAGGTTTTCTAAGAGATTTTCTTGCTGTTGCAGGGAGTTTTCTTCTTTTTGTCTTTGAGACTCAAGTTCTTGGAGTTCAACCTGTAAGAGTTCAAGATGGGCCCATTTTTCATCTCTTTGAGGTTCAAGTTCTGCAATTTTGGTTTCTATTTTTCCAAGGCTTTCTTTCAAGGTTTTTAATTTTTCGAGGATTTTTTCTCTTTTTTTCTGGTATCTTTCATAAAGAATTTGGAGTTTTTTCCGTTCCAATGTGCGAATTTCTTCCTGGATTTGAAGATAAGTCCGAGTTTTTTCCGCTTGTTTATTAAGTTCTTGGAGTTGGTTTTCTACTTCTACCAAAATATCCTTGATGCGAATAAGATTTTGGCGGGTGCGTGAGAGCTGACGTTCTGCTTCTTCTTTTTTGAGTTTATAGCGGGAAATGCCTGCTACTTCTTCTAAAAATCTTCTTCTTTCTCGGGGAGATTGATCTATAAATTGTCCTATTTGCCCTTGGTCGATGATCCCATAACCCCGAGCATGGGCCCCAGTGTCTAAGAAGAGATAAACGATATCTTTTAGCCGGCAGGGACGATTATTTAGGAGAAATTCGCTTTCTCCGTCTCGATAAAGCCTGCGGACTACGGTTATTTCTGAATATTTGGCCAAATCTTTAGGCCCCTTGCCCTCTTCATTAGAAAGGATCAACCGCACTTCAGCAAATTCTGGGCGACGGCCATTTTCTCCAGTGAAAATCAAATCTGTCATTTCACGTACACGCAGGAGTCTGGGGCTCTGTTCTCCCAAAATCCATCTCAAGGCGTCTATAATGTTACTTTTTCCCGAGCCGTTAGGGCCTACAATAGCGGAAATACCTCTGGGAAAGAGAAGGGAAACGCGGTTAGGGAAAGATTTAAAGCCGTAAAGTTCCAAGCGCTTAATATACATGCCGGGAAAAATTTAACTAAAGTAAGGCTTAAAACAAGCCCAATTTTGAGCTTTAAAATGGGGCTTGCCTTCTTTTGGAGACCAGCTAATCTTATTAGAAAAGAAATGCCCCCGTAGCTCAATCGGATAGAGCAGCGGCCTTCTAAGCCGTTGGTTGGGGGTTCGAGTCCTCCCGGGGGCACCA
>JALSPG010000064.1 GCA_026986115.1 Thermodesulfobacteriales bacterium
GGATTTTTATTGAAAAAACGATGAAGAAAACTTATATCGTCCGTTTAAGTGATATCCTGGATCAAATTCAATCTTATCTTCCCGGAGCTGATACACGCCTAGTAGAAAAGGCCTATGTCTATGCAGCCCGGGCCCATGCCGGGCAGGTGCGCCGCTCTGGGGAGCCCTATCTCTCACATCCCCTTTCGGTGGCCTATATTCTGGCTCAAATGAAGCTTGATATTCCTACCATCGCTGCGGGTCTTCTCCATGATACCGTGGAAGACACCAACGTTACGATTGAAGAAATCCGCCACATCTTTGGTAATACCGTAGCAGATATTGTAGATGGCGTAACCAAACTCAGCCACTTACCGGTCAAAAGCAAAGTCCACAAACAGGCGGAAAATTTCCGCAAAATGTTGCTTGCCATGGCTGAAGACTTGCGGGTAATCCTCGTAAAACTTGCCGATCGTTTGCACAACATGCGCACTTTAGAGTTCATGCCGGAGCACAAACGCCAACGCATCTCCCGGGAAACTTTAGAGATTTATGCCCCTCTTGCTAGCCGTCTAGGAATTGACTGGCTAAAGAGAGAACTAGAAGACCTGTCTTTCATGTATCTTTATCCCGGAGAGTATCGCCGTCTTCGCGAGGAGGTAGAAAAGGTTGTCGCTGCCAGACAGGATTTTATCGAAGAGGTCAAAAAGATCATTTCTCAAAAACTCGAAGAAGAAGGCATTAAGGGGCGTGTTCTTGGACGACGCAAACACCTTTATAGTATTTTTCGTAAACTTCAGCGGAACAATCTTTCGATTGATCAGCTTTATCTCATTTACGATATCATCGGCTTGCGGGTGATCGTCAAACAGATAAAAGAATGCTACCAGGTCTTAGGAATCGTGCATTCTCTTTGGAAGCCTATCCCTGGACGTTTTAAAGACTATATCAATCTTCCAAAACCAAATATGTACCAATCTCTTCATACTACGGTTATTGGCCCTGGAGGGCGGCAGATGGAGATCCAGATTCGCACCGAAGAGATGGACCGTGTGGCAAACGAAGGAATTGCCGCCCATTTTCTCTACAAAGAAGACAAAATTATCTCTACCTCTTCTATCAAAAGCGGGCAATTAGAATGGCTTGAACGCCTCATAGAACTTCAGAAAGAGCTTCAAAATCCACGAGATTTTATTGAATCTCTCCGTATGGACCTCTTCCCGGATGAAGTCTACGTTTTCACCCCCCAGGGGGACATTAAAGTGCTTCCAAGGGGTGCTACCCCTGTTGATTTTGCCTACGCCATCCATACGGAGGTAGGGCATCATTGTTCCCGAGCCAAAGTCAATGGTCGTTTGGTACCGCTTGATTACGAACTTCAAACCGGTGACATTGTAGAAATTGTCACCTCTTCCCAACAAAAGCCCAGCCGAGATTGGCTTAAGTTTGTCAAAACCAGCCGGGCCAAAAGTCGTATCAAACAATGGCTCAAACAGGAAGAAAAACAGCGCATCTTTGCTGCCGGACGCGAAATTCTGGACCGTGAATTTCGCAAAGTAAAGCTTACTCTTTCCAGCTTCCTGGATGACGAAAAGGCTGAAGACATAGCCCGAAGCTTTTCTTTCAAAGATGTTGACGAACTAATAATCGCCGTAGGTTACGGAAAAATTACCGCCCAACAGGTAGTTAAACGCTATCTTGCAGAACAGAAAAAAGAAAAGGATATCGAAACAGAAGAAAGGGAAATCCTCAAACGCAAACGCACCTACCATCAAAAGGGTACAGAGTCTCTATCAGTAGAAGGCACCCAAGATGTCTTATTCCACCTAAGCGGTTGTTGTAAGCCTTTGCCTGGCGATGAGGTGGTAGGATATATCACCCGCGGACGAGGAATCACTGTCCATCGGGCCGATTGTCCCAATCTGGAAAATCTCGACCCCGAACGCCTAATAGATGTAAAATGGGAAGCAGGAGATGGAGCAAGTTATACCGCCAAGATTTGGGTTCTCACTGTAGACAAAAAAGGGATGCTGGCTTCTATTTCGGGAGCAATCAGTGCCACTGAAGCCAACATCCTCCAGGCGGAATTAAAAACTACCCAAGACAAACGGGCCCTTTTCAATTTCGTGTTGGAAGTCTCAAATAAGGCCCATTTAGACCGCATTATAAACAACGTTCGCCAAATAGAAGGTGTTATCCGGGTTGAGAGAAAATTTGCTTAATGTACCGCCTTTTGGACTTTCCCGGCCTTCAAACAACGTGTACACACTTTCATCCGCCGAACCTGCCCGTTTGGAAGCCTAACCCTTATCTTCTGGATATTGGGATACCACCACCTGCTAGACCTTTTATTGGAGTGGCTTACTTTATGCCCGGTATGAGGTTTTTTGCCGCAGATCTCACAAATCTTGGACATCACTTCACCCCCAAAGCTTGATGTGCCGCATTTATAACGGGAACTTTAGATCTTAGCAACCTCAAAGAAGACGCGTAGGGCTTTTTGAAAACCTTCTCTTAGCTCTTCAGAGGAGGAAAAATGAGGAAGTTCGGTTACGAATATAAAATTATTTTTCGCAGCCTTCTCTTTTATTTGGGAGACTAAGGGGGTTGTTTCAAAAATTTTGTTGAGGAAGAAATAAACTTTGGCCTTAGGTGCCAAAAAGGATACTCTTTCCAAGAGGTAAAGGACTGACTCTTCAGGAGTTAACCAAAGGACGACCTCACGGGCCTCTTCCAACGCTGCGCTTAGAAACTCTCCATATCGGGCAGGGACGTCCAAAATTACGTCGCTACCATGATATTTTTCCCGCAAAGCCCTCAGAAGCCTTGGCCCACCTTTAGCTCCAGGGAAGAGCTTACCACCAAAATATTCTCTTTCTCCTACTTTTCCTTCTATAATTTCCCCGATTTGCATATTGGCAAGTTGTAGGGCCTGGTTAGGACAGTTCTTTACACACAGGCCGCAACCTTCACAGAGGAGAGGATCGATCCAGAGGTCTTCTTCCCAAATAGCCCCAAAGGGGCAACTTTTCTGGCACAAAGCACAACCTGCACAGATCATAAAATTTCTGATAGGAACAGGTATCTTAAAGGGCTCTTTTCGAATTTCGGTAAAACCTTCGGGTGGAGTTGCTATTTCAAATTCTGCCGACGCTCCTCTAAATTGCGGTCTTTCTTC
>JALSPG010000065.1 GCA_026986115.1 Thermodesulfobacteriales bacterium
TTTTCAAGATAATTCCACCTCCTCCCAACCTAAAATCATGCCTCTTAGATGCGCGTACCAAGGTCTACCGGTGGTGGTAAGGTAAACATGAATAATGAGGAAGAAAAGAAAGGCAAAAGCTCCGGCTGTGTGATAATAAGCAACTTTCCGGAAGGAGATATTAATTCCCAGGGCTGGCCACCATTGATAAGAAAGCAACAGAAAAGCCGTTATAAACTGAATAGGAAAGAGAAAAAGCTTAAGGAATAAGTAAGCCAAGCGCTGGAGAGGATTTAGTTTCTGGTCGGGACGCTTTTCAAAGGGGTGCGGTTCTCCCCGAAAAATTCCCACAAGATAATAAGAACATATTTGAGGAATTTTTTCTTTTACCGGCCAGTAATGACGCCAGGCGCCGGTAGTAAGATGCCAAAAAATGGCAAAAGCGGTAAGGACCACCAGAGCTACCCCGGCATAAACGTGCCAGAGATAGGCTGTTTCGTAGCCAAAAACTTCGATGCTACCATGAATTTCGAAGCCCGTAAGGAGAAGAAAACAAATGAGAAAGGCCTGCAACCAGTGCCAAAGCCTTTCAAAACGGGAATAAAGATATAATTTTTGTTTCATCTAGCCCACCCCCTTATTTTCTTTTGAGAGAGATGATGATACGCGCCAGGCCGTGCACAGAGACAAAAAGTAAAGCTACAAGGCAAAGCGTTTGGCCTATTTTATCTAGTTCTACATGGCGATCTCTTCCCGGCAGATAGACTCCTGAAATTTGAGCCAACCTTCCCCCTTTACGAATGTGACAGGAATCGCATTTTAGAGCCTCTTCTTTGGGAGCAACCATGTGAGAAAGGGCATGGTAATAAACAGTTTCTACAAAATCTACTTTTCCGCTAAAAGGTAGTCCGGCAGCAGCCATCCCTGCCTCAGCGGCTCGTTTCCAGTCAAATTCTGCCCAAAAAGCACCACTACCCTTAGGTCCGAAAAGCTTTGGTACGATAAGGAGCTTGTTTACAGGGTCATAGGGTTGTTTGCCAAAATGAGGTTTAAAAGGAAAGATGCGTGCTTCGGGATCTTGGGGGTCTCCATTGGGTTTGATAAGAACAATGGGCCTTGAGCCTTTTTCGACTTTTTCTCCCGGTAAGATGTAAGAATATGTGCCGTTGTACCAGAAATAAACGGGAACCAAATTCTTTCCCCATTTTAAAGTGCCTTTTTTGAAGTGATATTCAGGTCTTCCAAAAGGTCCTTTTTTGATAACGGGTTTTCCATCCTTAAAACGCCCGGCGGTAGACCAATCCCAATAAATATTGGTGGGAAGCCCTCGAGCATAGAATGGAATATGACAGGTCTGACAGGCAACCCGATCTGTATGGTCATTTAACTTCACCAGTCGCCAGTCAAAGAGTTTCTTTTGGGGATGATGGGGCCTTGTACCATGACAGGCTTCACATTTTACCCGGTGACGCTCATATTCCGGAAAAGCCAACTCTCTTTTTCCCGGAGCAGGTGTATCATAATGTCGGCCATCAATTTCATGGGCTGTGGCGGTATGACAAGTGGCACAGGTAAAGTTTAAGCCCTTGGCATCCATGTGAACGTCTATCTTTTTGGGGGGAGCGATGAGGGTAGAATCAATATCACCACGTTTGACACCATCTCCTCCACCACTAAAAAAATGGCATTTTCCGCAAGATTCTCGCGTGGTATGACCTACGTGTTGGGCTACATAAGAAAGATTAACCGCTTTAAAGAGCTTTTTCCCGGCAAACATCTTATCTTTAAGAGGAGGATAACCGCAATCAGTAGGAAACTTTTTGTAGGTGCCGGTAGTGTCATGGCAGACCAAACAGTCGATTTTTTCTATAGCAAAGTCAAAAGTTTGATCTTTCCATCCGTAACCGGCATGGCAGCTGGTGCACCTGCACCAGTTTGAAGTTACTGCCACTCAGTAATTGTTAATAACGTGAGCTTTACCCAATAGGCGTCCGTCTTTTCCTTTCCAAGTCCAGGTATAGTGAAGGGTCTTTTGAAATTGTTCTCCAGCTTTGTTATGACACTTGAGACAAGCCTTAGTGACCTCTTCGGGTGATTTGAAATCTTTTTTGAGCTCATCAAATTTGGAATGGTCAGCCGTGGAAACAGGAGGAGGAAAATACTTGGGAGAGGCAATTTGAACCCCGACGTTTTGCCCCCGTACAAAGGGGGCCGGATAACTACTAACCGGTATTAAAAGAAAGAGCAGCAATCCCACCCACCAAACCCTCATTGCTCACCTCCATTAAAGTTAATTGAGAATTAATTGCTATCCTATCTAAAAGGATGAGGTTTGAAAGAGAAAAGTCAAGAACAAGAGAGCTTTTTGGTTTTAGAGCTTTTTGGTTTTGGGATCTATTACTAGACGATTACCGCCGCGCTTTTTGGCTTCGTAGAGGGCTTCATCCGCACGGAAAATAAGGTCATCTACATCTTTGCTAAGGAGGGCTTCTTCATGACGGACAAAACGTGCTATGCCAGCAGAGAGGGTGGTGGGTTCAAAGCCTTCTGCCTGATAGCGATTTAGGATACGACTTACCACTTTGCAAACACTGGGAGTATTACAATGGGGTATCAAAAGGGCAAATTCATCACCACCATAGCGAAAAGGCAAATCTACGTACCGACGTGTGGAGGAGAGGATAATGTTAGCAAAGCGCCGTAAAAGTTCATCTCCGGCCTGGTGACCGTAAGAATCGTTATATTGTTTGAAATGATCGATATCGAACATAACGAGATGAAGAGGATAGTTTTGCCGCCAGGCCCGATGGCATTCCTCGGGAAGTTTTTCTTCAAAAAAGCGACGATTAAAGATACCTGTGAGAGGATCTCGGATAGTCATAGCCCGCAGTTGTTCACGAAGCTTTCGCTCCTTTAGAAGGCGGGTAATTTTGGCTTCTAATTCGTCAAGATCGAAGGGTTTGCGTATGAAATCGCTGGCACCGGCCTTAATAACGTCGATATATTTTATATTTTTGGCATGACCTGTAACGGCGATAAGGTCAATTTCTGGCCAATTTTTCTTTACCTCTCGGATAAGAGAAAGACCATCCATCTCTGGCATTACAATATCTGTAATAATGATGGTGAAAGGACCATCGGAAGAAATTTTTTGAAGGGCCTCTTTACCATTAGCTGCCACCTCGCAGGTATAACCCGCCCCTTCAAGGTATTCTTTCAAGGCCTCGCGAACAGGGGCTTCGTCATCGACAACGAGGAATTTTAGATCGGTAGGTTTTTGGAGCCAAAAGTTCGTTTTTTCCATATTTCCATTTTAGATAATCTGCCACGATTCGGCCATGATCAAATACTAATTTTTCAAGGGGAATTTCTTCTATGCGAAAGAGACGCGCCTTCAAAGCGTCATCCTGTCCGCGAGGTTCTCCTTTGGCTTCTGCTACATAAACCGTGGTGATGGTATGAAAACGAGGATCTCGGTCAGGTTCGGAATAAGTGTAAAACTGGCACTTGAGCTTTACTTCAAGCCCGGTTTCTTCTTTGGCCTCTCTTATCGCTGCCTCTTCTAAACTCTCCCCATAATCCACAAAACCACCGGGTAAGGCCCAACCATGAGGGGGGTTTTTGCGCTCGATGAGGACGATACTTTCTCCTACCTCGATAATAATATCTACAGTGGGGAAAGGGTTGCGATAAGCTTCGATTTCAACACCACAGTTAGGACAAAGCCTTTTTTCTTTCATGGGACGTATTTACACGCGATGAGTACTAATTCTTCGTGAAGAAGGCCATTTGAGGCCACAATATGATTTTGAAAGGGATCATAAAGCTCTCCTAGATAATTGGTAACCTTACCACCTGCTTCTTGGACAAGAAGAATGCCTGCTGCCGTATCCCAAGGTTTGAGAAGAGGTTCCCAAAAACCATCAAACCTTCCGCAGGCCACATAGGCCAGATCAAGGGCTGCGGCACCGGCACGTCTTACCCCTTGGGCCTTGATAAGAAAATCCCGGAAGGCACCAACGACCTTTTCAGGTTGTTCGTGAATGCCATAAGGAAAACCTGTAGCCAAGACGGCATCTTTAAGAGAAGAAACCTTCGAGACACGAAGGGCTTTGCCATTTAAAAAGGCCCCTTTGCCCTTTTCCGCCCAGAAGAGTTCATCAAACATAACATGATAAATCACTCCCAAAACCGGGACTTTGTCTTCCATAAGGGCGATACTGGGAGCAAACCAGGGGAACCGATGGGCATAATTGGTGGTACCGTCTAGAGGATCCACTAACCAATAACGTCCTGAAGGCTCGGTTTTGGCTTCTTCCTCACCTAAGATAGGAATTCCTGAAAGGGAGAGAAGATCCACAATCAAGGCTTCGCTTTTAAGATCTACCTCGGTAACAAGGTCTATTTTCCCCTTATGTCTGACTTCAATAGGGCGGTCGAAATGTTCTCGTTGGAGTCTTCCGGCAGCAAGGGCAGCTGCTTTTGCTAAGTCCAAAAGATTCATGAAGCCTCCTCAAAAAGGGCTTTAAGATTTTTTTCATAAGGAGGTTTGAGCACTTTTAACTCGGTGATAATACCTCTTACATAACGAGCAGGTGTCACGTCGAAGGCCGGATTGACTGCCGCAACTCCCTTAGGGGTGAGACGTTTATCACCACAATAATGTACTTCGCGAGGGTTGCGCCATTCAATGGGAATACCATCTCCGGTGGGGGTGGCTAGGTCGATGGTGGAGCAAGGGGCAGCTACATAAAAAGGTATATCATTCTCTTTCGCCAAAACAGCTACGTTATAGGTACCTATCTTATTTGCGACATCGCCGTTAGCTGCAATGCGATCAGCTCCCACCACACAAGCAGCTATTTTACCTTGCCGCATAAGACTACCTGAAGCCCCATCGGGAATAACAGTTACGGGAAGCCCTACTTTTTTCATCTCCCAGGCAGTAAGACGGGCACCTTGGAGCCAGGGGCGAGTTTCATCGGCAAAGACTTCGATTTTTTTACCTGCTTCAAAGGCAGCACGTATCACCCCGAGGGCGGTTCCATAACCTCCGGTAGCCAGGGCCCCGGCATTACAATGAGTAAGGATGGCACCTTTTTCTGGTAGCAAAGAAGCCCCAAGTTTGCCCATTTTTCGATTGGCAGCAATATCTTCTTCCCAGATCTTTAAAGCTTCTTCCCGAAGGAGATCTATGAGTTCGCCAGGGCTTAAGTTTTCTTTTTGGGCCCGTGCAAGCATTCTTTCCACAGCCCAGGCCAAATTTACCGCTGTAGGTCGGGCCTTCTTGAGCCCTTCTGCTACGCGGCCCAGTTTGGCCAAAAAATCTCGCCGGCTCCGAGCCCGGATCCTCTCTGCTCCCAAGACCATTCCAATGGCCGCGGTAATACCTATAGCTGGAGCCCCTCTCACTACCATTTTTTTGATAGCCTCTCGTACTTGCTGCCACGTCTTCAGCCGGAGATATTTCTCTTTCCAGGGTAAAAGCCTTTGGTCGAGAAGAAGAAGCCCCTTCTCATCCCAGAGAATGGGACGAATAATGTCGAGATTAGACGGTAAATATTCCGGCATTTTTAAGATTCCTCTAGTAATTTGGCAAGAATTTGATTTACTACTTTGGGATTGGCCTTACCCTTGGTCTCTCGCATTACCTGACCTACAAAGAAACCGATGATATTTTTCTTTCCTTTTCGATATTTCTCTACTTCTTTAGGATGAGCTTCGACTATCTTTTGGCAAATAGCAAGCAAAGCTGTTTCATCGCTTTCCTGCCGCAGACCTTTTTCTTCTACAATTTCGGTGGGTTTACGCCCGCTTTCATACACTTCTACAAAGACCTTTTTGGCTGCGGTGGAACTAATTACCCCCTCGTCAAGTAATTTGAGCAGCTCTGTAAATAACTCTGGAGTGAGTTTGGTCTCGTCAATCTCTTTTCCCTCGCGATTTAATTCACGGAGGACTTCTGTCATAATCCAATTACTAATAAGTTTGGGTTTAGGGAAAAGTTTGCAGCAGGTTTCAAAAAATTCAGCCAATTTACGTGAAGAAGTAATGATCTCGGCATCGTAGGGAGGTAGATGATATTCTTCTATAAAACGAGACTTTTTAACATCGGGAAGTTCTGGGAGAGTCTTTCGGATTTCTTCTATCCAAGATTCGTCAATTTCTACCGGTACTAAATCCGGATCAGGGAAATAACGATAATCGTGAGCTTCTTCTTTTCCCCTCATAGACTGGGTAACTCCGCGGGAAACATCAAAAAGACGGGTTTCCTGAATAACTTCTTTTCCGTCAAGGATGAGAGCTATTTGTCTTTTTATTTCATATTCCAGAGCCTTCTGTACGTGTTTAAAAGAATTCATGTTTTTAAGCTCTACTTTAGTGCCAAAGGTTTGGCTACCTTTTGGTCTTACAGAGACATTAGCATCACAACGAAGACTTCCCTCTTCCATGTTTCCATCGCAAATTTCTAAGTAACGAAGAATAGAACGTAATTTTTTGAGATAAGCCACAGCTTCCTCAGGAGAGCGCATATCCGGTTCGCTTACGATTTCTAAAAGGGGAACACCGGTACGATTAAAATCTACATAGGACACAGGCCTTGTTTCGTCGTGTATCAATTTTCCGGCATCTTCTTCCATGTGAATGCGGACCAGGCCGATCTGCTTTTTACTCCCGTTTGTTTCGATTTCGATGTAACCCCCCTCGGCGAGGGGGAGTTCGTATTGGGAAATTTGATACCCCTTGGGAAGGTCTGGATAAAAATAATTTTTCCGGGCAAAGACCGAAAAGGGATTTATGCGAGCGTTGGTAGCCAAGGCCAGTTTGATAGCAAATTCCACTACCCGTTTATTAAGTACCGGAAGACTACCCGGCATCCCCAGACAAACAGGGCAGACATGAGAATTGGGAGCTGCTCCAAACTCTGTGGAACAAGAACAAAAGATTTTGCTCTTGGTAAGTAATTGGGCATGGACTTCCAAACCGATTACGGCTTCAAATTCCATCTCAAGACCTCCTCTAACATTAAGCAGAACTTAGCCCTCCTTAAAGGTGTTTGTCAATCATGTCGGGCTTAATATCGCAATAATATAAACACAAAAAGGGCGCGTCTTACGCGCCCTTTCAAAAAATTTGTGGGGGATGGGTCTGGTAAGTTTAAACTTTACCAGCAGCTTTTAATTCTTTAACAAAGGCATCGATAGGATTTTCTCTTTTACCAACTTTTTTGGGAATATTTACTCCTCTTTTACGTAACTCGGTAACAATTTTCATTACCTGAAATTTGCTGATTCCTAACTTCTCTGCAATTTCCGCCGCAGACATGTTGAGATAGTTTTCATACACAAATTTTACATCTTCTTTGGTTACAGGCCTACT
>JALSPG010000066.1 GCA_026986115.1 Thermodesulfobacteriales bacterium
AAACCTTCAGCAAAAATCCCATCGTCATTAGTAAGAAGAATTCGCATTATGATTTGTGCTCTTTTTCTAAAAAGTGGATTAAACAGGACTTGCGATGAGGACAGTAATCTTTAGGATGGCGACACCCCTTCGCCAAAGGGCTATATTCACCATCTTTAGCACAAAATCCCATTTCCTCAGAAATTTCTTTTTTAGGTTCGGTATTCGGCGTTGATTTTGACATAATCGTAAGAAAGATCACAAGTCATGATTTCGGCAGAAGAATTACCCTCTTTTAATCTGATTGTCAAAATAAATTCTTTTTTCTTCATCTCTTCATGAGCTAATTTTTCGGTTTCTTTTCCTCTCCCCAAACCATTTTTAACAATTTGTATTTGATTGATATAGATATCTATTTGGTACGGATCAAAATTAACACCTGCTCTTCCCATTGCAGCCAAAATTCTTCCCCAGTTGGGATCTTCTCCAAAAAAGGCCGTCTTAACAAGGAGGGAATTAGCAATAACACGCGCTAGAGTGTAGGCTTTGGCTTGCGTACGAGCACCCTTTACTTGAATATGGACAAGTTTAGTGGCACCTTCACCATCTTTGACGATAAAGTAGGCCAGTTCTTGACAAAGATCCAGAAGGGATTTTTGGAAAGCTTCCTGATCTTTAAGGGTTGAAATCTTCCCGGCAAGCCCATTTGCAAGGAGATAAACGGTATCATTGGTACTTGTATCGCCGTCCACAGTGATACAGTTGAAACTATGTTTTACGACCTCCCGAAGGGTTTTTTGGAAATAATCGGCTTCTCCTTTAAGATCGGTAAGGATAAAGGCCAACATGGTGGCCATGTGGGGAGCAATCATTCCGGCCCCTTTGGCAAAACCGAGAAGGATGCCACTTTCTCCAGAGGAGAGTTTTAGCTTACGAGAAGTAATTTTGGGAAAGGTATCAGTAGTCATCATGGCCTGGGCCAGAGCCTCGTATTTTTCCGCTGCAAGCCCACTATAAAGGGATTCGAGCCGGGTTTTAATTTCGGCCACAGGTAAGCGCTCTCCGATTACCCCGGTAGAAGCAGGAAGAAAGGCATCTTTGGAGACCCCTGCGACCTTGGCCAAGGTTTCCAAAATTTCTTGGGCATCTTTAAGACCCGCTTCACCAGTGCAGGCATTAGCACAACCGCTGTTTACTAAGATACCTCTTACGGGTTTTTTTTGGGCTATGATATTTTGCCCCAAAATAACCGGGGCCGCTTTAACAATGTTTTGAGTAAAAGTAGCCGCAGCAAGGGCCTCTTTTTGTGTCCAAATAAGGCCCAAATCTAACCCGTCTTTTTTAATGCCAGCAGATAGGGCGTTAAAGAGAAAACCTTTTGGTAATTCCATAATAAACTCCTGAGGGTTTATTCATATCTTAACTCTTCTTGTTGAGAAGGGCATTTCTTCCTAAAATGTTCTGCCATGGCCCGTATAAATATTGAAAAAGCCCTCCTCTGGGTCTTAAAGCAAGCCAAAACTCTTCGAGAGGGAGAATGTGTTGACCTCCTCTGCAAGAAAAGGAATCGTTTGGTGCGTGTTATAAAGCTAAATGAAGGATATCGCCTAGAAGAACGGGGTTTTTTTAACGAAGACCATCAAGCTCAGGATCTTAGGCAGCTGGAAAAGGTTCTTTCCCGTTTGATAGCTAGAGAGTTTCCCCGCAGTCATATGCTTTGGGCTTTCAAACGGAGGGCATAATGGATACCCAAGATCTTTTACGTAAGGTTTCACGTTTAGAAGGTAAAGGCTATGGGGCTTATAAAGATCTCAAGGGGCGTTATCGTTTTGAGGGCTTTGATTTGTTTATAGACAAGGTACAAGCGGATCCTTTTGCTCCTCCAAGTCTTTTTAGGGTGAAAATTTTTGGAGAAAAAGCCCAACTTCCTGCTTGGGCCTATGCTAACCTTTCCCGTCAAATAGGACTCGAAAATTTCCTAGCTCACGTAGCAGCCAAAGAAGCAAAGCGTCTTACAAAACGATTAGGAACGGGAAAGGGAGGCCTCATTTTGGTTCACGGGCCGGGGCAGGAAATGTTACGACGCACCGCGGTAGAGATATCTGCTAAAGGGGATGTGGAACTCCGCTTTTTTGTAGGGCTCCCTGCTGCAGGGCGTCGTATCTTAGCCAAAGAAGCTCGCAGACTCCTCTTGGACACCATCCCCGAACTCGTGCGGTCTTTATTCTTTCGGCACCTCCCACAAGATCTTTTAAAAAAATTTGTGGAAACAAACGAAGACGCCGATTTTCTAAGAAAGAAACTCAAAGATTTGGGCCTCATCGCCTTTGTTGCGGATGGAAGTATCCTTCCGCGAGCCTCTGGGGTGGACCCTCGCCCAGCCCGGGAAGCAGTACCTTTTAAAGCCCCGGAAAGTTTGGCGGTAGAAATAGAGCTGCCACACCGGGGCCGGGTGCGAGGTCTTGGTATTCGACCAGGAGTAACTCTTATCGTGGGAGGAGGCTTCCACGGCAAATCGACCCTTTTGAGAGCTTTGGAATTGGGAGTTTATAACCACGTCCCTGGAGATGGACGAGAGCTAGTTGTTACTAATCCTTTGGCAGTCAAAATTCGAGCCGAAGACGGACGCCAGATAACGGGAGTAAATATTTCCCCCTTTATCGGGAGACTTCCTTTTGGAAAAGACACCACCTCTTTTTCCACTCCTTGCGCCTCGGGCTCTACCAGTCAGGCTGCCAATATTATGGAAGCCCTTGAGATGGGGGCCCAAGTCCTTCTCATCGATGAGGACACCTCTGCTACCAATTTCATGATCCGTGACGCCCGCATGCAGGCCTTGATAGCAAAAGAAAAGGAGCCTATTACTCCTTATTTGGATCGGGTCCGAGAACTTTACGAAAAATTTGGAATTTCTAGTATTTTGGTCATTGGAGGGTCGGGAGATTATTTGGAAGTGGCTGACACGGTAATTGCTATGGATCACTATCTTCCTTGCGATGTTACTATTAAAGCCCGCGAAGTGGTAAGAAAATTTCCTCTGGCCCGCCAGAAAGAGGTCGAAAGCCCTTTTTCTCTTCCTTCCCCTCGTAAATTTTCTCCCCAAAGCTTTCCCAAAGATCGTAAAGGCCCGCGAGCCAAGGCCCTTGATCTTATCCTCTGGGGAAAAGAACGCTTGGAACTGGACAGTTTGGAACAATTAGTCGACAGGGATCAGACCAATGCTATTGCTTACGCCTTGGAAATTTTGGCAGAGAAGCTTTCTCAAGGACAAAATCTTCCCCAAGCTGTATTCAGCCTGCGCCAAGAAGTCGAAGAAAGGGGGCTTCTCAGGCTCTGCCCTTTGCCCCGGGGAGATCTTGCCGATTTCCGTGCTTTTGAATTAGCGGGAGCCCTTAATCGATTGAGGTCTTTAAAAACATACTATGGCTAGAAAAAAAATTCGCCGCCAGACAAAATACCTTTCCCACTATCATGTTGCCTTAGGGCTCTTCCTATCGGCGGCTTTAGCCTTGGTATTAATTCTCGGGGGAGTCCTTTGTTACCTTTCTTTGGGCCTTCCAGACATATCAAAGCTCATCAATTACGAACCACCAGCAGCAACCCAAGTCTTAGATCGTCATGGAGAAGTTTTGGCCTACTGGTACAAAGAGAGGCGCTTTCCAGTGCCTCTTTCGCAGATGCCCCCTTATCTTATTCAGGCCTTTGTATCCGCGGAAGATTCGAGATTTTTCGAACATCGGGGGATAGACTTTTGGGGAATTCTGCGTGCTGCCTTAGTTGATATCAAGGCCCGACGGATCGTCCAAGGAGGAAGCACTATTACGCAACAGGTAGCCCGCTCCCTTCTTCTTTCACGGGAGCGGAGTTTTATTCGAAAGCTCAAAGAGGCCATCCTTGCTTGGGAAATAGATTCCGCCCTTACAAAAGATGAAATTCTCACCATCTATCTCAATCATATTTATTTGGGGGCAGGGGCCTATGGAGTAGAGGCAGCTGCTCGTACCTATTTTGGGAAACATGTCTGGGAACTTTCTCTTCCAGAAGCCGCTCTTATTGCCGGTCTAACTCCGGCTCCGAGCCGTTATAATCCCCTTAAAAAGCCTAAGTTAGCCCTAAAAAGGCGGGCTTATGTCCTGCGCCGGATGGCAGAAGAGGGTTATATCTCCTGGGAAGAAGCAGAAAGGGCTATCAAAAGCCCTTTAAATTTGCATCCAATCGACTTTTCTCCTCGCAAAGAAGCCCTTTATTTTCTGGAATATCTAAAATCAAGGCTTGAGAAAGAGTTGGGAGAAAGCCTATACACGGCAGGTTTTACTATTTACTCCACCTTAGATCTTACTTGGCAAGAAGCAGCAGAAAAGGCCCTTAGAGAGCAAGTTGTGGCTATTGCTCGGCGAAACCACAGGAAGACCCCCCCTCAGGGGGCTATTGTTTGCCTGGAAAATCACACAGGGGC
>JALSPG010000067.1 GCA_026986115.1 Thermodesulfobacteriales bacterium
TTACCAAAAAAGACTTTGAGGCTTTCGAGAAGAGGTTTGAAGCCTTTGCAGAGAGAACAGAAGAAAACTTTCGTCGGGTATGGGAGGCCATTAACAAGCTAGCCGAAGCCCAGAGGAAGACCGAAGAAAGGCTCGATCGTTTGGAACGGATTGTCGAAGAGCTAGCTGAGGCTCAGAGGAAGACCGAAGAGCGGTTAACAACTCTTGAAGAAAAGATGGCCGAGCTAGCTGAGGCTCAGAAGAAGACCGAAGAGTTCTTAAGGGGGCGTTTAGGAGACTTGACCGACTGGAGGAGAGGGTGGAAGGTCTTTCAGATACGGTGGGTTACACGCTTGAGAATCGGGCTTATAAAACTTTACCTACCATTCTGGCTGAACGTGGTCTTAAGGCGGAAGGCCGCTTTGTAAGGAAGTATATAAAAATCCGTGGTAAAGAGAGGCAGATCAACATTTATGGTTATGCCCTTAAGGAGGGCGAAAAAGTCCTTGTTCTTGGGGAAGCCAAGGTAAGACCATTCTAAAAAAGAAATTTCCCGTTTCGAAAAGTTATGTGAATCTCTTCATAAGAAAGAAGGTCTTTTGGTATTTAAAGTTTTTGTGGCCCACGATTTTCCACCTGCTATAGAAGAAGAATTACGCAAGAGAGAGATTCTTCCCATTTGGTCTTATGAATTAGAGTAATGTGAAAAGATATTTTGCTCATCGGGTTTAACCATAGAAAGACTTTTTAGCATTGGTAAGCACAATTGTTAGAGTTCCGTTTCTATTTTTGTTCTGAGACCTCTGAGAAATTCTCAAGCGCATTTAAAACTTATCAGTTTTCTTATATATTTCTTTAAGTAACAGATTTACGTTCACTGTGAATTAATATAGCAATTTGGACTTTTTCAGAGGTCTCATTCTGACAATTAGGACAGATCCTGAGAGAGGCTTTGAGAAAAGTTTTTAATTATTTTTGCGCAGGCGAGCGGCGAAAAAGCCATCAAGCCCATGACGATGGGGGTAAGTGTGAAGAAAGCCGTCTTCTCCTACCAGTTCGTGGGCTGTTTGAGGAAGGGCCTTGCGGGCGTCTTCGACCACAAAGCCTGAAACTTCTTCTAGAAAGCGTCTTATGACATCTTCGTTTTCTTCAGGCTCAAGACTACAAGTGGCGTAAACCATTACACCGCCCCGTTTAAGTAAAGGAGCAAGAGATTTAAGTAAAAGGAGCTGTTTTTCCGGTACACGTATCAGATCTTCTGGGCTGCGGGCCCACTTAATGTCCGGATGTCTCCTGATAACACCTGTTCCAGTGCAAGGAGCGTCGATCAAGATGCGGTCGAAGAAATTACCTCCTAAGGTTTCGATAGATTTGGTGGCGTCTCCGGTGATTACTTCAATATTAGTTACGCCAAGACGTCTCGCGTTTTCTTCAAGGCGTTTAAGCCGCCAAGGAAGGACATCCATGGCGTAGATTCGACCAGTATTGCGCATCAGTTGGGCTAAATGGGTAGTCTTTCCTCCCACCCCCGCACAAGCATCTAAAATGCGCTCTCCAGGCTTGGGGCTTACAAGGTAGCTTACAAGCTGGCTGGCTTCGTCCTGAACCTGGAGCCAGCCAACTTTAAAGGCCCGCAGGTTGGTTATTCTTCCCTGAAAACCTTGGAGGGCAATACCATCCGGGCTATATTTACAAGGTGAGGCTCCGGGAATTTCGGCTTTGAGATAAAGAAGAAGCTGCTCCCGTGTAACCCGCAGGGTATTGGCGCGCACTACGAGTACCGGCCTTTCGTTTCCGGCTTTAAGAAGGGCTTCGGTTTCTTCTTCTCCAAAGCGAGTAAGCCATCTCTCTACCAGCCAGCGGGGGTAAGAATAACGCACAGTAAGGTAGGCTGCAGGATCCATTTCCCGTGGGGGAAGATCTATTTCATCCTTGCGGCGGGCAAGTTCTCGCAAGATGGCGTTTACAAAATTTACAATCCACTGTCCCCGCCGGCGCTTTAGGATTTTTACCGTTTCTGCCACTGCTGCCTGAGTTGGGACCCGGGTAAAAAGTAGCTGATAAGCTCCAAGGCGTAAGGCATTTCGGACTTCGGGATCCAGTTTTTCAAGAGGTTTTTTGCTTATACGGGCGAGCAGGTAGTCAAGATAGGTAAGGTATCTTACCACGCCATTGATGAGTTCTGCCACCAGAGCCTGATCTCGTGGATCGGGAAGCACGCTTTTATCAAGTACTTCCGAGAGCACTTCGTCAAGAAGGGGCTTTTTAACCTCCCAGCGGATAAGGACTTTAAGGGCCATTGCACGGGGATTTTTACGAGGAAGTTTGGGCATCAGGCCTCCTTGGCGTAAGCAAATTTTCAAGTTAGGTTATGCCTGCATGGACACGGTTGCAAGGGTTTCTTATCGGGTTATCTACGGAGATACCGATTGTGGTGGAGTGCTTTACTACGGCAATTATCTTCGCCTCTTTGAGATTGGCCGTACCGAGCTTTTACGTCAAAATGGGCTTACTTATCGTGAAATAGAAGAAAAGGAAGGTCTTATCTTACCTGTGGCTGAAGCTCATGTGCGTTATCGTCGTCCGGCCCGTTACGATGATTTGCTAGAGATCAAAACCTGGATCAGCGAGGCCAAAAGTTATAAAGTGTGTTTCAATTACAGGATATATCGCCAAAAGGAGCTCATTTGCGAGGGTTATACGGTACATGCTCCGGTGAACCGCAGGGGAAAACTCGTTAAATTTCCGGAAAACATTTTGGCCTTTCTTCAAGATATTAGTCTTTCTAGTGATCCTGAGAATCAATAATGAATGAATCTTCATTTTTTAAAGTCTTCTAGTTGACACCCCTTCCAGGGGTGTTATTATGCAAGGCACTATAACTCAAAACGGAGGGAGGGAGTTTTTTGGCTGGCGTAATTGTTAGGGAAGATGAGCCTTTTGAGCAGGCGCTAAAGCGCTTTAAGAAGGCATGTGAGAAGGCGGGAATCCTCTCTGAGATCAAAAAGCGGGAGTATTACGAAAAGCCCAGTGTGCGCCGCAAAAAGAAGCTCATGGCAGCTCGCAAGCGGCTCCTCAAACGCCTAAAGCGCATGAAACAGCGCGAATATTAAAGAAAATAAGGCCCGGCAAAACCGGGCCTTATTTTTGCCTTTTAAGGCATGAAGTCATTTAGTCTTGAAAAACTTGAATTTTCCAAGCTAAAAAATTTTCTCCTTCACGAAGCGCGCACGGAGCCTGGCCGTCGTCGACTTGAAGCTCTGAGCCCTTTAGTTTCACTTACAAAGCTCCATGAATTGGGGTCTAAAGTCCAGGAGATGATGCGTCTTTTAGCAGAGGCGGGCCGTCCTCCCCTGCCAGAACTTCCTTCCCTTTCTCCGGTGGTAAAGCGGGCCCTTCAAGGAGGGGTTATTTCCTTGGAAGAGGCCCTTGTTTTAAGACGCTATCTTTGGGCCTTACGGGAGGTTGCTTCTTACCTCAAAAAAATTAAAGATTTGAAGGCCCTTTTGCCCCTCTTACGTTCTTTACCTACTCTTTCTAAGCTCAGACGTCATGTAGAAAAAATTCTTGCTCCCGATGGAATTCGTCCAGATGCTTCCTCCACATTGTTGGAGCTAAAAGAGGCTCAAAAACGATTAGAGAAACAGTTGCGCAAGCGTTTAGAGGAGCTTTTGCTGCGTTTTGCTAAAGAAGGGCTCCTTCAGGAGGAAATTATTACCCAGAGGCGTGGGCGTTATGTGTTTCCTATTAAGGCCGAAGCAAAAGGAAAAGTTTCGGGGATTCTTCATGACGTTTCTGCCAGTGGTGCTACGGTTTTTATTGAGCCGTTAGAGATTGTCCAGTTGGAGAACGAACTTGAAAGGCTGCGTAGAGAAGAAGAAAGAGAGATCGAAAGGATCTTAAAGCAACTTTCGCAGGAGATAGCTACTTTTGCAGAGGAGCTCTTTTTGCTAGAGGAAATCTTTGCCGAGTTAGACATTCTACAAGCGAAAGCGGCTTTAGGGGAACGTCTAGGGGGTACTATTCCTATTTACAAGGCCGCTGGAGATATTAAGTTGTGGGGGGCAGCCCATCCTCTTCTCCTTCTTGCTGGTCGCAACGTGGTGCGAAACGATTTTCTCTTTCCCGAAGAAAAGCCAGTTGTCATCGTTAGCGGTCCTAACATGGGTGGTAAAACCGTAGCCCTTAAGACGTTAGGGCTCCTTTTGGTTATGGCCCAATGTGGGCTTCCTATTCCTGTAGCCTCTGGGAGCGAGGTGCCGCTCTTTAAAGAGATTTTTGTAGATCTAGGAGATGAGCAAGATCTTTCCAATAGTGAGAGTAGTTTTTCTGCCCACGTCAAAAATCTCAAAAGGGCCCTTTTGGAGGCCGGTCCAGGGTGTCTTTTTCTCCTCGATGAGATTGGTCGGGGCACTGCTCCCGAAGAAGGGGCCGCTCTTGCCATGGCAGTGATTGAAAAGCTTTATGAAAAAGGGGCCCGGGTTTTTGCTACCACTCATTATGAAGCTTTAAAAGCCTTTTCTTTCACTAAAGATTGGATTTTGCCACTGGCTGTTTCTTTTGAGGAAGAAACCGGTGAGCCTACTTATCGTTTAATTTATGGAGTAGCCGGGCTTTCTTTGGGATTAAGACTTGCCGAAAAACTTGGTCTTCCGTCAGAGATAATTTCTCGGGCCCAAGAGTATTTAGGTCGGGGAGATGAAGCCTTCAAAGAGGTAATTTTCGGGCTTGAAAGGCTTCTTAAGGAGCTTGAAGCCGAAAAACAAAATCTTTTGAAGGAAAAGGAGGCCCTCGAAAGCGAGAGAAAAGCCCTTAAAGAGCTTGAAAGGGAGCTTAAGACCCGTTTCTCCCAAAAAGAGGCTCATCTTATCCACAAATGGGAGGAGAAACTTAAAGAACTTGAAAAAGAATTTCAGGAATTTTTGAGAGGTCTTAAGGCCCGCAAAATTGGGGAGAAGAAGGCGCGTCTGGCTTTTGGCGAATTTTTGAAGCAAAAGGCCAAAGAGGCCTCTGCGGAGGAGGTGGTTTCTCTCCCTGTAAGAGCAGGAGCTCGGGTAAGGCTTAAAGGCTTTTCTCAGGAAGGGCGGGTATTGCGTCTTAAAGGGCAGATAGCAGAAGTGCAGATGGGGCCTTTTAGGGTGGAAGTTGAGCTTAAAGACCTTATAGTATTACCTGAAGAAGGACCAAGGCCTTCTTACGCCACTTTTAAGATAGACGCTGAAAAAGAAGTTCCGGAGACGCTTAATTTGATAGGTCTTACGGTAGAAGATGCCCTTTGTGAGCTTGAAAAAGTTCTGGATCGGGCCTTTCTTTCCGGAAAATCAAGACTCACCATTGTCCACGGACTTGGGAGTGGTCGTCTTTTGCGTGCTATCCGGCAATATCTTAAGGAGCATCAACAAGTAGCTACCATGCGGCCAGGGTCCCCCTTTGAGGGAGGCGAAGCAGTAACCATAGTGGAGCTAGCCAATCAAGGGGGAAGGCGTGGGGCTTAAAGAGGTTGCCCGGCGCATCAAAGAGGTGGCCAATATCGTAGATATCATCGGGGAGCATATTTCTTTAAGACGCAGTGGGCGCAACTATTTGGGTCTTTGCCCTTTTCACGCTGATAAAAAACCCTCCTTTACGGTAAGTGAGGAGCGTCAAATTTTTCATTGTTTTGGCTGCGGGGTAGGGGGCGATGTCATTACCTTCTACATGAAGTTTCATAATCTTGATTTTGCCGAGGCGGTAAAAGAGCTTGCCAGGCGGTTTGATATCCCTATTTCATCGTCTCTGCCTGATCGCGAACTTAGTGGAAAAAGAGAGGTCCTTTTTGAAATCAACGAAAAAGCCAGACGTTTTTTTGAACATCTTCTCTGGGCCTCAGAAGCCGGGAAGATTGGCCGGGAGTATCTTAACGAGCGAGGTCTTTCCGAAAAGACAGCCCGTCTTTTCGGCTTAGGATATGCTCCCGATTCTTACGATAGTCTGGTTTCCCATTTGCGTCTGGCCGGGGTAGATCTTTCCCTTGCGGAGGAAGCTGGTCTTTTAGTGCGTCGAGAAGATGGTAGTTTTTACGATCGTTTTCGCCAGAGGCTCATCTTTCCTATTTGGGATAGCTCTGGGAGAGTGGCAGGCTTTGGAGGGCGGGTTATCGGTCCAGGAGAACCGAAGTATCTCAACACTCCAGAGACTTTGGTTTATCACAAGAGTGCTATCCTCTACGGCTTTTCTCATACCAAAGCCGCTATCAAAGAAGCAGGGTTTGGTTTTGTGGTGGAGGGTTATCTCGATCTCCTTTCCCTTTACGAATCTGGTGTAAAAGAAAGTGTAGCCACTTTGGGTACTGCTCTTACATCACAACACGTTCGTCTTTTAAAAGGGCTTCAGGCAGAGTGGTTTTTGGTCTTCGACGCGGATGAGGCAGGCTTTAAGGCTGCCATGCGAGCGGCTCCTGTTTTTTTCAATGCTGGTCTCTTTCCCAAGGTCATATTGCTTCCTGCAGGGCATGATCCAGATAGTTTCGTAAGGAAATATGGCCCACGGGCCTTTTACACCCTCAAAGAGGAAGCCGAAGAGGTTTTTGATTTTATGATTCGTTATTTGGCGGCCAAGTTTCCTCAGAGCCTTGAGGGACGTTTGGCCCTTTTTAAAGAACTTCAACCAGTGCTCGAGTCTATTAAAGATCCGGTACTTTTTGAACTCAAGCTCAGCCAAGTGGCAGAAAGACTTCAGGTTTCAGAATCTGCTCTTCGCCGAAGTCTCAAATTTTCTGACGGAAATTCCGGCCCCAAGAGAGTTGTTCCTTATTCTGAAAGGGCTCTCGTGGAATTTGTTGTCCATTATCCTCGGTATCTAGAAGAACTTTGGGATGTCGGGCTCTTAGAGGTTGTTAAGGATTCCCGTCTGCGAGCCCTTTTGGAGATCCTCAAGGCCTCACGGGATACTTTGCCAGCTGATCTGGCTCTTGAAGATTTAGAGCTTCAGGCTCTTCTAAGTGAAATCCTCTTGTCTTCTCCGCCATTTGAAGGAGAACCACCCGAGAAAGTAGCGGTAGAGATTAAGGTTTGGCTTATACGGCGCCAGAGAAAGGCCCGGTTAGAAAGCCTTCTTAAAGCTATTAAAGAGGCCGAGGCCTCTGGCCGAGAGGAAGAGGCCTTAAGGCTTCTTAAAGAATATCAACAGCTTCGGTGTCAATTTTAAAATTTTGAAAAATCTTAGAGGGAGGGGTTTATGGCAGACCTCACCAAAGAATTGGCCGGCCTTGGGGGTTTTGAGGAGGGGCGTCGGGCAAAACAAATTTCCATCATTAAACCTTTGGCAGCCCAACTCGAAGAGGTAGCAGACCTTGTAGAAAATCTAGATGTAAAGGTGGTTCCGGAAGAATCTGTGACAGAAGAACTCTCCGAAGAAGTGATCGAAGAAATTTCCCGTTCAGATCCGGTAAAGATTTACCTTAAGGAAATGGGGCAAGCACGGCTTCTTTCCCGCGAAGAAGAAGTAGAAGTGGCCAAAATTATAGAAGAAGGAGAGCATCAAGCATTAAGGGCTGCGATTAAGGCTCGAGGCACGGTGGAAGAACTCTTAAATATTTGTGAAGAGTTTTTTGCCGGAAGGCTTAAAGCCAGGGAGATTGTAAGGGATCTTGATGATTATCTGATGGAAGAGGAAGAAGCGGTTGAAGAGCGCAATCAAGGGCTTAAAGGTTTATTGCTTGAGATCAGGAGTCTGGCTAGAGAGCTTCTCTCTTTAGAAGAAAAAGTTTCCAAACTTGAGGAGAAAAAGGCCCGTCTTCGTATTCGCCAACGGATTAACAAGCTTCGAGAAGAGGTCTTATCGCGCTTGCTTCAAGTGCGTCTTGACAAACGTTGTTTGGAGCGACTTACGGCACCCGTCCTCAAGGCCTTCGAGGAGGTCCGCAAAGCCCACAGAGAGCTCAGGGCCTGTACGCAGGAGTCGGGGCATTCTCTTGCTAGGCTTACAGCCTATTTTTCCCGAACTAATGGCCATTTTTCTGAGATAGAAAAGGCAGCAGAAAGGCTTGGACTAAACATTGATCAATTTCTTAATCTGCGGGCCCGCTATCTTTTGGCCAAAAAGGCCCTTAAGGCTGCAGAAGAAAGATCGGGACTTCCGGTCAAAAAACTCGAAAATGTAGCCAAAGAAGTTGAGATTGGGGTCTTTCGGGCCAAACGAGCTAAAGAAGAACTCGTTAAGGCCAATTTGCGTTTGGTAGTTTCGATTGCCAAAAAGTATACCGGCCGGGGGCTTCAATTTTTGGATCTTATTCAAGAAGGAAATATTGGTCTCATGAAGGCCGTTGAAAAATTTGATTATCGCCGCGGTTATAAATTTAGTACTTATGCTACCTGGTGGATTCGCCAGGCCATCACACGGGCTATTGCAGATCAGGCCCGTACTATCCGCATTCCGGTCCACATGATCGAAACCATTAATAAGTTGGTTCGTGTTTCGCTTCAGATTTACCAAGAAACTGGTCAAGAGCCCTCACCAGAAGAAATTGCGGCACGAATGGATCTGCCGGTAGAGAAGGTGCGCAAGATCCTAAAGATCGCCAAAGAGCCCATTTCACTTGAAACCCCGGTGGGGGAAGACGAAGATTCCCATCTTGGAGATTTTATCGAAGACCCCCGGGTGCCAGCTCCAGACCAAGTGGCAGTTTCTTTAAGTTTAGTAGAACAAACCAGACGTGTTTTGGCTACCCTTACTCCACGAGAAGAAAAGGTCTTGCGGATGCGCTTTGGAATTGGAGAAAGGGGAGAACACACACTTGAAGAGGTGGGGCGAGAATTTAAAGTTACGAGAGAAAGAATTCGTCAGATAGAAGCTAAGGCCCTTCGAAAACTTCGCCATCCCAGTCGGAGCCGTAAGCTTAGGTGTTTTATCAAATAAAAGTATAAAGGCGGGAAGCCCGCCTTTATACTGGGGGATATAGAATGTCAGATTAGGATCCGTTCCCATTTTTCGGAACAAAAAATGAGAACGGATCCTAATATACTGTCGACAAAAAATGCTCCAAAGTAATATATTAAAAACCAAAAAGATGTTAGGAATGTTAGGAATGTTATTTCTAACGTTTATATGGTTCTTGGGATTTACAGGTCCCGTCTGGGCTGGCGAAGAAAAGGGGACAAGTTTTGGTTTAATAAGTGGGTTGTTACTCCTCGTCTTGCTCTTTTCTACAGCAGGCATTGGTTTTGCGATGCTTAGGGGCAAGGCTACCCGTAGACGCCATCATCTTTTGGCATATAGCACCCTTCTTTTGGCCTTGATACATGCTTTTTATAATATCTTTTTCCATTAATTAATCTTTGTTTTTGATAATATAATTTCTTATTTGCTTAATAAGATAAACTTCCCGGAATTCTAAGGAAATGCCCCATTGACACCAGCCAGAAGGAGGGGCATTATCATAGTTTGACATTATTTAAGGTGAGTGGAGGAAATGAGAGGAAGTTTTGAGCCGATTAAGCCGGCTAAACGTACAGAAAATATTGAGTACGCCGTAAGAGACATTGTTTTGGTAGCGGAGGAGGCCCGCAAGAAAGGAAAGGAGCTTCTTTTTTTAAATATTGGAGACCCAATCCAATATGATTTCCGCACCCCAGCCCCTTTAGTAGAGGCCACTTACCAAGCCATGTGTGAGAATCTTACAGGTTATTCAGCTTCAGAAGGAGTAGATGAAGCTATTTGTGCCATTCGCAAGGAAGCCAGACAGAAGGGCATTGAGCCTGCGGATATTTTTATCACCACTGGGGCCAGTGAAGCCATTGATTTTACCCTTACGGCTTTGGTTAATGAGGGAGAAAATGTTCTTGTTCCTTACCCAGGCTATCCCCTCTATACGGCTATTTTGGCCAAACTGGGGGCGGAGCCCAATCCCTACTACCTTGATGAAGAAAATGCTTGGCAGCCCGATTTGGATGATATTGCATCCAAAGTAAACGAAAAGACCCGTGCTATTGTTATCATTAACCCTAACAATCCTACTGGGGCTGTTTATTCGGAAGAGACCTTACGCGGTATCATAGAGATTGCCAAAAAACACCAACTTGTCATTTTATCGGATGAAATTTATGACAAACTGGTATTTGACGGAAAAAAGCACATTTCCATCGCCTCTTTAGACCCAGAAGTCCCGATGGTTACCTTTAACGGCCTTTCCAAATGTTATTTAGCCCCGGGTTTTCGTATTGGCTGGGGAATAGTCTCTGGCCCTTGGGAAGTGGTAAGAGATTTTGTAGAGGCCATTCATAAGCTGGCTCGTGCGCGCCTTTCTACTAGTCATCCTAAGCAATATGCTATTCCTGTGGCCTTAAACGGTAACCAAAGCCATCTTCAGGAGGTCTTGGAAAAACTTGAACGCCGGCGAGATCTTACCGTAGAGATGTTGAATGATATTCCTGGTATATCTTGTGTGAAGCCGGAAGGGGCTTTCTATGCCTTCCCTAAAATTGATATTCCCGGTGTTTCGGATCGCGATTTTGTAAAAGAACTCATTGCTGAGACTGGAGTGGTAGTTGTCCACGGGAGCGGTTTTGGCCAAAAGCCCGGGACAGCTCACTTTCGGGTGGTATTTTTGCCTCCTGAAGATGTTTTAGAACGTGCTTACGAACGGATAAAAAAATTCATGAAAGGCTATCTGTCTCGCAAAGGGCTTGGAGCTTAAGGCCGCTCCAAATGTAAACTTCTGTGAGCTTTACTTTCCGATTTAGAGGATTCTGGAGGCCCTAATCATGCAAGGGTCCTTAAAGGAAAAATATTTTGCTTCCCTTCTAGGCTTAGCAATAGGGGATGCTTTGGGTTTTCCTTTTGAAGGATTAAGGCTTGAAGATTTAATTGAGATAAATCTTTGTTATTTTCAGCGTGGGAAATTTCCTCCTGGTACTTGGTCTGATGATACTTCTCTAACTTTTCTTACGGTAGAAAGTCTTTTAGTCTGCCAAGGACTTAATCTTAGGGATCTTGCTTTTCGTTTTTGGCGCTGGTTAAAGGAAGGATATTTTACGCCTTTTGGAGAGGCTATCGGGATAGGAAAGGCTACTAGAAAGGCTCTTTTGCGTTTTGCAAGTGGTATCCTTCCGGAACATGCTGGAGGAAGAGGGGAAAGAGATTGTGGAAATGGCAGTCTTATGCGTCTTCTTCCAATAGTTTTATGGTATGGAGACGCCTCCGAAAAGACGTTACTAGCCCGGGTTTGGGAGGCTTCTTCCCTCACTCATGCCCATCCGCGGGTGTTTCTGGCCTGTGGACTTTATGCCCTTCTCCTCCAGAGGTTTATCCTCGGCCAAAAACTTACGGAAGCTCTCCTTTATGTAAGGGCGCAAGGTCTTAGCCTCTGCAAAGAAAATCGTCTTTTTTCGCGAGAGGCATTACATTTTACCCCTCTTTGGGATGGTTCATTGTTTTCTCTTCCTGTAGAGGCGCTTCAAACTTCAGGTTATGTGGTTCATACCCTTTTAGCCGCTTTCGGGATTCTTTTTCACACAAATAGCTTTAAAGAAGCCGTAAAACTTGCAGTACGTTTGGGGGGCGATACTGATACTACGGCAGCCATAGCAGGGGCGGCGGCTGGTCTTTATTATGGTCTCGCAGAGATTCCTCTACCTTGGCTAGACGGATTGGTAAAAGGGAGGAAGCTCCGGGAGCTGGCTAATCAATTTGTGACCGAAGTTTTAGAGCAGAAAAATAAAGAGAGAATCTAGCTTCTTTGATTTCCAATAATTTTGAGAATTTGTTCATTTTAAATTTAAACGAAAAAGAAGACTACAATTTTTTTATCACTGGAGCACTTTTGGCGAGATACTCTTTGGGATCCATCCTGTTTTTTCGCCGAAAAATAGGAACGGATTCTTTACGATGTCGGCGTTTAATGTCCCCAATATTAAAACTCTTTTTGTTTTTTGTCGTTTTAGGATAAAATGAATTTAAAAGCTTTATAAGCTGAAACCGAGCTTCGTAAGATCTCTAAAGCTTGTCGTGGGGAAGTATGGATCTTAAAGAAGCCGTAAGGGCTGCTCTTAAAGAGCTTGTTTTGCCGAAGCTTGAAGATATTCGCAAAGAAAGTTATGAGCTGCGCAGCCAGATGGAGATCACCAACAAGCGGCTCGACGACATAAATCGCCATCTGGTAGATCAGAGCCGTCGTATTGATGAAACTAACAAACGTATTGACGAAGTACGTGCAGAGCTTACGAACCAAATTAGGGAAGTACGGGCAGAATTTACCGCTCAGATCAGGGAGGTGCGAGCAGAGCTTACCGGTCGAATCAGCGAATTTCGGGCAGAACTTACCGATCAGATCAGTGATGTACGGGCAGAGCTTACCAATCAGATTGGTGAGGTGCGAGCAGAGCTTGCCGGTCGGATAGACGGGCTTAATACACGAGTGGATCAACTTACCTTCCAGGTAGGCAAACTTGCTCAAGAGATTGAGAGAATGAGACAGAACCGAGAAGTTACAGCTGATCTTTTGAGTCGCATTCAACGCCTTGAGAAAAGAGTCATTGGAGAATAAGAACCCTAAATTTTTGAGGCTTGATAGATACTTACCACCCCAAAGGTAAGATTTTCAAAATTTACCTCTCGAAAGCCAGCGGCTTCTAAGCTGTAGCAGATTTCCCTTGGCGAGGGAAAGCTTTCTATAGAACGGGCCAAGTATTCGTAGGCTTCACGGTCGCCAGTAAGGCTGCCGCCTAAAAGGGGCATGAAATGAAAGAGATAAAAGCGATAAAGAGAGGCGAAGATAGGCGTTTTGGGACGAGAAAATTCGAGAATTACAAATTTTCCTCCGGGTTTTAAGACTCGAAAAACCTCAGTAAAACACCTATCAGGATGGGGAAGATTTCTGATTCCAAAGGCCACGGTGACAGCAGAGAAAATTTCCTTCGGGAAGGGGAGATTTTCTGCATCTCCTTGGACAAGAAAGATAAAGCTGGTAGCGGGGTGGCTGGCCAGACGAAATTTTCCGTAGGCGAGCATTTCTAAGGTTATGTCAAGCGCTATTACTGGGCGCGGGCGTTGCCTTACAATTTCTTTGGCAAGGGTTAGGGTTCCGGCACAGAGATCGAGGATAGGGCCGGTATAAGAACCAATTTTTTGGACCAGGCGATAACGCCACCAGTGATCTAATCCGAAACTTCCCAAGGTATTTACGAGATCATATCTTCTTGTTACTCGTGAAAATTTCTGACGGACAAATCTCTTCTTTTGAGAAAGCTCTGGTAGCATGGAGGCAAAACTAGTAAGCAAACACGCAGCTGGCAAGACGAGACCTTTGCAAAAATAAATCTCGGCTATCATCTTGAAGGAGGTCTAAAGAGTGAAAGTCGACGTCCACACCCTTTTGTTAAATTTGGCTCTTATTTTCTTCTTAGCCCGGCTTTTTGGTACCCTTTTTCATAGGTTTGGGGTTCCTTCTGTTTTAGGAGAAATCTTCACAGGCCTACTTTTAGGGCCTAGTTTTTTGGGCTGGGTGGAACCTCAGGCTGTCCTCAAATTTTTGGCAGAAATAGGCATTATTCTTCTCCTTTTCGAGATTGGACTTGAAGTTGACATTGGTTATTTACGCCGGACAGGGTTTCAGGCCTTTTGTGTTGCGATTCTAGGGGCTTTTCTACCCATTGTGTTTGGTTTTGCAATAGGTCGTTACTTTATGGGGCTTTCAGGAACAGCCTCTCTTTTTATTGGGGGTACACTTGCTGCTACTAGTATTGGTATTACAGTGCGTATTTTACATGATCTAGGCCATTTAGAAACGAGAAGCGCTCAAATTGTTTTAGCTGCAGCAGTAGTAGATGATATCTTGGGAGTACTTCTTCTTACTCTTCTCTATGAATTTGCTCAAACTGGGACTTTAGGTTTTTTAACTACTTTTACCTATGGTTTTTACATTTTTACTTTCTTTTTCTTGGCGCCCCTCGCCGCTCATATTATTGCTCTCCTTATAGATTTTTTAGCACGTAAACTCAAAAGCTACGATTTTGTGCCTTCTACTATCCTTTCTCTTATTTTCTTTTTAGCTTATTTGGCAAAACGTTTTGGTGCCCCTGAAATTTTAGGGGCCTTTACCGGAGGTCTGGCTTTTTCGCGGCGGTTTGTAGTGCCTTTTGCTGCAAGTCTTCGAGTCTCCCCCGCCACTTTTAAGAGCGTTAAAAGTATTATTGACCCTCTAATTTTAGTTTTTACTCCTCTCTTTTTTGTTTATGTAGGGCTTGAGATCAATTTTCGAGCTATAGAGCTCGACTGGCATTTTGTGTTTTACTTTTTAATGTTTTCTATAGTTGCTCTCTTCACCAAAGCCGTGGCAGGCTTTGCTATAAGTGGACCTATAAAGGAGAGATTTTTCGTAGGTCTGGCAATGGTTCCTCGTGGCGAAGTAGGCATTATTTTTGCCGAGTTTGGACGTTTGAGTCAGATTTTTGACCAGACCCTATATACTATTATGATAGCCGTGGTAGCTTTTACTACTTTGGCAGCGCCTTTTATTCTGAAGTTTTATATCCAAAAGGTCAGGCTCTTTGCTTCCTAAACCAGAAGTTCAGAAAAAATGGCTTTATTTTATTTCAGGCCTTCTCTGGCTTGCTGTAGGGCTTTTCCTCTGTATGAGGGCCTTTTTTTGGTTAGAGCCCTTGGGTTCTTCGGGAATGCTTTTGCTAATTTTGGCCCTTCTGGCTTCTTATTTTGTGGGTCGTTGGGGCTTGGCAAGAATTGCTTTTCGTAATCTCAAGCGGCTGGATAAAAAACCAGAAAGAATTTGTTGTTTTGCTTTTCAACCTTTAAAAAGTTACTTCATCATTGCAATAATGATTGTTTTGGGAATAACCTTGAGAAGATCCAGTCTTCCCCGGCCTCTTTTGGGTTTTCTTTATGCTTTAATGGGGGGAGGCCTTATTACAGCAAGTTTTATTTATTTTGAAGGGGGTTTAAAACAATTTCAGAAGGGCTAAAATTCTTTGCGGATTTTTTCGTAAAATTTGGGGTGCATTTTGGCCACTTCTTCTACATCTTTAAAGCCTGTAAGCATGCTTTGGAGAGCCCCTTTGACAGCAATAACAGACATATAAAGATGGATGAGAAAAAGCCCTACCACAGCAAGCCCAAGATAAAGATGGATTTTGAGAAGTTCGCGCAAGTACGACACCGGAGCAGTAAATTGATAGAGCTTATAGCCGGTATAAAACATTACGAGCCCCCCAGCAGTGCCTACCCAAAACCACATTTTCTGCCCAGCGTTAAACTTTCCAGCGGGTACAGGTCGGGGCTTCCTGGTAAGATATCCCCCTAAGATCAAAAACCACTTCAAGTCATAAGGTGCAGGGAACATATCCTTCACCAAGGAAAGAAAAAGAAAAACGGCGAAGATGGCGAAAACAAAGGCTGCGGCTAAATGAACACTTCGCAGTCCCATTACTAAAGGGCCTCCTCCAAAGACCTTGGCAAATAAAACCGCAAGCCCTGAAGCCACAAGAAAAGTCATGCTAACCGCCGCTCCCCAATGGACAAACCTGGTAAAAAAGCCATAATAGGCAACTTTCTCCCCCCGGTGGAGAAACCTTCGCGGTCCAAAAATAAAATAGTGAAGTAAAAAAATCCCGAAGAGGCCGAGGATTATATAGAGATAATAATCCTTAAAGGAAGAAACAGACTTGATAAAAGTTGCTCCTTCATCTGGCCAGGCATCCAGAAGGAGGGCGTTTAATTTTCGGAAAACAGCAACCGGCGAGATCGGCCCAGAGGGGCGAAGAATTTCTGCCCCAAGGGCCACAGCTGAAAAAGCAAAAAAGGAAAGGCTCCCTAAAATGGCTCTTTTCATATTTTATTCCTTGTAGGCTTTTGACCAACCCCAAGCGATTCCGCTTCCGCGTCGGGCTACCCTTTCGCGAAAGATGTCTGCTATTACGGCTCCGTCTCCTGCTAACAAAGCTTTGGTAGAACACATTCCAGCACAAAGAGGCACTTTGCCTTCAGCAATGCGATTCTGTCCGTAAAGACGGCGCTCCTTTTCAGAAAAAGTAGGAGCAGGGCCTCCAGCACAAAAAGTGCATTTGTCCATGGCGCCTCGGGCACCAAAAGCATTACCCCGTGGAAACTGTGGCGCTCCAAAAGGGCAAGCCATAAAGCAGTATCCACAACCTATGCAAATGTCTTTGTTTACAAGGACAATACCGTCTTCTCGTTGGTAAATAGCACCTACCGGACAAACGGCTATACACGGAGCGTCAGAGCAATGCATACAGGCAATAGAAATGCTTTTCTCCCCGGGTTGCCCTTCGTTAATTATTACTACCCGGCGACGATTGATTCCGACTGGTAGTTGGTGCCCTTCTTTGCAAGCCACCACGCAACCATTACAAGCAATACAACGCTCAATATCACAAAGAAATTTCATCCTTGCCATGAGTGCCTCCTTTGATTTAACCCCGGCGGTTCCGCCGGGGGTTAATCTAAGCCTTTCTTATCCGACAAAGGCCCTCTTTGGTGGCCTGAATTTGGGTAATAATGTCGTAGCCATAATTCGTAACAATATTTGCTGGTTCCCCCAAGGCATAAGGTACGTGCCCTTCAGGATAATTATGGGCCAAAGATTTCCCCATGAAAAACCCACCAAAATGAAAAGGTAAGAAAATCGTTTTTTCATCTACCCGGTCGGTAACCTTGGCTTTGACTTTGATTTTTCCTCCTTCAGGAGATTCTATCCAAAAATATTCTCCATCCCGGATACCGTAATCATTTGCTACTTTGATGTTGATTTCGGCGTACATTTCAGGGGCAAGTTCAGCCAGATACTTGTTGCTGCGCGTTTCTGCTCCACCTCCCATATGTTCTACCATCCGTCCGGTAATGAGAATAAGTGGAAATTCTTTGGAAAGCGCCACTTTTTGTTCGCTGGCAAAGCGGGTGTAAACTCGATAATGATCCGGCTTGTCGGGATAAGTGGGGTATTTTTTGATGAGATCCGATCGTGGAGAATGAAGAGGTTCTCGATGTACCGGGACAGGATCAGGGAAATTCCAGCAATAACATCGAGCCCGGGCATTACCAAAAGGAGCCATTCCACGTTTTAAAGCCTCTTTAATAACATTGATGTCAGTTTTCCAGCCCGGAAATTCCGGATATCCTCCTTTTACTTCACTTCCCGGGTTGGCCACCCCTGGAGCTGCAAGCAGGTTTTCTTTGCGCCCGTCAGGGTAGGTATATTCCGTGCCAAAACGAGCCCGGAAGGGCAACCCTCCTTTGGTTACCGGTTTCGAGATATCATAAAGGATCGGGGTGCCGGGGTGGGTTTCCGTCCAACAAGGCCAAGGAAGACCGTAATATTCACCATCACAGGGCCCTCCCTTGGCCTGTAAGGTATCTACGTCGAAAGTGTGCCAATTATCAGTGTGTTTCTTTATTCGTTCCGGAAGCCAACCACAAAGACCAATCGTGAGGGCTCCTCGTGCAATCTCTCTTGTGACGTCTTCTGGTACTTTTTTGATATTTTTGTAGAACTTGTCTGCAAAACCAAACCGTTTAACAAATTCCTCCATAATTTCGTAGTCGGTCTTAGATTCATAAATGGGATCTACCACTTTGTAGCGCCACTGAGCCTGACGGGAAGAGCTGGTTACACTTCCTTCGGTTTCATATTGGCTGGTAGAGGGGAGAATATAAACGTTATCCTTCTCACACATGGCAGCGGTAGTAGTCGGGAAGGGGTCGATTATTACCACAAGGTCTAACTTGTCAAGCGCTCTTTTGAGTTTGTGATATTGGGATTGGGAATTTGAGGCGCATCCCCAAAAAACTACCGCCTTGATAGGCGTATACTGAGTGATTTTATCTTCCTGAATTACCCCTTCGTACCAGCGGGCAAGAGTGAAGCCCTTTTTGTGCAGATATTCTTTATTATGGAAGCGACTCTTTATCCATTCAAAATCTACTCCCCATACCTTACACCAGTGTTTCCAGGCCCCTTCTTTGAGCCCGTAATAAGCAGGCAAAGAGTGGGAAAGTACACAGACATCTGTGGCTCCCTGCACATTATCGTGACCTCGAAAAATGTTGGTCCCCCCACCTGAAACCCCCATGTTTCCGAGGACAAGCTGCAGGATGCAACAAGCCCTGGTGTTACTCGAACCGATATGGTGTTGGGTAATACCCATGCACCAAATTACCGTGCCAGGCCGATATGTAGCCAGGAGTTTGGCTACCCGAGCAAGCTGTTCTTTGGAAATTCCGGTGATATCTTCCACCACCTCAGGGGTATAATGGGCAGCCACTTTGCGCATTTCTTCAAAACCAGCCACTCGAGTACGGATGAATTCTTTGTCGTGCCAGTCGTTTTCAATAATGTAGTTGATAAGTCCCATAAGAAAAGCCGTGTCTGTTCCGGGTCGGATTCGCACGTATTCGGTTGCTTTGGCTGCAAGTTTTGTGAAACGCGGATCAACCACGATAAGAGGGGCCCCATTTACTTCTTTGGCGTAAAGGATGTGTTGTAAAGCCACGGGATGGGCCTCGGCGGCGTTAGAGCCAATCATAAAAATACACCGAGAGTGCCGGATATCGTTCATGCTATTGGTCATAGCTCCGTATCCCCACGTGTTGGCGACACCTGCCACCGTGGTGGAATGTCAGATACGGGCTTGGTGATCGATGTTATTGGTCCCCCAGAAAGCTGCTAATTTTCTCTGCAAATAAGCCATCTCTGTTGAGACCTTGGCACTGCCGTTCCAATGTACGGCATCTGGGCCATATTTTTCGCGGATCTCAAGAAGCTTGGAACAGATTTCATCAAAAGCCTGTTCCCAAGAAATCTTTTTCCAGCGGCCTCCTTCACGTTTCAGGGGATATTTGAGCCGCTTTTCGCTTCTTACCATGTCTATGGCGCCTGCTCCTTTACAGCAATGGCCACCCCGAGAGATAGGATGATCCTGGGCGATTTCCTGGCGTACCCAGACCCCATTTTGCACCTCAGCATAAATGCCACACCCTACAGCACAGTGAGTACAAATGGTGCGGATGATTTTAGAGCCTGGATAAGGGGTCTTGGGCCTCTCTTTGGCCTCGGTGCGCCGAACGATCTTACTTGAAAGGGCAAGGCCTGTAAGGCCAGCAGTGGCGGCTGCAATCTTGAGAAAGGCCCTTCGGGCTAGTTTAGGATTAAGGGTGATAGGTTTGCCTGCTATTTTGGCAGGGTTAGAGAAGACCTTTTTGGCTCCCATTTTTTCCTCCTTAACGCCGCAAAGATTCATAGTAGGCCCTAAAGGCCTTGGTCTCCCGGTAAAGGATTTCATCTTCTTGTGGTGTCAACTTCTGGGCTTTCACTTTGCGAGGACCGGAGAGGGCCAATGCTGCCCCGGCAGCTAAAAGGGCCTTTTTGATGAAAGATCTTTTAGGTTTATCAACCTTGGCCATTTTTCCCTCCTGAATTAAGCTTCCTCAAAAAAGCGCGCTTCAAGTTCTAAAAAGGCCTCAAGCATCTTTACTACAGTCTTATAAAAAGAATTCTTTTTGCCAAGCCTTTTACTTACCCCGTAAACACAGGGCCTAAGAAAGTTATAGAACAATTCACGTTGTTCGATCAAGCTCTTTTGACGGGCGCTTTCCGCCATTAAAGCCAAAAGTACTCCTAAGTGATCTTCAGGTTCTGGAATTTCTTCCACCTTTGCAAGCCCCAACCGCTCTAGAAGTTGGCGCAATTTTACTAAACTCGGGCCGAAGATTTTGCCATCTAGGTAGTAGGAAGCTTCAAGCGGGATTTGTTCTCCTTCAAAGGGGACAATAAAAAATTTTTCAAATTCTTCTCGAATCTCGGAAGGCTTTTGCCTACAAAGGGCTTCTTTTAGGGCCTTTGAGGCCTTATCAAAAGATTCTACCCCGGTCTGGGGTAAATTTTGAATTATTTTTAAGGCCAGGGTGTATTTTTCTTCGTTAAAATCCGGCAGAAAAAAGAGGGCAAAGAGATCATAAAGGATACTTCGAGCCCGGGAGACCTCCATAAGCTATTCCGCCTTTTCAAAGATTTCTTTTACCCGGCAATCTTCACAATAGTCCAGCAGAGAAAGTATTTCTGTAAACCTGCCTAAAGAAAAAAGGCTTTGGCGGACCCTTTCTTGGCTCTTTTTAGTTCCAAAAACCTTACCACAACGCCGACACAGGACCGGCTCATCTTGAGCCAAAACTAGCTTTTTAAAGAAATCTTCCCGCAAAAAGAGCCCTTTCCGTAATCTTAGGGCCTTTTCTGGACAGATCTTTTCGCAAACACCACAAGCTACACAGAGGGCCGGTTCAAAGATAAGGGCAAAATTTTCTGCGTCTGCTGAAAGGGCATTTTGCCTACATTCGTTGAGACAAGCCAGACAAAGGGTACATTTTTTTATATCAAGTTCTACCCAGCCAAAATCTTCTCTTGCCAGGTCGAAATGTGGTTTTCCAAACTTTTCCCAAATTTTGTAAAGGAGCGTTTTGAGATAGAGTCTTCGCCCCTGGTAGGAAGGAAGCTCCGGAAGGCAAAAAAAGGGATCCTCGTGAGAATATAATTCTTGGCCCAATTTTTCTAGACTAACGGCCTTAAAAGGCTCTCTTTTAAACAGATGGGAGGCTATCTCGCAGGCTGCTTTTAGGTTATAATTCTGAGTAGAAAGTAAAATCACTTTTGTTACGCCTTTTGCCAAGAAAGAAAAAAGCTGCGCGAGTCCCAAGGCATCAGGGGCTTCATGGGTGAGGAAAAAGAAATTTCCTTTTTCAGGGAAAAGTCGGTTCCAGAAAAATTGCCAAAGTTCTTCCTCTCTCCCCACTACCACCGTGCGTCCTTCAAGAGGAAGTTTGTTAAGATATGAAACAAAGCTCCGCTCTTCAAAAGGGGTGTAATCTAGTGCTCCGGTGGGGCATAAACCTACGCAAAGGCCGCAATCTTCACAAAGAAACTGGTCTATCACGAGGCCTTCTTCTATTTCTAAGGCTTTTTGGGGGCAGTTTTCGAAACAGAGCCGACAACCAAAACCAAAACGGGAGATGAACTGGCAAATATCTTCTCGAAAACGAAGAGTTTCCGTGATTTCAAAATTTCCAAGGCGAGAAAAAAATTCTTCTAATTCTTCAGGCCCGTAAAGGCGCCCCCTTTTTTGGGGAATTTCTGGAGGAATCTCCTCCAGAAAAAGTAAAAAATGGAATTCTTCAGCGATTTTTTCGTAACGAGAAAGATCAAGAGCCTTTTCAGGGCATTCTTTCTCGCATTTCCGGCAAAAATCGCAACGTCTAAGATCTATCACCGGTCCGGCTAAGATGGCCTCCTGAGGACAAAGGCGTCCACAAAGGCCGCAGAGGCTACATTTTTCTTCCTGAAGCGGAGACCAAAGGAGATAGGAAAGACAGTATTTGCCATTTTTCAGAGTGATAGCAAGTTCTTCAATAACTGGAAATGCTGGGTCTTTGGTCAGACAAAAAGGCTTGGCCTGAAAAAGTCCCCCGTAAACGTCAAGAAAGTGCTTGAGTACCTGGGGCCGCTTTGAAATTACGGCCACCGGTTTTTCGCGGGTGTCTTGGAAATAGCTTTTAAAGACGTTTTCTTCAAGACGGTTCTTTTCTGCTTCCGCTAAAAGGAGAAGGTTTTCAGAGTCAAAAAAGGAGGTGTTCAAAAGGAGGGTGGGAGAAGGGGGTGGCCCATAGGCAGTGGCCTCCTTAGAAAAACCTCCAAAGAGAAGGGCTTTGGCAGGAATTTCTTTCTTTTCGATCCAAGAGAGGATATATTTTCCTTGTTCTTTAAGTAAAACTGGCCGCTTCAAGGTTCCAAACTCCCAAGTTTTTGGCATCATAGCACGGTAATGTCTCTAGAAAAACATGGGGATGCAGGTTAAAAGATGACAGACTGGCAAAAGCGTTGGGAAGAAATTATCGCTCGGGTACGGAAACCTTCTCGTTATTTGGGTGCTGAGCTCAATACAGAACCGACCACCACCTTTGAAGAGGCTCGCTTACGAGTCTGTCTTGTCTTCCCCGACCTTTACGAAGTGGGGATGTCTCATCTCGGGCTCCAGATTCTTTATCTTATCCTTTCCCAACAGGAGGGCATTTTTGTAGATCGAGCCTACGCCCCGGCCCGCGATCTGGAAGAAGTATTACGCAAAGAGCGAGTACCTCTTCTTTCCTTAAGGGCCAAAAGGCCACTTAAAGAATTTGATCTCCTCGGGATTAGCTATCCTTATGAGCTTTGTGCTACAAACATTTTAAATCTATTAGACCTTTCCGGGATTCCGATTTGGGCAAAAGATCGTACTACAGAAGATCCCTTTATCTTAGGAGGGGGGTCTGCAGTTGCCAATCCGGAGCCGATAGCAGACTTTTACGACGCCATCATCATTGGCGAGGCGGAAGAGGCCATTTTAGAAGTGGTGGAAAAGATTTTGGCAGCCAAGGAGGCTGGAGCCTCTCGTCAGGAACTCCTCGAAGAACTTTCCCGGCTCTCCGGGCTTTATGTTCCTTCTTTTTTTGAGCCCCTTTATGAAGGGGAAAGGTTTAAAGAGCTCCGGCCTTTAAAGACAGGTTACGAAAAGATACATCGTCGGATAATCCCTTTCCTTGATGTGATTCCTTACCCATATCGCCCTCCGGTGCCCTGGGCAGAGATTGCCCATGATCGTCTGGCTCTCGAAATTTCTCGTGGTTGTACTAGGGGATGTCGCTTTTGTCAGGCAAGCAGTATTTATCGACCCGTAAGGGAGAGGTCTCTTCGGCGTCTTCTTGAGATGGCAGAAGAGGGTCTTTCGGCTACCGGCTGGGATGAAGTTTCTTTTCTTTCACTTTCTGCTGGCGATTACTCTTGTCTAACCGAGCTTATCGTCACCTTCAACCGCCGTTTTGAACCAGAACGGGTGGCGATTTCTCTTCCTTCTCTACGGGTGGGAAGCCTGAACCAGACCATCATACGGGAAATTCAAAAGGTGCGGAAGACGGGCTTCACTCTGGCTCCTGAAGCAGGTACCGAAAGACTACGGCGGGTTATCAACAAAGACATTTCCGAAGAGGCCCTTATTGAGACTGCTAGAACGGTCTTTGAGGCTGGTTGGCGCCATCTCAAGCTCTATTTTATGGTTGGTCTTCCTACTGAAACCCCAGAGGATCTCGAAGGTATTGTGGGCCTTTCCCGCAGGCTCACTCGGGTTAAGGGAAAAGATGGTCCTGCAGTAAATGTTTCGGTCTCTACTTTTGTTCCCAAAGCCCATACTGCCTTTCAGTGGGAAAGACAGATAAGTCTTGCGGAAACACGGGCGAGGCTTTCCTTTTTACGAGCAAAACTTAAGGGGCGCAAGCTCAAACTTAAATGGCACAAGCCGGAGCAGAGTTTTTTGGAAGGGGTCTTTTCTCGGGGAGATAGAAGGCTTTCGGCTCTTGTTTACGAGGCTTTCAGGCGGGGGGCAAGGCTTGATGGCTGGAGCGATGAGTTTCAGTTTGAGCTTTGGATTGATGCCGCTAAAGCCTTGGGGATAGATCTCTCCGGGTATCTCAAAGAACGAAATGTTCAGGAACCCCTGCCATGGGATCACATTGATCTCGGTGTATCCAAAAATTTCCTCCTGCAAGAAAGAAAGAAATCTTTACAAGGAGAGACGAGCCCGGATTGCCGCTTTAACCGTTGTTTAAAATGTGGGGTTTGTGATTTCCAAAAAATAAAGAATCGGCTTGCCAAAGATTGTGAAGTCCCGGAAATAAGGCCTCCGGTGCGCAAAGAGGAAGGGCGTTTTACTTATCGTTTGGTTTATCAAAAGCGAGGGTGGGCCCGCTTTCTTTCTCAGCTAGAACTCATGCGGGTCTTCCACCGGGCCCTACGTAGGGCAGCCCTTCCCATGGCCTTCTCTGAAGGTTTTCATCCTTTGCCAAAAATCTCTTTTGCCCGGGCTCTGCCTGTGGGAGTGGAAAGCCTTTTTGAGGTGGCAGCCTTAGAATTAATAAAAAAACTTAGTCCTTCAGAGATTCAAAAAAGCTTAAACTCCGAGCTGCCCGAGGTTCTTAAAATAAAAGAAGTAAAACCTTCCCCTCCGGAAATGGCTTTGCTAGTGCCAGAAGAGGTAATCTATGAAATTATCCTTCCTGAAAATGTAGAAATCGGAGAAGAAAAAATAAAGGCCTTTCTTGCCTCTCGAAGCTACCCTCTTGAGGTGCGCCGCGGGAAAAAAATAAAGAAAATTGATGTTCGCCCTTACGTGGTTACCCTTTCTCTGCTCAATCCACAAACTATAAGATTGGTCTTGTTTGAGCCCCAGCAAGGAGGCGTAAGGGCTGAAGAGGTGATGGCTGCTCTTTTAGATGTTTCCCCTGCGGCCCTTCCACCCTTAAAAATCTTGAAACTTCCTCCTCCAAACTCAAAGTCTTTCTAAAAGACTTTCCAATGTGCGTTTGACAAGTTCTAAGCCCCGCATCTCTTCTGGTGGAAGAAAGCTATCTTTTTCTAAAAGCAAAATTAAGGCGGGATTTCCTTTAAAACTTATAGGGATATAAACTTGACCGTCTTCATTGATAATTTCTCCTTTGAGAAGGAAATACTTAAGTTTTTCTTCTTTATCGACTTTTCCTTCTAAGGCGAAGATTTTTTCTCCCTCCCGGTAAAAAAGTCTTCCCCGGGCAGACATTTCTTCGCAAAGAGTATGAAGAACTTTTTGGGACAGATTAAGGGCTTCTTCTGGGAGGAAAGGACCAAAGACAAAAGTTTCTTCTGGCTTTTCAACTGCTGGAATTTTTATCGCAAAGTTTTCAAGGATACTCCGTGGCAGGTGTCCGCCTGTACTTGCCAACTTTTTGAGAACTTCTTCGATCTCTTGGGGGGTTTCAAAGAGATTTTGCCATCCTAAAGGCCCCTTGCCGGAGACGAGACCAGCAGCCAAAATGTCGGCATAGAGACAAAGATGGCCTAATTTCCGTGGGCGGATATAAAGTTCTCTCCCTTCAAGGTTTTGTAAAATGTTATCTGGAAGATTCCATTGTTTGGCAAGTCTTTCACCTACGAGGTGGAAAAATTCTTTTTTACGCCGCGGAACTTGGGCCCGAATTTTTTGGTAAAAGGAAGGCGCGTAAAGAAGAAGGATGAGCCTTCCAAGCCGTTTAAAGAGACTGGCTAGATATGCTTCCTCTCCGGGTAAACCTTTTTTGCGAGCCGCTTTAGCGGCAAGATGGGCAGAAAGTATAGAGATGGCTATTTCCTGTGAAAAGTTTCCCCTCTCAAGGACTTCGTCTTTCACCGTGGGAGAACTTTCCGCTAATAGTTTTAGGTTTTGAAATCCTATTACTACCACCGCCCGAGAAATAGTTTTGAGAGGATAGCCGCTCGGGTTAAAAAAGACCGAATTCCCCGCCCTTAGCACCTGACAGCAAAGTCCTGGGTCCAATAATACAATGCGGACGAGCCTTTCTGGAGTGGCTTCAACCTCGGTGCGAAAGTGTCGTAATTTTTGGACACTTTCCCTAAAAACCGGGAAATTAGCTACCCGTTTAAGACGGTTAATAAGGCGTAAAATTTCAGCCTTCATTTATATTTTGCATCGGTTGAAGAAGCCAAAAGGTGAAGAGCTTGCCAAAAATCCGAAAGAGTGGAGGCTTTGAGGACTAAAGGCAAGATCTTTCTCTTGCCAGGGAGACCTTTTAAAAATTTAGGGATCCAAAGTTTTAGTGTCTTTAAGACTTCCTCAGAAGAGCGATAGGCCTTAAGATAGCTTTCCAGGCGCCTAAGGAGTTCTAATCTCTCTTTAAGAGAAAAGTTAATTTCATGTTTTTGTTTCCATTCATAAAAAATCCAGGGTCTCTTCAGAGCCGCCCGTCCGATAAGTGCTCCGTGAGCCTTGGTGTTTTTAAAAAAACGTTCAAGATCTGAAAGGCAAGTAATATCTCCGCTTCCCAAAACTAGCACTTCCCCACCGACCATTTTTACCAAATCTCGGATACGCTCCCAGCGAGCTCTGCCAGAGAAGCCTTGACTGGCCGTACGAGGATGAAGTGCAAGAATATCTACTCCGGCCTTAAGGAGAGTTTCGGTAATTTTTTCTAATTCGTCTTCTGCAAATCCTAGCCTAAATTTCACAGAAAAATTACTTCCAAAGGAATGGGCTATTTCAGCGAGGTTTTTGGCTATCTCAAATAGGAGAGGAAGATTTGTGAGAAGAGCTGCCCCGGCCCCGGTCTTAATAACCTTCCTAGCTGGACAGCCGGCATTGAGATCTAGCCCTTCAGGCTTAAGAGAATAAAGGACCTTCTGGGCAGCCTCTACCAGGTTTTTGGTCTTACTTCCCTGGAGCTGAAATCTAAGAGGGCGTTCTTCGAAAAAAATATGAAATTGGGGATGGTTAATCCCCCTTGACAATATAAAATCTCCACTAATTAGCTCTGTCCAAGTAAAATCGGCTCCTAGCTCCCGAGCAAGCCTGCGGAAGGCACTTTCGGTAAAACCTGCCAGAGGAGCCAGACCGACAATTTTTCTAACCCTTTGCATTTTTGACGTTCTATTCAGTACTTATACCAAAATTACTTCAATTTTAGTGAATTTTTCGATCAGTCGAAACGGTTTTTTGAAAAAGAAAAAGGGAAGGAGGAGTAGTTATGGGAGGGCGGGTTGCCTTGGGGCTTTTTCTCTTCCTTTTCTTAGCTAGTCTGGTTTTGGCTCAGGAAGAACAAAAACATTACGTAGGAAGTCGAGCCTGCGCCGATTGTCACGAGGAGGAATATGTTACTTACCAAAAATTTTCGAAAAAGGCCCATTCATTCGAAGCTGTAACCAAAATGCGCGACAAACTTACCGCAAATGAAATTAAAAATTGTTATCAATGCCATACTACCGGTTATGGAAAACCCGGTGGCTTTACAGATGAGCTTTCTACTCCGGACTTGAAAAATGTAGGTTGTGAGGCCTGTCATGGGCCTGGATCCAAGCACATCAAAAGCGAAGATCCGAAAGACATTTGGGCTTCTCATGAGAATATGAAGAAAGTGTGTAAGAGCTGTCATACAAGAGAAGTGAGTAGAAGCCTTTCGTTTTCGGCCTCTTCTTCATGGAGGAGCGCATTAAAAAAGGATGTTGTTTATGTTTGGAAGATGGAAGTCTTATTTAAGAGATGTAAAGGTCCGAATTCTCTTTCCGGTGATAGTTTTTCTAGTGGTTGAAGCTATTTTGTTTCTCTTTTTACATCGTCATTATATGTAAAAGCTTTCTTCAGAAATCGGCCACGAAGATGCTATCTCTCTCTTAAGTTCGGTAAGTCTTAATTTTTTCTGTTTTAGCCCTCACTTTACTTTTGCAAAAGGTAGCGATAAGACCAATTCGTTTTCTTTGCACCAAATTGCAAGATCTTGCTGTAGGAGAAGCAGACCTCACTCGAGAACTCCCGATAAAGGCTCTTAATTGTTCCGAAGAAATGGGCTGTAAAGAAACCCATTGTCGCAGTTATAGTAAAGAAGTGCCTTGTTGGTATATATCTGGTAGCTATGCTACAAATCCTGATTGCCAAAAGATTACCGAGGGAGAATATAAAGACTGTAAAGAATGTAAAGTTTACCAGAAGGCCGTTTGTACTGAAATAGATGAAGCGGCATCCTTAGTAAATGCTTTTATCAACCGAATGCGACAAATGATAGCTCAAGCTAAATCACATACAGAAAATGTCGGTCTTGAATCCCGCAAATTGCATCAAGAATCCGAAAATATGAATGAAGTAGCTACAAAAACTTCAGAAGGTACGAAATCGCTTCTTCAGTCTGCAGAAAAAACAAACGAAATGGTTAATCACGTAGTACGGGCTATGGAAGAAATGAACGGCGCCGTGGTAGAAATTTCTCGCAATACTAGCCTTTCTCGTGAAAAGACCCTTGAAGCTACAGAGAAAGCCCGCCATACCGTAAAGGTAATCGAAAACCTTTCAATAGCCTCTGAAAAGATTGGCGAAATAAGTCAACTTATCGGGAACATTGCCGAGCAAACTAACTTGCTTGCTCTGAACGCCACTATTGAAGCCAGCCGTGCAGGTGAAGCAGGCAAAGGTTTTGCTGTAGTAGCTAACGAAGTCAAAGAGCTTGCTCGCAAGACAAGCGAATCGGTAGAAATAATCGATAAGATGTTCAGAGACTCAAGGATGATGTTTCTCAGGCTGTTTCTGCTATTAACGAAATTTTGAAAGTGATCGAAGATCTAAACAATATGGCCCAAAACATTGCAAGCGCCGTTGAAGAACAAACTGCGACCACAGAAGAAATTAGCACCAGTGCTCAACAAGCCGGAGATACAGTAACTCAAACTACTGGGCTGATTCAGAAGATTGCAGCAGGAAACGAAACTGTTTATAGAAGTAGTAAACAAGTAAAAGAAGCAGCTGAGAAATTGAATAACCTTTTTAAGGATTTGCAAAAGCTTTTAGCGTCTTTCAAAGTATAAAGAGGGGGCTTAGCCCCCTCTTGTTTATTTTTCGATTTTTTCTACGCGAACCGCTTTACCTTCCCGGCGTGGAATCTTTCCTTCTGGCAAGAGGATAACATCTGCTCGAAACCCTAGGTAATTGTAAATTTCCTCTTCCAGTCTGTGCTTGAGACTTTCATCAAGGCTGCGGCTTTCTACCAAGATTTCAATAAAATCTTTACCTTCTTTTTTCCCGATACGGATAAGGTAGTCTGGGAGTGTTTCGGGATGAGCCATAATTATTTCTTCAATCTGGCGAGGATAGAAATTTACTCCTTTTACTTTGAGCATATCGTCGGTGCGGCCTTTGATGCGGGCAAGACGCAGCATGGTACGTCCACAGGTACAACGTCCTCTCGAAAGGATCTTCGTTATATCTCGCGTTCGATAGCGTACCAGGGGAAGGCCTTCCCGAGTGAGGGTAGTGACAACCAGTTCGCCCTCTTCTCCGTCAGGCAAGATTTCTCCTGTTTCTGGATCTACAATTTCGATGAGATAATGATCTTCCCAAACATGAATTCCGCTGTGGGCTACACAATCGATACCAAGTCCTACACCGCCTGTTTCCGTCATTCCGATAATATCAAAAGTCTCAATCCCGAGCTCTTTTTCGATAAATTTGCGGGTTTCGTCGCTCCAAACTTCGGCCCCAAAAATTCCCACCCGAAGTTTGGTTTGTGAGAAGTCGAATCCTTCACTTTTGGCGACTTCTATGAGGCGGAGGGGATAGCTTGAAATAGCTGCTAAAGCAGTGGTGCCGAAATCCCGGATGAATTTGAGCTGCATGAGGGTTCGGCCCGGACCGATGGGAACAACAAAGCAACCGATTCTTTCAGCTCCGTAATGGAAACCAAAACCTCCGTTGAAAAGACCAAATCCGGGGGTGATTTGGAGAACATCTTTGTGGGTAAGAGTGGCAGCGGAAAGACAACGGGCCATAATCTCAGACCATTGCTCTACATCAGAACGGGTATAGGGATTTATGACCGGAGTTCCTGTGGTTCCGGAGGACATGTGAAATCGTACAAAATCTTCTTTAGAGGCACAGGCAAGTTTAAAAGGATACGCTTCTCTTAGTTCATCTTTGGTGATAAAGGGAAGCTGCTTTATATCACTTAGATCTTTTAAGTCTTCGGGCGCAAGATCCCCAAAACGAGCAGCATAAGTGGGGTTATTTTCTAAAATATGTCGGAGAGTACGACGGAGTCTTCGAAGTTGAAGTTTTTCTAGTTCTTCCCGGGGCATAGTTTCCAAGCGAGGCTGATACATCTTTCCCTCCTATTTTGCCATTTCCCTAGCCTTTTTGGTGGCGCGTTTGAAGCCTTCCCGGGCCTTTTCAATATAAATTTCGTCGATACAAAAGGCCAACCGAATATGCCCAGGCCCTCCAAATCCGCGTCCTGGTACTGCTAGGATTAATTCTTCTTGGAGAAGACGACAAAATTCTACGTCATCTATAGGAGTTTTGGGAAAGACATAAAAAGCCCCTTTTGGTTTTACGAATTCCAGCCCGGCTTCTTCAAGGACTTCGCAGAAAAGATCCCGTCTTCTTTCATAGACAGTTACATCTACTGTTTCTTCGGCACACTTTGCCGCTATTCGTTGGGCGATAGCCGGGGCATTTACAAATCCCAGAATTCGGTTCGCCAGAATAAAGCCTGCTAATAGCTCTTCTTTCCCTTCTGCCTCCGGATGAAGAGCGAGAAATCCGATGCGTTCTCCTGGAAGAGAAAGCTCTTTAGAAAAGCTCGTAACCACAATGGAATTTTCGTAATAGGGAAAGATGGGAGGAGTTTCAAGACCATCGAAGACAAGATTACGATAGGGTTCATCGGAGATAAGATAGATGGGATGGCCAATTTCTTTTGACTTTTTTTGCAGGAGTTCGCAAAGGACCTTTATTTCTTCCTGTCCGTAAAGCTGGCCCGTAGGATTGTGGGGAGAATTTATAAGAACGGCTTTGGTTTGAGAATTAATTGCTCCTTCCAGAGCCGAAAAATCAAGAGAAAAATCTTCTTTGCTTGGTACTGGTCGGGGGACTCCCTGATGGTTTTCTACATAAAAATTGTATTCTACAAAAAATGGGGCCGGGAAGACGACTTCGTCTCCCGGGTCAAGCAAGGCCTTGAAAATGACATTTAGGGCCCCTGCGGCTCCGCAAGTCATGATTACATGTTCCAGAGGGACAGCATATTTTTGTTCTTTAGAAACCTTGATAGCCATAGCTTCTCTGGCAAAGGGAAAACCGGCGTTTGGCATGTAGCTGTGAAAAGACGGCTGGTCTTCTCGGACAATCTCTTCTAGAGCTTTTTTTACTGCCGGAGGCGGGGGGACATCCGGGTTACCAAGACTAAAATCACAAACATTTTCTGCCCCAAAGCGGGCCTTAAGCCTAGCCCCTTCTTCAAACATTTTACGGATCCATGAGGCCCTAGACAAATACTCTTTGATTTGTGCTGAAGCAGCCATTTTTTTCCCTCCTGAAAAACTTTTAGAGCTTTAAACCTTTCTACAACCACCAAGTCAAGTGTTATGTTAAAGACATGGGAAGAAGTGTCAAAGTAAAGCTTTTTGGAACTTTGCGCCTTAAGTTTCGGCCCTGGGAGACAGAGATTGAAATTCCTTCTCCTGTTAGGCTGAAAGAATTTCTGGCGCTTCTTGAGGAGAAGTATCCTGGGCTAAGTGAAGTCCTTCTGGCAGAGGGAAACCTCCGCAAAGGGGTCATCATTCTCAAAGAAGGACGAAATATCTGGCACTTAAAAGGTCTTGATACGGAAATATCACCCGGAGAAAGGTTAGTTATTTTTCCACCAGGAGCAGGAGGATGACCTCTTTTTACGCACGTCAACAAGGCCTTTTTAGCCCGGAGGAGTGGGCCCGCCTAAAGGCCGCTACGGTGTTGGTGGTTGGTCTTGGAGGGTTAGGCAGTTTTGTAGCTGAAGGCCTTTGCCGGGCGGGTCTTGGGGGCCTTTTTCTTCTGGATCACGACCGGGTCTCTATTTCCGACCTGAACCGTCAAATACTCTATACCTCAGATGACATCGGGCGCTTTAAGGCCCAGGTGGCCAAGGAGAGATTACAGAAAATTAGAGAGGACCTCTGGGTGGAAGCTTGGGTCCAACGTTTGGGCCCTCAATTTGTAATACCGGCAAAGGTATCCTTAGTAGTAGATGCCCTTGATAACTGGGAAAGCCGTTTTGTGCTGGATGAGCTCACTTTTAAGACTAAAAAGTATTTGGTTCACGCGGGCCTTAAGGGACGCTTCGGACAGGTGCTAACATTTCCTCCTTCTCCGCCACGCTTGAAAGATATCTTGGTCGGTGTGGAGGAAGAGCCTTCTCCTCCAGCTGCCTTTCCAATTTGTGCTATCTTAGGGGGGTTGGTAGTGGAAGAGGTATTGAAAATTATTTGCGGAAAAGAGGGTGTACTTGCTCATAAGATGCTACTTGTAGATCTCCAAAATTATGACTTTGAGATTGTGCCGCTTGCCAAATAAGGAAAGGCCTCGCGTAAGCCTTCTAAAATCATTTGTACGGCAATGACTGCAAGAATTAAACCCATAAGCCGGGTCACAACACCAATGCGTGTGCGTCCAAGACGATTCGAGATGGCTTCTCCATAAACAAAGCAAACATAAGTGAGCAGGCAGACCACCCCGAAAACAGAAATAATAACAAGAAGATCATAAAAATGGGTTCTTGCACCGGCAAAGGACATGGCTGTGGTGATGGTTCCGGGGCCAGAAAGAATTGGAGTAGCAAGGGGTGTGATAGCAATGGAGTCCGGATCGGCCTCTTCGTGTTCTTCTTCCCCGGGGTGGTGTTGGCGAGAGGCCTTTCCACGCAAAAGATGATAGGCGATAAGGAAAACAAGTATGCCTCCTGCAATTCGAAAGGCCGTGAGGGTGATACCAAAAAAACGGAAGATGAAGTTGCCGGCAAAGACAAAAAGGGAACAAATAATGAAAGCCCCCACCGTTGCTTTTTTGGCTACACGTCGCCTTGTCTCTTCATCGAAGTCTTCGACAAGACTTATAAAAACGGGAACATTTCCAATCGGATTCATAATCGCGAGAAAACCACTAAAAATCTGGAGAACAAAACTAATCATCATCTTTTTGGTTTTTCTTGCCCTTTGCTTCTTCTCCTGCTGTGGTTAGATTAAAATGAATTTTGTAAATTTTACCAGGAGTGAAAAAAATGATCATTATCCTTAAGCCAGATGTAGATCCTAACGGCCCAGAAGTCCAGCGTATTTTAGAAACCCTTCATTACTATCAAGGGGTTACCACCAGAATATCCGGGGTTACCGGTGCCGAACGCAAAGTTATTGAAATTTATGTCATCGGAGACACTTCTCGCATCCCGGACGAAGAAATAGCAATGCTGCCGGGGGTGGAACGAGTCGTTCGGGTTTCCAAAAAATATCGTCTCATAGGGCGCCATACTGCAGACCAAGAGAGTTTGGGTTTTGATTATAACGGACTCTATTTTGATCAAGATTCCTTTTATATCTTCGCTGGTCTTTGTGCTGTGGATACTCCAGAACACGTAGAAATGATGTTTGCAGCCTTAAAGGAGGTAGGTATTACCACCTCTCGTATGGGTGCTTACAAACCCCGCACTAATCCTTATTCCTTCCAAGGGCACGGGCGCAAATGTCTTCCATGGCTTTTCGAGTTGGCAGGTAAATACGGTATTCGTTGCATTGCTATGGAGGTATGTAAAGAGGCCCATATCGAAGAAATTTACGAGGAACTTGAGCGGGCTGGGCGTCCCACCGGGGTAATGCTTCAGATTGGCACCCGAAATGCCCAAAATTTTGAGCTTCTAAAAGCCGTTGGGAGCCAAGAAGAATTTCCTGTGCTTTATAAGAGGGGAATGGGGATCACTATTGAAGAGAGTCTTAATGCTTGTGAGTATATTGCCAGTGAAGGCAATCGGAATATTGTCTTTTGTTTGCGCGGGGTAAAGACTAATCTTGGTGATCCTCACCGTAATCTTGTAGATTTTGCCCATGTGCCGGTAGTAAAAGGCCTGACAAGGCTTCCCGTCTGTGTAGATCCTACCCACTCTGTGGGGCGGCGCCAGATTGCCCCCGATGGGATTCATGAGATCTTCCATGCCGCTGCCCAAGGGGTGATTGCTGGTGCCAATATGATTCTTGTAGAGTTTCATCCCCGTCCTGATAAGGCCCTTTGCGATGGTCCGCAAGCTCTTACTCTTGAAGAGCTTCCCCATTTTGTGGAAGACATGAAGATAGTACGGGAGGCTTATCAGCAACGCAAAGACCTTGCCAGTCGTTACGCTCTTCAATCTCTTTCTCCTTCTATACAAGTGGTTAGGAGGTAAAATGAAAAGGCTTCATTACATTCAGCATGTACCCTTTGAGACCCCGGGAGCCATTTTGGATTGGGCTCGAAGTCGGGGTTTTGAAGTCTCTCATACGCGAGTTTTTCTTAATGAACCATTCCCCTCGGCGCTTGATTTTGATCTTCTCGTCCTCATGGGGGGGCCAATGAGCGTTCATGACGAAGGTCAGTATCCCTGGCTTCCTGAAGAGAAAATCTTTCTTAAAAACGTGTTAGGTGAAGACGAAGATCGCATCAAGATTATTGGCATTTGTCTGGGAGCACAACTTTTAGCTGAAGCTTTAGGGGGGGAGGTTTATCCCAATCGCTATAAGGAAATAGGATGGTTCCCTATTGAGCTCACCAAAGCTGCCCGGGCGCATCTTCTTTTTCGGGATTGGCCGCCCAATTTCACAGTTTTTCACTGGCATGGGGAGACTTTTTCTCTTCCAAAAGGAGCTTTGAGGCTTGCCCGTTCTGAGGCCTGTGAAAACCAGGCTTTTCTCTATAAAGAGCGGGTTTTAGGGCTTCAGTTTCATTTTGAGGTTACACCTGAAATTGTGGCGGCGCTTCTAGAGGAAAGTGCCTCAGATATTGTTCCAGGCCCGTACGTGCAAGATCCAGAAGCGATCAAAGGGCAGGCTGAACTGTACGAATTTTGTCATGAAAGGCTTTTTCGTCTCTTAGATACTTTTATAAGACTTTAAGACTTACCAATCTTTGGGTAAGTGCCAGAAATTTTTCCGGCTCTACCTCTTCGGCTCGGACCTTTGACGGTAAGCCCAATTCCTCAAAAATTCTGTTCAACTTATCTTTAGGAAGACCTAAGGCCCCCAAATTTTTGAGGAGTTTTTTGCGTCTGGCAGAAAAGGCTAATTTTAGAAGTTTTTGAAGTTCCTTTTCTTGGTAAATTTCTTCCCTTAAAACCGAAATCTTTACCACCGTGGAATACACTTCAGGGGGCGGATAAAAATTCCCCGGGCCTAAGGTAAGAAGCCTTTCTACTTTGCAGGTGAGGGCAAGGTAGGCACTTAGGTGTCCGTAATCTTTACTTCCGGGTTTGGCAAGTAGCCTTTCTGCCACCTCCTTTTGAAACATGAAGACTGCAAACTCCCAAGCATTTCGTTCTTCAAGGAGTTTATAAAGGAGGCGGCTAGAAAGATAATAAGGAAGATTGCCGAAGAGGAGGAGTTTTTTACCGAGTTCTCGGGCCAAAGATAAATAATCGATCTTTAAAATGTCACCCTTTCGGATCTCAACATTAGGTGGGAGCAAATTTTCTTGGCGCAAAATACGGATCAAATCCTCATCGATTTCGTAACCAATCACATGTGAGGCCTTTTCTGCAAGTGCCAAAGTCAGGACACCAAGACCAACCCCTAACTCTACCACCGGACACTTGCTTGGAATGTTAGCGAGAGCTACGATTTTTTGGGCAAGCTTTAAGTCAATAAGGAAATTTTGCCCCAGTCCTTTTTTGGCTTTGATACCGTATTTCTTGAGAAGATAGGCTGGAGATTTGAATTTATTTGTAACGGGGAAATTGACTTCTGGCATAGACGTCTAGATCAAGGCCTGCAAATTCACCTCGCAGCCATTTTTGATAACCTGCTACGCCTACCATAGCAGCGTTATCGGTACAAAATTCCGGGCGAGGAAGGAAAAGGCGGAATCCCATTTTTTGAGCGGCCTCTTGAAATTCTTTTCGGAGTCGTTTATTGGCTGCCACCCCTCCTGCAATTACTAAGTCTTGAACTCTGGTGACGGAAAGAGCCTTTAACGTCTTGGTGACGAGCACCTCCACCACTGCGGCTTCAAAACTGGCACAAAGGTCGTGTACTGGAATGGGGAGCCCCTTTTTCTTTAAGCCCTTTACAAAATTGACCACGGCGGTCTTAAGCCCTGAAAAGCTGAAATCGAAATTTTCTTTGTCGAGCAAAGGTCGGGGGAGGGGGATGCTTTGTGGATCTCCCTTTTCGGCTAAACGGCTGATAATTCGCCCTCCAGGGTAACCAAGCCCTAGAAGTTTGGCCACTTTGTCGAAGGCTTCACCAGCGGCATCGTCTCGAGTTTGGCCGAGGAGGTAGAATTTGAGGTAATCTTCCACCAAAAAAAGGGCAGTATGTCCCCCTGAAACCACTAACGCTAGAAAAGGAAAAGGGGGCTTTTTTTCTTCCAAAAAAGCCGCTAGAAAATGGGCGTTTATGTGATCTACCGCTAAAAGGGGTATTTTTTGAGCAAAAGAAAGCGCTTTAGCAAAAGAAACTCCTATTACCAAAGAGCCGATGAGCCCAGGGCCATTTGTAACGGCTACCGCCTCTATTTGGGTGAGTAATGTTCCAGCCTTTTCAAGTGTTTCGTAGGCAAGGGGCAAAATGAGTTCCATGTGTTTGCGAGAAGCAAGCTCAGGAACAATTCCGCCATAGCGGCGGTGAAGCTCTTCTTGAGATGCTACCAGATTCGCAAGAACCCGCTCCCCGTCTTCAAGGATAGCAAAGGCTGTTTCATCACAAGAGGTCTCCAATGCTAAAAGTTTCATAAAAATGAAATGTAACAGCAAAATATAACTTTGCAGCTAAAAAGGCTTTCTTTCCGAAAAGAGAGGCATGGAAAAAGATTTCAAGAAAAGAGTGGTCGGTCATCGGGAAAGACTGCGGCGCAAATTTTGGGAATATGGTATTGAGGCCTTCACCGATGAAGAAGTGCTGGAACTTCTCCTCATTTTTGGCACCCCGCGCAAAGATTGTAAACTTGCCGCTCGGGAAGCCCTTAAACGCTTTGGTGATTTGGCCACAGTGATGGAAGCCTCGGTGGAAGATCTTTGCAAGGTGACTGGAATTGGGAAAAAGAACGCCTTAGCTATCAAATTTGTGCACGCCGTGGCTCGAAGATTCCTTGCAAGACGGATCGAAAAGAGACCTTATCTTTCTTCAGCCCGCGAAGTTTATGAATACTTGGCCCATAGCATGATGGATCTCAAGAAAGAAGTCTTCAAAGCCCTTTATCTTGACGCGGGGAATCGTATCTTGGCGATAGAAGATCTCTTTAAAGGTACGGTGAATGAAAGCGTTGTCTACTTGCGTGAGATTTTTGAACGTGCTTTCAAACATCATGCAAGCGCGCTGGTGGTGGTCCATAATCATCCCTCAGGAAGACTCTCTCCTTCTCCAGCAGATATCGATCTTACGCGCAGTCTTTGGCTGGCAGCAAAACTTTTGCAAGTTAAACTCCTGGATCATCTCATTATTGCTAAAGGTGGTTATTTCAGTTTTGCTGAAGAAGGACTTCTAGTGCAAATCGCTACGGAGGTGGAAAGCCGCCTATGAAGGTGGTTATGGCCAAAAAGGCAGGTTTTTGTATGGGGGTAAGACGGGCGGTACAACTTGCCATTAAGGCCTCTTATGAAGCGGAAAAGCCGGTCTATACTTATGGCCCTCTTATCCATAACGAACAAGCCTTAAAACTGCTTGAAATGTTAGGAGTAAAGCCTCTTAAAAAGATCCCCTCTAAAGCTCAGGGCACTATTATTATCAGAGCCCATGGGGTTCCTCCGCAAGATAAAAAAAATCTTAAAGAGGCAGGGTTTAAGGTAATAGATGGGACCTGTCCGCGTGTTTCAAGAGTTCAAGCCCTGGCAAGAAAATATAGTCGGGAAGGATATCATGTAATCATTGTAGGAGATCCAGACCACGCCGAAGTAAAGGGTATTCTGGGGTATGCGGGTAAACAGGGTATTGTGGTCAGCAACTTTCGGGATTTAGAAAATCTTCCCCCCTTAAAGAAATACGTAGTCCTTTCACAAACCACCCAAGATGAAGAATTCTTCAAGCTGATTTCAGAAGAAATTTTGGCTCGCTATCCGGGAGGCAAAGTCTATAACACTATTTGTAACGCTACCCATGATAGACAGCGCGAGGTAAGAAACCTTTGTAAGGAATGTGACGCCATTGTGGTTGTTGGGGGAAAACACAGTGCCAATACCAAACGTTTGGCCATGATTGCTCGGGAAGAAGGCAAAGAGGTCTTTTTGGTGGAGACAGCAGAAGAGCTTGATCTTGGAAAAATTCAAAAATTTCGCAAGGTTGGCGTTACTGCAGGGGCTTCTACCCCCAATTGGGTAATCAACCAAGTTATTCGTACCCTGGAAGAGCTTCCTTCTCCCTACGAATCACCTTTCAGGAGATGGGGGCGGAAATTTTTACGCTTTCTTATGGAAAGCAATCTCGCTCTGGCTGGCGGAGCAGCTTTTTTGGCTTCAGCGGTCCTTTTGGCGGCAGGTTATCCTTTTAAGATTTCTCTGGCCCTTCTTTCAGCTCTTTTCCTTTTCGCTGCTCATACGGTAAATCGTCTGGTGGATTTAAAGTCGCTTCGTCTTAATGACCCTTTTCGTGCACAATTTTTGGAGAAAAATCGCAAAATTTTCGCTATAGCTACGGTTATTTCCTTTATTCTTTCTCTTTTTCTTGCATGGCATTTGAATCCAGCTGCATTTGTGATAGTAAGCTTCCTCATCCTAGGAAGCACTCTTTATAGTCTTCCGCTTTTTGGGCGGAGGGAACATTTTTCTCCTGTCCAACGTATTCCCGGGGCTCGGAGTCTTTTTATCGCCTTGGGCTGGTGGTCAATATTGTGTTTTTTGCCAGCCCTTGTTTTCAAGTACCGACCGGTACTCTTTTGGCTTGGGATGATAGTTTTTTTGGTGGCTTTTATGCGGGCGGTACTTTTGGAACTTCTCGAACTTCAAGGCGATGGTTTTGTAGGGAAAGAAACCTTGCCGGTGTTTATTGGCCCCCGAAAGACCTTTTTGGTACTCAAGATTTGCTGGCTGGGTTTTGGCTTTTCTATTTTAGGGGGGCTCCTTTGGGGAGGCCTTATGAAAGAGGGGGTCGTAGCCTTTTTGGCTTTTATATACATTTATTTTGTACTTCGACAGTATGAAAAAGAACTTTTGGGCAGGGATTTTTATCTGGAACTTTTAGCCGAAGGCCTACCTATAATTACTGGTTTGAGTTTACTCTTTGCTGTGGGAATAAAGGGAGTGGTTTCGCAAGAATGATAGAGGATGAAATCTTTATGCAAAGGGCCCTTTATTTGGCCCGAGAGGCAGCAAAGAAAGGGGAAGTGCCAGTAGGGGCGGTTTTAGTGGGCCCGGAAGGAGAAATTCTTGCGGAAACTCATAATCAACCGCTGAAGCTTTGTGATCCCACGGCACACGCAGAGATTTTGGCCTTAAGAGAAGGGGCCCAAAAACTTGGTAATTATCGCCTGGTTGGGACAACCCTTTATGTGACTTTAGAACCTTGCCCCATGTGTGCCGGTGCTTTAGTATATGCGCGGGTGAAACGCTTAGTTTTTGGGGCCTTTGATCAGAAGACGGGGGCGTGTGGTTCGGTGTATAATATTGTCAATGACCCGCGCCTTAACCACAGGTTGGAAGTTTTAGGAGGTCTTTTGGCCGAAGAGGCCAAAGTTCTTTTACAAGAATTTTTTAGGCTCAGACGTTAGGAGGGGTGCCCGAGTGGTCGAAGGGGGCGGCCTCGAAAGCCGCTGAGGGCCTCTGGCCCTCCGGGGGTTCGAATCCCTCCCCCTCCGCCAAAAGACTTGTGTAAGCTCAAAAGGCCAATTAAAATGCCTCTAAAAAGGAGGGGTGCCCGAGCGGCCGAAGGGGCACGACTGGAAATCGTGTGTGCGGGCTAAACCCCGCACCGTGGGTTCGAATCCCACCCCCTCCGCCACTTCTTCCAAAAAGTAAAATCTTCCGTTAAGATAACTTTCGCTATGGCTGCTGGGTCCTGCGCGACGGATCCCCGCGAACCCCGCCAGGCCCGGAAGGGAGCAACGGTAGTGGGGCTCTCCGGGTGCCGCAGGGGAGCCCAGCAGCCGCCAGCGGAAGCGCCAGGGGCCTGGTGGCCCCCCCGGGCTTCAAACCCGGTGCACCGTCGGAGACGGCGGTGGGTGGGTTCGATTCCCATGCGCTTCCGCCATTTTTTTCGATTTCTTGCAGACTTACGAGCGCTAAATCCAGCCTGGTGACAGTCCGGTGACACTAGCCAAAAATCCGTTGATACTCAAGGCTTTCCCGCCGAGACTCAATTGCAGTAAGAGCCCAATAAATCTTATTTTGATGGCCAATATGGCGGGGGGGAGCGCTAGCCCTTGCCAATTTTAATTTTTAAGCTCCTCCACCTCAAAGGAGACGATGTTGCGCTCGCGCTTGCTTAATTCCACTCCGATGAGAAAGATTTTGTGGCACTCTGCGGTATATTTTTCAAAGTAGCGTTTCTCTTTGAGTTGCTCTAGAGCCCTGCCTTCGGCTTCTCCCTCCACCACCTTGAATTCGAAAAGATAGCAGCGGTCTTCAAAGAGCACCGCCATATCTAACCGGCCATGATTGGTGGCGTCTTCCACCCGCACCTCTAACCCCAGCGCCGCAAAATAGCAGTAAAAGATGCTCGCATAAAAAAACCTCGTAGCCTGAAAGCTCTGTCTTTCGGTACCAGTCATGCGGTATGGAAGCAAAGAAGGCAGAGAAGATCTTCTGTAATCCTTCAAAGTCATTGGCCTCCAGGGCATCGTAGAGTCTGTCTATCAGGCGTTCTTTCTCAGAAGTTCTTTCTGCCAGGAAATTGAGCACCGCATCCGTAAAACTCATCTTCACTTCCAGATTTGGATAACCGAGGAGATACCTGCGCCTGGGGCCTCGCTTTCTCAACTCCTTGATGGTGAGGTAGCCGGTTTGAAAGAGGAGGGTTTCGGGTTCGATAGAATCGACGTCGAAGCTTTCAAGGATTTCGTCTCCGACTTCGAGATGTTCGAGTTCTGGGAGGAAGAATTTTTTCCGTAAG
>JALSPG010000068.1 GCA_026986115.1 Thermodesulfobacteriales bacterium
CCTTTGTTGCGTAAGAAATGTAATATTTCTTCGTAAAGAGGGCGCTTTCCGATCTTGTCATCTTCGTCGATATAGATACTTAAAAGTTTATAAGCCATAAAAGAAATCCTTTATCTAAAAGAGATTTCGGGCGGCCCAGATACCCAAACGAATACCCAAAATACCTAAGAAGATACTTAGCCCTAAGTTTAAAAGGGCTTCAAGTAATTTGTTGCCTTCCAATAAAGCATTAGTTTCGTAAGCGAAAGTAGAAAAGGTAGTGTAAGAACCAAGAAAGCCTATGGCTAAAAAGAGTCGTAGATGAGGTGGAACGATGAGGGTTTCGGTAGCAAGCGTCATAAGGAAACCCAGGAAAAACGAACCGGTAACATTGACCAAAAGGGTTCCACAAGGAAAAGTCAAACACCATCTAGCCAGGATTCCAGAAATTACATAACGTGTGAGGGCCCCGAAGAAGCCTCCGAGGCCCACCCACATTATTTTTGGCATCTAAAATTCCCATCCCCAACGGCGAGGGAAGTTCAACCCTCCCAGAGGTACGAAGACCCTTTCATAGCCGGCGGCGTAAAGTACGCGAGCTGCTTCGTAAGAACGCATGGAAGAATTGCAGATAAGGATGACATCTTTGTCTTGTGGGATTTTGTCTAAATTATGCCTTACCTGATCGTAGACCACGTGAATCCAGCGGCCAGGATATTTTTCCATAAAAGGAGCAGCTTCTTTAGGATGGCGAACATCTACAAAAATAGTGTTAGGGTCAGCCTTTTCCAGACGTTCTTTTACTTCGTCCCAGGTAATGGGCTTAAAAAGCCCATCGGCCAAATTATTGGCCACCATAGAAACGACGTTAAGAGGATCAAGGGCTGTGTTGAAGGGTGGGGCATAGGCCAATTCCATGTAAGCCGTATCTTCCAGGCCCGGCTTAAATTCGAGAAGCTTGGCCAGAGAATTTACCCGGGCCATGGCCCCATCGGTTACCGGGCCTACGGCCTGAAACCCGAGCACTCTTCGATCTCGCTGGTCAGCCACAATCTCCACAAAAATAAATTCTGCACCAGGATAATAATGTGCCCGTTCCGTCTGGTTATGTAAGGCGTAAAAGGCCTTAAAACCTTCAGCCAGAGCTACAGTATAAGAAATACCACAGGCAGCAATAGCCAGGTCAAAACACTTCATAACAAAGGCTCCTACCGCACCTCGGAAGGTCTCCGTTCCTCCCGCTAAATTAGTCCCAATGATGCGCCCTTGACGATTAGCAAGGGAGCCTAGAGGAAGGACTAATTTCTTCCCGGTTATGAGATGGGTAACTTCTATGCAATCTCCCCCGGCATAAATGTTTGGATCCGAGGTCTGCAAACGTTCGTTGACCACAATGCCTCCGGTAAGAGGCGAGACCAAAAGCCCGGCTTCGCGGGCAAGCTGACTATTCGGACGCACCCCCGTAGCCATTAAGACTAGATCACAAGGATAGCGTCCGTTTTCCGTTACCACGGCGGTTACTTTGCCCTCCTGGCCTTCGATTTCTTTGGTGCGGGCATTTAAGACCAACTTAACCCCTTTTTCTTCTAGATGGTGGGCCACAATCCTAGCAAGGGGCTTGTCGATAATGCGTGGTAGGGGTTGGTCAAAATATTCCAACACCGTTACTTCAAGCCCCCAAAGATCCCGGAAAGCCTCTGCCATTTCAAGCCCTATGGGCCCGGCTCCAATGATGACTACCCGTTCTACCTGTCCTTTGGCGATTCGTTCTTTAATCTCTACCGCAGAGTGGAGATTAGAAACTGCGAAAACCCCATCCAGATCGCGCCCAGGCAAAGGGAGGATAAAGGGTGAGGCTCCCGTAGCCAAAACCAACTTGTCATAAGGGATAGTGTCTTCCTGGCCGGTTTCTAAATTTTTAACGTGGACAACTTTCTTTTCCCGGTCTATTCTGGTAGCCAAAGTTTTGGTAAGGGTGTGGACTCCTTTGGCGTTTTCAAAAAAGGCTTCGTTTCGGACCATGTGAAAGGCGGTTTTACGAAGTTCAGTCTCATCCGGAATGTCTCCTGAAATGTAATAGGGGATCCCGCACCCACCATAAGAAATAAGGTCGTCTTTATCAATCATGATTACTTCGGCCTCGGGTTTGAGCCTTTTAAAACGTGAAGCCGCCCGTGGCCCAGCGGCAACCGCACCAATGACAACTACTCTTTCGGCCATTTTTGACCTCCTTGGAGGATTTATTTTGAGGTAGCAATTTCGGTGAGGAAAGACAAGGGCGAAAAAAGTAAGAAACTACATTTTAATGCTTATTTTTTAAGATGAGAGGAAAACACAAGGCAAACACATAGAAGGAGGGGGATAGCATGAAGAAAGAGAGAGTCCTTAAAAAAGATTGGCCAGAATTCTTAAAGAGATTTAACGCCGAACAGCAATTTCGCCCGGTGTGTGTGCTGGTTGGAGGGCATGAGATATGTCGAGAAATGCCCTTTTTAGGCCTGGTTTATGAACCCAAAAAGAAAGATGTAGAAGTAATTGTAGGTGGAGTAGATATTGAACATACGGCTCATTTAATTCACACTCTTCGTTCTCCGCGAGCTATTTATATTTTACGCGAGAACGGTAATGTCCGTGGAATAGAAGTTCAATCTGCTAAAGAAGACAACTTGGTCGTGGAATTTATCGGACCACCTGAAGAAGCCCAACGTATGAAAAAAGAACTTATCGAAAAAATTGCCTATCAAATTTATGAAAAACGTGGCAAACAGCCTGGTAAGGCCTTGGATGACTGGCTGGAGGCTGAAAAGATCGTGGAGCTTGCTGCCAAAATGTACGTCTAAATTGTTTGGATCCGTTCCCGGTTTTGTCCAAGGTGGGAACGGATCCAGCCTTAAGTTTTTAGGGTAAGGATCTTCTTATAACTCCTACCAAGAGTAAACCTGCTCCTACAAGGAGCAGAGTAGCAGGTTCTGGGACGGCAGAAACTTTAAAAGAGGCTTCTCCTGATCCAACGATGAAGCCGTTTGCCCCGCCGAGGAGATTATCAAGGTAAGTAAGGTCTTTATTGATCGTATCAGCGAGATTATCGGCCGAAAACCTAAAAATAGCTCTAATAATGGGATCGCCTGGCTGAGGAGGTATGACCAGATTCCCAGATATTTCTTTAATAAATGTCCAGTAAAAAGTAGCATTTTGGACTGTATAACCACCAAGAGTTAGACTATAACCCATATAGCTGAGATTAAATTCTGGTACGTAAAAGTTTCCCAAATGAAAACTCCCTTCTCCAGCCAAAGGTGCCTGCCAAATACCCAAAAAGATAGGGTTATCTAAAGTGCCATTTATTTCATCTCCAGTATTAAGGATGAAAAGAAAAAATTCAGCGCTATCTAAGAACCATTCATAAGTTCCTGCCGGAGGGTCAGGAAGGCTAAGCCCGGAAATATTAGTCAGAGTAAAGGTAAGTGGCCAATTAATAGGAGTAGGAGGATCCTGACTTGTATCAGAAAAACCCCTTAAATAGAAATTGAACGTAGTATTATAAGTCCAAGAATAAGCCAAACCTTGAGAGACCAATACCAAAGAAAATAGTAGTAACAAACTTGCAAATCTTAAGCGTTTCATAAACACCCCCTTTTAAAGTTTTTTTATTTTTTGAAATACGCAAGAATAGTGCCAATCCATAGTTTCCATTTTTAAAGGTTTTAAGCCCTTTTCACCCGTTATATTTAAAGAGAACGTCCTAAATCCTTTGTTGATTTAACTGGTAGAATAGAAAAAAATTTCCCTTATGAGAAAAATTTTTCCTCAAACAAGAGAAAAAATTTTCCGAAGTAGGAGCTGATCATTTTGATTAAGAAGGACGGGTTAAAATTTGTCCTGCAATGGGTTCAACTTCACAATATGGCCTGGGGGCTTCTAACTTGTAAGCCTCTTTAGAAGGGGTTAAAGCTAAAGGAGAATTTTGCTTTTGGAGAAGAAGCATGAAAGATATTGGGGGTGTTATTGAGAGACTGTTAGAAAAAAAAGACCTAGCCCCTCAGGAAACCGAAGAGGTCTTTCGGGCAATTCTCGCAGGAGAAGTAAATGATTTTCAGCTAGCAGGCTTTCTTGTAGCTTTAAGGGGCAAAGGGGAGACTTGGGAAGAAATTGCTTCGGCGGCCAAGGTTTTAAGGGCGGCTTCTCTTAAAGTTCCACACACTCTCCCTCCTGAAGAGCCCTTGGTTGATACTTGCGGCACCGGTGGAGATCAAAAAGGCACTTTTAATGTCTCTACAGCAACGGCTTTTGTGGTGGCCGCAGCGGGGATCAAAGTTGCTAAGCATGGTAATCGTTCGGTCTCTAGTAGATGTGGTAGTGCCGATGTACTTGAGGCCTTAGGGGTCAAAATAGACATGCCCCCTGAGATGGCAGCTGAATGTCTGGAACAGTTCGGGCTTTGTTTTCTTTTTGCCCCCCTTTATCATCCGGCCCTTAAAAGGGTGGCTCCGGTAAGAAAAGCCCTTGCTATCAGGACCATCTTTAACCTCTTAGGGCCTCTTCTCAACCCTGCGGGAGCAAACACCCAGATTTTGGGGGTTTCCGATTTCCGGCTCACAGAAAAAATGGCTTTTGCCCTAGATACGCTGGGTTCTCGTCGGGCGCTTGTGGTCTTCGGAGAAGAAGGCTATGACGAATTTGTAATTACTGGTTCTACTAAAGTGTCTGAATTGCGAGAGGGCAGGATCACCACCTACTATGTAGATCCCGAAGATGTGGGGCTTGAGTTCTGTGAAGATCCAGAAGAGCTCCAAGGAGGAGATGCCCGGGAGAACGCTCATATTATTAGGAAAATTTTGGCTGGCAAAGAAGAAGGGCCCAGAAGAGACATGGTAGCCCTCAATGCCGGAGCCGCCATTTATGCCGCTGAGAGGGCTATAGATTTGAAAGCCGGGGTTAAGAAGGCCCTTGAAATCATCTCTTCAGGCAAGGCCCTTGACAAACTCGAAGAGCTTATTGCTTTCAGCCAGAGGCATACCCAATGAAAATCGGCATCATAGGTCTTCCTCAATCCGGAAAAAGTACTATTTTCCGTGCTGCAGCCGGGCAGTTTGCCGGCCACCAAGAGGAACGGGGAGGGATATCACGGGCAGTAGTTAAAGTGCCAGACGAAAGACTTCCGGTGCTCCAAAAAATCTTTGGAGCCGCCAAAATAGTCCCTGCTACCGTACAATATCTTGATCTTTCTTTTGATTTACGTGAAAGAGAGAATCGTCAGAAGGAGACAGAGAGACTCCTTAACGAGCTTAAACCCGCGGATGCCTTGATTTTGGTGGTGCGAAACTTTGAACTTGCAGGAATTCCCCCGGATCCTCAAAAAGATCTCGATAGCCTACACGAAGAACTTATTTTATCTGATCTAGCTATCGTGGAGAGGCGACTTGAAAAATTAGAAAAAGAGGCTCGCAAGGGTGGTCGAGTAAATGAAAAGGAAATCGAAGAATTGCATCTGGCTCGCAGCCTGCTAGAAGCCGGAAGACCTTTGCGTGTAGAACCCCAATTGCGCCGTAGCCCTTTTATGCGAGGCTATACTTTTCTTTCTCTTAAACCTCTTCTTGTAGTGCTTAATACCGGTGAAGAAAATAAAATTCTGGAACTTCAACTCCCGGAAGGGGGAGAATTAGTGGCTATAAAAGGACGCCTGGAGGCCGATCTTGCCGAAATGCCTCCAGAAGAAGCCCAAATTTTTCGGGAAGAATATGGTCTCCAAGAAGCGGCTTTGCCTCTTTTGATCCGTAAAAGTTTTAAGATTCTTGATCTTATTTGTTTCTTCACCGGAGGAGAAAAAGAGGCTCGGGCCTGGCCTATCCCGCGTGGCACAAAGGCCCAGCAGGCAGCAGGTGTCATTCATTCCGATATGGAGCGTGGCTTTATTCGAGCAGAGGTTATTCCCTTTGAAGAGCTAAAGGCCTTGGGTTCCTATCAAACGGCCCAAAAAGCTGGTAGGGTGCGACTTGAAGGGAAGGATTACGAGGTTCAAGACGGCGATGTCATTATCTTCCGGTTTAGTGTTTGATGTCCAAAAAGAAGATCGCAGCTATCACTTTAGGTTGTAAAGTTAACCAAGTAGAAACGGCCTCTCTTTTGGAAGCGTTTTCGGCAAGAGGCTACCAGATTGTAAATTTTAAAGAAAAGGCAGATATCTACTTGGTGAATACCTGTGCCGTAACTGCCAAAGCCGCTTACGAAAGCCGCCAGCTTCTGCGCAGGGTTACCAAAAAGGCCCCTTTGCTCCTCATTGCTACGGGTTGTTACGCCCAGATCGGGGCTGAAGAAATAAAAGAAAAGATCAAGGCTCCACTTCTCATTGTGGGCCAAGAGTTTAAGCCCCATATTCCTCAAATTGTAGAAAAGCTTTCTCTTCCCCTCCAAGAAACCAGGGTTTTGCTCTCCGAAGTAAGAAGGCTTACCCACTGTGAGCCCTATCCTTTACATCGCTTTTTGGGCCATCAAAGGGCCTTTTTGCGTGTTCAGGACGGATGTAGTCTATACTGTACTTATTGTGTAGTACCTTTTGCCCGCGGCCCCTCGAGGAGTCTGCCTCTTCCCCTGATAAAGGAGCAGGTTGAACGCTATCTAGCTCAAGGTTATCAAGAAATCGTAATCACAGGAGTACATTTAGGCCTTTGGGGACAAGACTTAAAGCCTCCCCAAAGGCTCCTTGACCTCCTCTTCTTATTGGAAGAGCTAAAAGTCCCCCGTTTTCGTTTGAGTTCCCTTGAACCCCGTGAAATTGATCGCGAAACGCTTGCCTTTCTCCAGGCAGCGCGAGGATTTTGCCCACATTTTCACCTTTCGTTACAAAGTGCCAGCAACGAGGTTTTACGCAAAATGGGGCGTCGTTACCGGCGAGAAGATTTTATCTCGGTAGTGGAAACCATTGGAAAACATTTCCCCGAAGCAGCAATAGGGGTTGACGTCATTGCTGGTTTTCCTGCCGAAACTGAAAGTGCTTTTGAAGAGACCTATCGTTTACTTGAGGAGCTTCCCTTGGCCTATTTCCATGTCTTCCCTTATTCTCCTCGTCCCGGAACACGGGCTGCTACTTGGCCTCAATTACCTCCTCATTTGGTGGCGGAAAGGGCCCAAAGGCTGCGGACCCTATCCCGGGCGAAAAAAAAGGCCTTTTACGCCCGCCAAATAGGGAAGACCTTAGAGCTTCTCGTTTTACGGAAAGATCCCCAAACTTCTCTTTGGGAGGGGCTATCGCGGAATTACGTTACGGTGTTTTTTGAAAGTTCTTTGGATTTGCTGGGAAAGCTTGTTTTAGTAGGGGTTGAAAGAATGGTTGACACCATCCTTTATGGATCTCTCCATACGGCCGAATAACTAACAAGTAGGCCTCTTAGCTGATTTTTTCTGAGGGTAGCGGGAGGCCCTTGATTTAAATCAAAGTTTTCCATCGTTGACGTTTTTATGAAAAAGACATTAGAAACCAAAGAGAATGAGTTACATTTTTGCACTTTAATGCGGGGAGGTTCTCGTGTACAACCCGGTAGCTGCTCTTGGGGCTTTTAGTATTCGTTTGGTAGAAGAGATGGGCGGGATGGCCCTCATGTTTTTGCAAACTTTAGGGCTTACCTTAAGGCCGCCTTTTCGTTTGCGTCTCCTAATCAAACAAATGGAATTTGTAGGGGTCAAATCCACGCTGGTAGTGGTTCTTACAGGGCTTTTTTCTGGAATGGTATTGGCGTTGGAAGGCTACTACGGTTTTCGTAAGTTTGGGGGAGAAAGCCTTCTTGGGGCTACCGTTGCCCTCTCCTTGGTAAGAGAGCTTGGGCCGGTGCTTACCGGGCTTATGGTTACTGCTCGTGCCGGTTCAGCCATGGCAGCGGAAATTGGCACTATGCGGGTTACCGAGCAAATAGATGCTTTAGAGGCAATGGCTGTAAATCCGGTCCATTATTTAGTTGTCCCCCGCTTTTGGGCTGCAGTCCTCATGGTACCTCTTCTAACGGCTCTGGCAGATCTTATCGGAATCGCTGGGGGCTACTTTGTAGGAGTTATTTTGCTTCACATCGATGCTGGAGTTTTTGTGAATAAAATGAAAGAGTTAGTGGAACTCGTAGATATTACTAACGGCCTTTATAAGGCCTTTGTTTTTGGGGCGATTTTGGCCATCGTAGGATGTTTCAAAGGATATAATACCCGTGGTGGAGCGGAAGGTGTTGGAAAGGCCACTACCGAAGCTGTGGTGATTTCTTCTATCAGCATTTTGATTGCCGACTATATTCTTACTTCGCTTCTTTTTGATTAGAGGCTAACGATGATAAAGATTGTAGATCTTCATAAATCTTTTGGAGACCAGAAAGTCTTAAGAGGGGTTAATCTTGAGATTCCCAAGGGCCAAATCACTTTTATTATGGGAAGAAGTGGAACCGGAAAAAGTGTGCTGCTTAAACATATCATTGGCCTTTTAAGCCCGGATCAGGGGCGGGTTCTGATTGAGGGGCAAGACATTACGCAAATGAGTACCAAAGAACTTATGCGGCTTCGTAAGCGTTTTGGAATGCTTTTCCAAGAAGGAGCTCTTTTTGATTCTCTTACAGTAGGAGAGAACGTAGCCTTTCCTCTAAGGGAGCATACTAGGCTATCGGAAAAGGAAATCTGGGCCCGGGTGGAAGCAAAATTAGCTCAGGTAGGTCTCCTTGAAGCCATAGAAAAAATGCCCTCCGAGCTTTCTGGCGGAATGAAAAAGAGGGCTGCTTTAGCACGGGCCTTGGCCCTTGATCCAGAAATTGTCCTTTTTGACGAGCCTACCACAGGGCTTGACCCCCTTATGCAGGAAAGCATTGCCAAGCTCATCAAAGATGCCCAACAAAGGCATAATCTCAC
>JALSPG010000069.1 GCA_026986115.1 Thermodesulfobacteriales bacterium
ACACTTGCTCCCTTTCTCTACGCTCCTCCTCTTAGTAGTGCCATCTGTGAACTAAAGTACGAAAAAAGGATCCATTTTGTCCGCGAAATTGCGCTCCTCTGGCTTCAAACCTTGAAAGGGCAATTCTTGACCGAAACCGAAAACTTTTCTGTCTGTCCGGTACCGCTACATCACCGAAGGCTTTTAAAGCGGGGTTTTAATCAAAGTCATCTCTTGGCCTACCAGATCTTTGGTAAGAGAAAAGTAAAAGATCTTCTTGTTAGGCACCGAGCTACAATTCCCCAAGTAGCCCTTTCTCGCCAAGAAAGGCTTAGAAATGTAAGAGGAGCATTTAAAGTGCGTCCAGGAGCCCAAGTGGCAGGAAAAAAAATACTCCTTTTTGATGATATTTTCACCACCGGAGCTACCTTGCGAGAGTGTGCTAAGGTATTAAGAAACGCTGGAGCTGCAGAAGTGTGGGTGGCTGTAATTGCACGAGCGGAATAGAATAGAAAAGGCCATGAAAATCGCCTTGTTACAATATTCTTTTCAAAAGAAGGCTTTTGAAACCTTTAAAACTTTTCTCTCTCTTTATGAGAGAGTTTCTGGTGCAGACCTTGTGGTAGCCCCTGAGCTTGGTCTTACAGGATTTGAAGAACCTTTTACATTTGAAATCCTTGAAAAGCTCCAGAAAGCCATTTTTTCTTCCAAACAAAACCTTCCCCTTCTAATAGGAGGTGCAACCAAAGGCTTTAAAAGTGCAGCATGGTTCTTTAATAAAGGAAAAACCTTCCAGGTAGCTGAAAAAATCAATCTTTTCCCCGGGTTTGATGACGAAAAGGGTTTCATACCCGGAAAAATAAAATATCCCTTCCCTTTAGACGGGATCTTTTTAGGGGCTATCATTTGTTACGATCTTCGGTTCCCTGAGATTACAAAATTTCTAGCTACTCACGGTGCTAAAATCGTCTTTGTCCTGGCTGCCTGGCCTGAAGAAAGGATTTCTCATTTTCAGGCTCTCCTTCGAGCTCGAGCCATCGAGAACCAGATCTTTGTAGTGGGGGTAAATGCTTTGGGAGAAGTTGCCGGTATAAGGCTTGGGGGCCAAAGCGTTGCCTTCTCCCCCTGGGGAGAGCAACTTTTGCTGGCAGAAGGGGAGGGGGTCTTTTATTTCAAATGCGATTTAAAGGCTTTATCTGTAGCCAGAAACCTTTTTATCACGACCCGTTTTATACCTCCTCTCGAACCCGAAGAAAAAATTCTTTCCCTCGCGGAATTGCTCCCTCTTCTTGAGGCTGCAAGGGAGCAGGGACAAAGAATTGTCTTTACTAATGGCTGTTTTGATCTCCTTCATGCCGGACACGTGAGTTATTTGAGTGCCGCCCGCAAGGAGGGAGATCTCCTGGTGGTGGGGCTTAATTCGGATCAATCTGTTAAAAAAATCAAAGGGCCGCACAGGCCTCTTAATCCTGAAAAACTGCGGGCTCAGGTGTTGGCTGGGCTTGCAGCGGTAGATTTTGTGGTCCTTTTTGACGAAGAAACTCCGGAAAATCTTATTCGTGCCATCAGACCAGATGTCTTGGTCAAAGGAGCTGATTGGCCCGAAGACAAGATTGTAGGGGCATCTTTTGTCAAAAATTATGGGGGGCAAGTGGTGCGTATCCCCTTTAAATTTGATATTTCAACCACCAAAATCATTTCGCAGATTAAAAATGAGGCTTCATCCCATTGATTCTTGTGGCATCATGCTTTCTTATCACTGCCAGTGTGGCTGTAGACACTGCGTTTATGCGTGCGGACCGCGGTGGAAGAGATGGATGAGCAAAGAAACACTAGAAAGGCTTCTTCAGGACATCAGTAATACCTGGATTCATCCTCAAGGCTTACATTTAGCAGGAGGAGAGGCCTTTCTCAATTTTGAGCTTCTGCTTTTTGGGGTAGAAAAGTGCCGCAAATTAAATTTATCTATCGAATATGTGGAAACTAACGCCGGCTGGTGCCTGAATTTTGAAATAGGGCTTGAAAAATTCCGTCTTTTGAAAGAAGCTGGGCTTAAAAATATCCTCATTTCGGTGAGCCCCTTCCATGCAGAAACAATTCCACTTAAACGGACGTTGGCTGCCATAGAAGCTGCCAAAGAAGTTTTTGGGCCGGAAAATGTCATCATTTACATGGAACAATTTCTCCCCATTCTTGCTCGCTTCGGGAAAGAAAAACCCATCCCCCTTGGAAAATGGCTAGAAGAATTTGGGGCTCAAAAGGCAGGGAAGATTTTTTGGGATGGTTACGCCCTCATTCCGGGTGGGCGAGCAGGGGTGGAGCTTGGTTTTCTGGCGCCTCGGAAATACCCTGCTCAGGCCTTTGCTGGTGAAAACTGCGCCAGAGAAATATTACTTTCCCGTCATGCCCACTTTGATCCTTACGGCAATTATATTCCTCTTTTTTGTGGAGGATTGAGCCTTGGCAAGTTTGAAGACCTGCCTTCTTTTGTAAAAACTTTTGATTATCGTAGACTTCCGTTAGTCAAAATCTTGGTAGAAGAAGGCCCTTTCGGTCTTGCTCAATTTGCTAGTCATCATTTTGGCCACTCCTTTGACGGACTTTTTGCGGGCAAATGTCATCTTTGTGTAGAAGTAAGAAATTTTCTCCAGAAAAAAGATGTTTTCCCGGAATTATCTCCCAAAGAGTTTTATTCAAATCTGAGGTCACATTTACCATCCTTAAAAAATGCTTCCTGAGCACCTCTTTTCCAAAATTAAAGTGGTCTTTTTTGACGCTGAGGGTACTCTTTTTAGCATTTACCCTTCGGTAGGGCACGTTTATGCCCGTGTAGCCCAAAGTTTTGGCTTGAAAGTTTCTCCCGAACGTATCCAGCGGCGCTTTCTTAATATTTATCAAAAAAGGCGCGGTAATTGGCAAATAAATCCGGAAAGTTGTTTTGAAGGTTGGCAAGAGATTTTTTGGGAGACGATGAAAAGTTTTGGTACCCTCTCAGATCCCGAAGCTGCGTTTCAAATGTGTTACGAATGTTTTGCCCGCAAAGAATTCTTTAAGCTTTCTCCAGCCACCTTAGAAACTCTTCAGTTCCTCAGAGATAACGGTCGTCGTCTGGCCATTATTTCCAATTGGGACGAACGCCTTCGACGCCTGTTAAAAGAATTAAAACTTGAATGGTATTTTGAAAAATTATTCATCTCCTGTGAAATCGGCCTTGCTAAACCAGACCCTACTTTTTTCCTCTTCGCCTGTCGAGAAATGGACATCACTCCAGAAGAAAGCCTTATGGTAGGAGACAGCTTGGAAGACGATGTTCTCGGAGCCCGGAAAGCAGGTCTTTGGGCCCTGCGTTACCCTGGCGGGAGCTTAAAAAGGCTTTTCAGACGTTAGTAAAAATCCTAGCTTTTTGATCTAGATCAATTACATCCCAAATTATTTTCCTTATTTTAAAAGGCAAATACCTAGGAGGTGAGTTTATGTTTTGCAATCAATGTGAACAAACAGCCAAAGGTGTAGCCTGTACCAAAGTAGGAGTTTGTGGAAAAAGCCATGAGACCGATGTTTTACAAGATCTTCTTGTATATGCCCTTCAAGGTCTTGCCAAAGTAGCACAAGCCGGGCGTCGGGTAGGAATTGAAGAACGGAATGTCAACTTTTTTACCTGTGAAGCTCTTTTTTCCACCCTTACCAACGTCAATTTCGATCCTGAACGTATTAAAGAGTATATTTTTCAGGCGGTAGAAAAGCGAGAAGAACTCAAAAAGAAGGTTCAGGAAAAGGGAGGCCAGGTTCCTGAAGAAGGATCGGCGAGTTTTAATCCGCCTCAGGACACAGAAGCTTTGATCGAAAAGGCTGAAGAGATTGAACCTCGACCGGAGACCGCTCCTGACCCGGATATCTTTTCTCTTAAACTCACTACTATTTACGGGCTTAAAGGAATAGCTGCCTACGCCTACCACGCTGCCAAGCTCGGCCAGGAAGATAATGCTGTTTATGAATTCATGCACCGGGCCTTGGCTACTCTTGAAGATAACAACCTTTCGCTGGAAGATTGGGTTAATCTGGTGCTTGAGCTTGGGAAAACAAATCTTCGTACCATGGAGCTCCTTGATGCCGCCAATCATAGCCACTTTGGCGCTCCTAAACCTACCAAAGTTCCGCTAGGGGCTAAAGCCGGAAAAGCGATTCTGGTCTCTGGCCATGACCTTCAAGACATATATGAACTCTTGAAACAAACAGAAGGACAGGGGATTTACATTTATACTCACGGCGAAATGCTTCCAGCTCATGGATATCCAGAGCTGAAAAAATTCCCTCATCTTTACGGGCACTATGGAACTGCCTGGCAAAACCAGCAAAAAGAATTCCCCAATTTCCCAGGGCCGATTGTCATGACCACCAACTGCCTGATGCCGCCTAAAGAATCTTATAAAGACCGGGTCTTTACCATGGGACCGGTGGGATTTCCCGGGGTAAAACACCTAAAAGGGCATGATTTCAGTGAGGTTATTGCCATAGCCCAAAAACTTGAAGGCTTTCCTGAAGATTCCAATGACCGCTATGTCTTTACCGGTTTTGCCCATGAAACTGTCCTCTCTGTAGCAGATAAAATTATTGAAGGGGTTAAAAGCGGAGCTATCAGACACTTCTTTTTGGTAGGAGGTTGTGATGGAGCCAAACCCGGCCGCAATTATTACACTCGTTTTGTTGAAATGACGCCGAAAGATACCATCGTCCTTACTTTGGGATGTGGAAAATTTCGCTTTTTCGATAAAGACCTAGGCACTATTGGCGATCTCCCGCGTCTCTTGGACATGGGCCAATGTAATGATGCTTACTCTGCTATCCAAGTAGCCCTAGCTTTGGCCAAAGCCTTCAATACTGATGTTAATCAGCTTCCACTCTCTCTCATTGTTTCTTGGTACGAACAAAAAGCTGTAGCTATTCTCCTCACTTTGCTTTATCTCGGCATCAAAAATATTTACTTAGGGCCAACTCTCCCGGCTTTTCTCTCAGAAAATGTGCTCAAATTCTTGGCAGAGAAATATAATATCCGCCCCATCTCTACTCCAGAAGAAGATCTTAAGACCTGTCTCAATAAATAAAAAAATAAAATTAAAGGGGGGCCAGAAGGGCCCCCTATTAAAATTTAGTGCCTGCCTGAATTCTTCTATTAGTAAAGGCCCGACATTCATTCCTATTTTTCGTTCTAAAAACACGGGCGAAAAGCGGCCTTGTGATGTTACTTTCCAGGACAAAATATGCTCCAGTAATATTTTCCGCAAAGGACGAAGTTTAAAAACAAAGATTTATTAAAGCTTTAATCTTCCGCGCCGATAGCATGGAAGAGAATACTGGTGCGGGAGGTCTTCCTTATGCGGCGTCTTTATGCTGTTAAGTTTTTTGTTCCAGGGATGGTCTTTGTAGTCTTTTTGGTCCTGGCATTAGGGGCTGGAGCTAGTTTTTATCTTTTGAGCAAACAGCGTTTAGATGGCTACTATATCAACATAAGTGGCAAGTTGCGCATGCTCTCCCAAAAAATAAGCAAAGAAGCGCTTCTTTTTGCCAATACGAAAGATCCTAAATGGCAAGAAGCATTAAAAGATACTATTTCCCTCTATGATCAAATCATGGCTGAACTACAGAAAGGCGTTTCTTACAACAAGAAAGTAGCCCGCAAATATCAGGAACTTGAGGATTTATGGATCAATTTTCGAAACTATGCCCTTAAAGTGGCCCAAGTAAACCCGGGAGAAGAGTTGAACACGGCTTTAGAATATATCGGAAAGCATAATCTTGAACTTCTTTCTCAAGCCAACCTTTTGACTAAAGAGCTTGAAAATGTTTCCTTTGCCAAGCAAAAAAGCTTCAAGATTTTTGTCTCCGTTCTTTTGGCGGTGGGATTTGGTGTTTTTATGTTGTCCCTTTATCTTACTAAAAAACATCTTCTTAACCCTATTGACGAAATTACCAAACTCTTAAATGAAATCAAAAAGGGGCGTTTTGAACGCTCTCTCCCTCAGAAGGGACTTGAAGAACTGCGAGAAATAATAACGGCTGTTAACTCCGTGATAGGCTATATAGCGGGGCAATTTTTTACCTTAAGCGCCCAAAATCGTATCCTATCAGAAGCGGTCAACTTTGTAGAAACTTCGGGAGAAAAAATCCGGCACCATAGTTACGATACCGAAAGGATGGCCCAAGAACTCAAGGTTTCCTCAAGACAGGCCACCGAAGATATCGAGGTCATTTCCAACGCTATGGATGATCTCAACACTGCTGCTCAAGAAATTGCTCAAAGCATCCAAACCACAGCTACTAAAGCTTCTGAAGCGAGTGAGTACGTAGCATTTGCCAAAGAGACCATTGAACAACTCGCTGCTAGCTCTAAAGAAATTGGTGAGGTGACGGATTTGATCAACGATATCGCCGAACAAACTAACCTTTTGGCCTTAAACGCTACTATCGAAGCCGCACGGGCTGGGGAAGCGGGTAAAGGCTTTGCTGTAGTAGCTAACGAAGTAAAAGAGCTTTCAAGACAGACTGCCAAAGCCACAGAAAAAATATCTAAAATTATCTCCAATATTCAAAAAGACATGGAAAAAGCGGTAAAAGGAGTGGAATCTATTGCTTCTACCGTGGTGGAAGTAAATGATCTTGCTAACACTATTGCCAGTGCTAGCGAGGAACAGACCGTCACCATTGCAGACCTGAATAGCAATATTCACCGGGCAGTAGATACTATCGTGCAGGTAAACACGCATGCAGAAAGGCTGCTAGAACATGCCAACAGTTTTAATGATATCCGCGAAAATCTCGATGTTATTGACCATTGTGTAAGTGGTATTGTGAGTGAAGAAGCTGTCCTACTTTCCTTGGTACAAGTTAACCCTGAACTAGAAAAAGAGCTTCTTGCCAGTCTCCCTGTAGAAATTCAGCTTAAGTTGATTCTTTTTTCACATTTGCGCTGGCGGGATAACATTTTTAACGCCATCATCACTTTTAGACCTCCTGAAGTTGAAAAGGATCCTCATCGCTGCGTTTTAGGACGTTTCTTGGAGCAATATCAAGCTGAAACTCCCGAAGAAGAGGAAATCTTGCGTCGGTTGATTCCTGTCCACGAAAAACTTCACCAAGCGGCCGAGGGGCTTGAACAAATTATTTTGGAACAGGGAAACCGGCATGAAATGATCAAGTATTATAATTCGGCCATTGAACCCCTCTTTCACCAATTACTCGATCTCTTCAATCGATGGTTGGCTCTCAAAGGAGCTGCTTTAACTTCTGTAAAAGGCGAAGAAGCACAAGACATAATTCGCTGGGGGCCAGCCTTTGAAATCGGGATCAAAGTAATTGACGAGCAACACCACCGTTTGGTTGAGATGGTCAATCACTTTTATCACTGTTTAAGAAAAGGAGCCTCTTCCTCTGATCTCAAACAACTTCTCAATGGTCTTATAGAATATACATCTACTCATTTCCGTACCGAAGAGGATCTTTTTGAAAAATACGACTATCCTGAAAAAGAAGTTCACCGGAAAATTCACGAAAAACTAGTAGAAAAAGTTCTGGATTACCAAAGGAAAGTAGAAACCGAAGAAGCGGGGGTAGCTTATGATCTTTTTGACTTTTTAAAAGACTGGCTTACTAACCATATCTGCGTTATAGACAAAAAATACGGGCCCTATTTACGAGAAAAAGGTGTGAAATAAAAGAGGGGGGAATCCCCCCTCATTTTTATTGACTCTTTTTCTTCCATCCGTTTAATTTCTTAGCCAAAAACTGATGGGTGAAGAGGATGAAGGAATTGGATTGTCGAGGGCTTCCCTGCCCTCAACCGGTAATAAATACGAAGGACGCCCTTGAAGAATTAAAGCCTGGCGAGAAGCTGACGGTTCTTGTGGATAATGAGGCAGCGGTTCAAAATGTTTCTCGTTTTGTTGAAGCCCAAGGCCACCGGTTCCAAGTCGAAAAAGAAGACAATTTCTGGCGGGTCTTTATTATAAAAGGCGAAACGGTGGAAAGAGGAGTCCCTATCTCCTGTGGAGAACAAGCCGTTTATCCCGTTTGTGTAGTCCTTTCTGCCAAAGGGATGGGGAGTGGAGATCCTACCCTTTCGACTCTCCTTTTGAAGGCCTTTCTGAAAACACTTGCCGAGGCCCAAGAAAAACCTAAGCGCCTCATCTGTTATAACGAAGGGGTATTTCTCGCTTTAGAAGATTCGGAAGTGCTTGAAGATCTTAAAAAGCTCGAAAAGCTTGGGGTCGAAATTCTCGTCTGTGGCACCTGTCTTGATTATTACCAAGTGAAAGACAAACTTGCTGTAGGGGTGGTTTCCAATATGTACGATATTTTGGAGACTTTGCTTTCTTCACGGGTATTAAAGCCGTGATCTACCTTGACCAGGCTGCAACCTCTTTTCCTAAGCCAACTGAAGTCGTAGAAGCCGTAGCTTCTTCTCTGCGGAATATACCAGGAAGTCCTGGACGATCTGCCCATAAGGGAGCTATCGAAGCAAGTCGTCTCCTTTTCGAAGCCCGAGAAAAGATTGCTGCTTTCATCGGCGCTCCTGATTCAAGCCGTATTATTTTTACCTCTGGCGCTACGGAGTCTTTAAATCTCGTCCTCCAAGGACTTTTAAAAAAGGGAGACCGCGTCTTTGCCACCGGCATGGAACATAACGCCGTGGCCAGGGTTTTAGAACAGCTAAAGAAAGAAAGGGGCTTGGAAGTAATTTATCTTCCCTGCGACCAAGAGGGTTTTTTGATCCTGGAAGAGTATGAAAAGGCTCTACGGCAGAAACCGCCCAAAATATTTTGTTTGAATCTTGTCTCCAATGTTACAGGCACCGTTCAACCATTCCACGAGATAATAACCCTTAAAGAAGAAACTCTCCTTTTGGTAGATGCGGCTCAAGCAATAGGGCACTTGCCTCTAGATGTAGGGGCTTTGCCAATAGATTTTTTGGCTTTTTCGGGCCACAAAGGCCTTTTCGGTCCTCCAGGAACAGGGGTTCTTTATTTGCGAGAAGGGCTTGAAACAGACCTGCGACCATTAAAATTTGGAGGGACAGGAAGTCGCTCTGAATCTCTCAAACAGCCTAACTTTCTGCCTGACCGCTTTGAATGTGGCACCCCTAATTTGCCTGGTATTGTAGGCCTTGCCGCAGGGGTAGATTTTATTGAAAAAATTGGCCTCATGCGTATCCATCGTCATGAGACGGCTCTTGCCGATATTTTTCTAGAAAAAATCCGTCAGCACCCAAAAATAAAAATTTACGGGCCTCGTGACAGAGTAAAAGCTACAGCTATTGTTTCTGTAAACATTGAGGGGCTTTCTCCCTCAGAAGTTGCCCGAAGGTTAAACGAAGAATTTAAAATTGCAGTCCGCCCGGGACTTCATTGTGCCCCTCTGGCACATCAAACCATCGGTACCTTCCCTCAAGGGACAGTGCGTTTTTCTTTCGGCTATTTTAACCGCTTAACCGAAGCAGAAAGGGCTGCTGAGGCCCTGCTTTCTATTGCTGAAAAGAAATGAAAATCATCTGCATCTTTCCATCGATACACTTTGTCTTAAAGGCCGAAAAACACCTTAAAGCCTCCGGACTCCAACCGGATCTTGTTCCAGTACCCAAAGAGATTAGCGGTGATTGCGGTATGGCCCTGGAACTGGAAGAAAAAGATCTTCCGCAAATCAAAGGCCTTCCCCCCGAACTAAAACCCGAAGCCATATATCTCCGCACCTCTAAAGGTTTTCAAAAGCTCCTGGACTCTTGACCAATTTGCTTTTAACTTAAGACCGTATGGAAAAAACTGTTTGCACTAACAAAAAGGCGCGGCATCTGTATGACATTGAGGAAACCCTGGAAGCGGGTATTGTTCTTTTAGGCCCGGAAGTCAAGTCTTTGCGTCTGGGAAGGGCTAATCTTGCCGATAGTTTTGCTCGTATAAAAGACGGTGAAGTGTATCTTTACAACGTTCATATCAGTCCTTACCCTTTTAGTCGGGAAGCACAATTTCTTGATCCTACGAGGACACGAAAGCTTCTTTTAAAAAAAGCAGAAATAAAACGGCTCCTTGGCAAAGTTCAGCAAAAAGGTTATACTTTAATACCTCTTCGGATTTATTTCCGGGATGGAAAGGCTAAAGTAGAATTAGCTTTAGCGAAGGGCAAGAAAATTTACGACCGGCGAGAAACAATTCGCCGGCGAGATATAGAACGCGAGCTTAGACGGCGTTATAAAGGTCGTATTAAATAGTTCTTTTAAAAAGAGGGTAATTTTTTCGTCGGCTCATTCTCTCAAAGGGGGCGAAATGGGTTCGACGGAGGTGCGTAGGGCTGAACAGCGTGCCGAGGTTCCCACCGCCTCGTTAAAAAGGTGGGGAAAACACAAGTGCCGACGATTATAGCTACGCTATGGCTGCTTAATAGAAAAGCAGCCCGTCCTAGCTCCATCCTTTGCCCGCGGGGGAGCTAGGGCGTCGGAGAGCGGGCTGGCCTAGAAGGTGAGCCTGCCACCTTCTAGGCGAGATTTTCGCAGGCTAGGCTGGAGGGGGCCAGCCTGGGGCGCTTCCCCAGCCGAAAGTCAAAGCCCAGGCTACGCACGTAGAAGTTCAGTCTGAAACACCTCCGGACGCGGGTTCGATTCCCGCCGCCTCCACCAATTTCTAACGAGTTCTTGCGGGCTTACGAATGCCAAAATCGGCTTGCTGGTCCCGACTTTTCTTACTCCGAAACTTCCCAGCCCAACAATTCGGCCTGTTTAAGGACCGTTTGGGTGGCCTTTTCCTGTTTATCCGGCGGGTAGCCGTACTTACGAAGAAGGCGTTTTACCATGACGCGGAGTTTGGCCCGGGCACTTTCGCGCACGGTCCAGTCTATGGTCACGTTTTGGCGTACGGTCTTTACAAGCTCACGGGCAAGTTCACGCAAGGTTTCGTCTCCCAATACCTTTACGGCGCTATCGTTGGCCGCAAGCGCCTCGTAGAAGGCAAGCTCTTCTTCGGAAAGTCCTAACTTTTCCCCTCGCCTGTAAGCCTCGCGCATTTCCTTGGCTAACTTGATAAGTTCTTCGATCACCTCGATGGTGCTGATGGCCCGGTTGTGATAGCGCCGGATGGTCTTTTCAAGAAGCTCCGAAAACTTCCTGGCTTGAACCAAGTTCTTCCTCCGGCGCACTTTGATCTCGTCGTTAATGAGCTTGCACAGTAACTCTACGGCCAGGTTTTTCTGGGGCAAATTACGCACCTCAAGCAGAAACTCGTCGGAAAGGATGGAACTATCCGGCTTCTTAAGTCCTGCGGCTTCGAAGAGATCAATAACGCCTTTGGGCACAAGGGCACTTGAAACGATCTGCCTGATGGCAAACTCTTTGTCAGAAACCGCTCGCCCGCTTCTTGCAATTTTCACCAAAGCCGCTTTCACACTCTGGAAAAAGGCCACTTTGTCACGAATCTTAAGCGCCTCCTCCCTGGGCACGGCCAGGGCAAAGGCTTTGGAGAGCTCGGTCACCGCTTTAATGAAGGCGTCCTTCCGTTCGGGACTAGCCACAAAATCCGCGGCCTCGCACAAAATCTTAAGGTGCTCTTCCGGTTTAGCCCAAAGAGCCCTTCGGTAATCAAAACCGTGAAAGTCCCGAGTTTGACAGTTACTAGGCAAATTTAGACCTTGCCGAAAAGAACATCCCTTTATTTTCAAGGGTTTCAGAGAATGAAGGGTGTTTATTTTCCCGCCCCAAGGTCATTGCCAACCTCGGCCGCA
>JALSPG010000070.1 GCA_026986115.1 Thermodesulfobacteriales bacterium
CCATAGGCCCGTAGGCGTGGAGTTTGGTGGTGGAAATACCAATTTCAGCCCCTAATCCCAGTTGCCCCCCATCATTGAAGCGAGTAGAGGCATTTACCATCACTACGGATGCATCTACCTCTCTTAAGAAGCGCAAAGCACGCTGATAATCTTCCGTAACAATAGTCTCGGTATGATTAGAACCGTAGCGGGCAATGTGTTCCAAGGCCTCATCAAAATTTTTGACCACTTTCACCGCCAAGATAAGGTCTAAATATTCTGCTTCCCAGTCTTCTTCCGTGGCTGGTTTCGCCCAAGGGACCAAGGCCCTTGTTTTCTCACAGCCACGGATTTCTACCCCGGCCTCCCGGAATTCTTCACACATCTCTGGCAGAAAGGCCTCTGCCACAGTCTCATGCACCAACATGGTCTCCATGGCGTTACACACTCCGGGACGCTGGACTTTGGCGTTAAAACAAATTCTGCGGGCCATCTCAAGGTGGGCAAAACGGTCCACAAAGACGTGACACACGCCTTTGTAATGCTTGAGGACCGGGATGCGCGAATTTTCCGTAACAAAACGGATAAGCCCCTCACCACCTCTCGGGATAATGAGATCCACATAATCTTCCAGTTTTAGAAGCTCGTTTACCGCTGCCCGATCTGTAATTGGAATAACCTGGACCGCTCCTTCTGGAGCCCCTTGGGTTTTGAGGGCATCCTGAAAAATTCTTGCTAGGGCCAGATTGGAATTGATGGCCTCAGAGCCTCCCCGTAAGATCACAGCGTTTCCACTTTTAAAGCAAAGCCCTGCGGCATCAATCGTTACGTTGGGACGACTTTCATAAATCATGGCAATTACCCCAAGAGGGATACGCATCCGCCCCACCCAGAGCCCGTTGGGGCGCCGCCACATCTTGACGACCTCTCCCACCGGGTCGGGAAGGGCTGCTACTTCCTCAAGCCCTTGGGCCATACCTTCAATAACCTTGTCAGAAAGGGTCAGACGATCAATCAGAGCGGCAGAAAGCCCCTTTTCCCTGGCTAAAGAAAGGTCTTTTTCATTCTCTTCCTGCAAATAAGCCCTTTCAGCCCGCAAACGCTCCGCTACCTCAAGCAGCACCCTGTTTTTGATATCTGTAGAAAGAGAGGCCAAAACCCTTGAGGCCTCTTTGGCCTTGCGCCCTACTTCCTGAACCAGTTCTTTTACCTCCATGGAGTCCCCTCCTTAAATCAATTTTGGCTTTTTATTGAGTCTGAGAGAGCACATAATTGCGAAGCCTGCCTATCCCCTCAATTTCGATCTCAATCTGATCCCCTGGTGAAAGAGCCCCAATTCCGGGTGGCGTACCAGTAGCAATTATATCTCCAGGTTCAAGAGTCATTATGCGAGAAACAAAACTTATGATTTCTGGCACAGGAAAAATAAGCTCCGCAGTAGAAGAATCCTGACGAAGCAAGCCGTTCAGATAGGAACACACTCTCAAAGCAGAGGGATCAAGGGCTGTTTCTATCCAAGGTCCTAACGGGGCAAAGGTATCGAAACTTTTAGCTCGGGTCCATTGGCCGTCTTTCTTCTGGAGATCCCGCGCGGTAACGTCATTGAAGCAAGTATAGCCCAGAACGTAATCCAGGGCCTTTTCTGGAGATACTCTGCGAGCCCTTCTGCCAATTACCACCGCTAGTTCCGCCTCATAATCCACCCTCTTGCTCTCCGGTGGTATAATGATTTCTTCCTCCGGCCCGATTACCGCTGAAGGAGGTTTTAGAAAAATTAGCGGCTCTTGAGGAAGAGGAAGACCAAGCTCCCGGGCATGATCTCGATAGTTGAGCCCTAGGGCTACAATCTTGCTGGGAACCGATGGTGAAAGAAGCCTGGCTTCCTTGAGATCGATCTCCTCCCCAGTAAAGACAAAATCTTCCCCCGGGAAAGAAGCAAGTAGTCGAAAGCAATCTGCTTCTACTAGGGCGTAGGATATTTTTTGACGAAAAGAAATCCTTGCTACTCGCATGGAGCTTTTTTTAACACGAAGGGAAAAGAATCTCTAGCCTTTAGGAGAGCGCGAAAAACGCTGGTGCGTTTTTGGAGAAGGCCTTCGGCTCTGCGAAGGTCTTTGAGAGGATTTATGAGAACGAAAAGGCCGGCGCTGAGAACTAAGTCTTTCCTTTATAAGAGCTGGAGATAAAAACCACTCTTCTTCTGGCTCGGGCCAGTTTACAGGAAGTTTAAAACCCAATTCTTTCTCAATAAATTCCAAGAAAAAGGCCCCTTCTTCATCACAAAACGAGATGATTTTACCACCTTCTTTTACCTTTAGGGCCCGCTGGCGAAACTCTTCGGCAGTTTCTGGAAGATCATAATTTATGAGCAGGGTAACATCTTTTTGTTGAATAAAACGGCAACCAGCATCTGTAGCCACCAAGATGTCTGCCTCCTTGCCGGCAAACTGTTTTAGAAAACGCAGACGATATTCTGGCCCTAGGTCAGGTTTCAAAAATACCGCCTTCAGCCCGAGTTTTTTGAGTTCATCACAGAGATTTTGGGCTTCAAGTTTATTGTTGACAAAAATTATTGTTTTGGGCCAGCGGTGTTTTTCAAGCACCCCTAAAAGGAGCATAAACTTTTCGTCCTGGGAAACGTGAAAAAGCTCCAACTCAAGGTCTTTGAAACTCTCCCGCCCGATTTCAATATATATTTCATCTGGGCTTGATAGGGCCTGGTAAGCCAGCTCAAGTGCTTCGTAATTGAGCTCTTCCATAAAAATAAGACCCTGTCTGTGCCCAGGCGGAGGTAGCTTTTTAAGAAGGGCTTCGATAAAAGCCTTATTCTGTGCTACCATCTGATCAAACTCGTCTAGAACGAGGATTTTCAGCCCTTCTGCCCGCCATAAACGCCATTTAAAAATCCG
>JALSPG010000071.1 GCA_026986115.1 Thermodesulfobacteriales bacterium
TAAAAAGTATTCTTTCTCCTGGAGTTCGGATACTTCCGGTAATCAAAAGCGAGGCTTACGGGCACGGCCTTCTTCCAGTGGCCCGCACCCTTGCTCAGGAAGAAATCTACGGTTTTGGTCTATCAGATTTAGAAGAAGTCTTACATCTGCGTGAAGCAGGTCTTGCCTTACCTTTGATTTTACTTTCTGGATTTGAGCCAGCCTGGTTGCCAGAAATGATTAGACTTCGCGCTATCCCTGTGGTCACAGATCTCTACCAGCTAAAACTACTGGCTGATTACACCCGCAAGGAAGGAAGACGTTTCGCTTTCCATCTCAAGATTGATACGGGCATGCATCGCTTAGGAATCTCCTTCAAAGAATTGGAAAAGGCCCTAGAAATCCTCCGCCAAAACCCTCAGCTCAAATTAGAAGGAGTAATGTCTCATTTTGCCTGTGCTGAAAAACCTCTTTCGTTTTATACCCAAGAGCAGCTCCAGAGATTTGTCTTGGCCTTAAGTAAAATAAAAGAAGCCCATTTCTCTCCTCGCCTCCGACATATAGCCAACTCTTCAGCTGCTATCCTTTTAAAGGAGAGCCATTTTGATCTTGTAAGACCAGGGCTTGCCCTTTATGGCGTTTATCCGTGTGAAGAAAGCCAAAAAGTGCTCACCTTAAGGCCAGCCATGACGGCAAAGGCTCGCATTTTAAGCCTCAAAGAAGTTCCCAAAGGGAAAGGAATTGGGTATGGCCCCCTTTTTGTGGCACCTGAGTCTATGAAAATTGCTCTCGTGCCGGTAGGCTATGACGATGGTTATTTAAGGGCCCTCTCTAATAAGGGATTTGCCTGGGTGAAGGGCAAGCGGGTGCCAGTGGTTGGAGCTGTTTCTATGAGGCTTCTTGCCCTTGATGTAACTAAAATTGAGGGAATAAATCCGGGAGATGAAATTATTCTGCTTGGAGGAAAAAGACGGGAAGTCCCCGCAGAAGAGCTTTCTCAGGCTGCCGGGGTTATTAGCTACGAACTCCTTTGCCTTTTGGGCAAAAGGGCTTTCAAAATTTATTTGAGGTCTTGATAAATGTTTGGTATCGGCTTTCCAGAACTCATTGTTATTTTCATAGTGGCTCTAATTGTTTTGGGGCCTGAAAGAATGCCCCAAGTAGCTAAGCAATTAGCACGATGGGTAAACGAGGTCCGTAAAGCTGCTGACGAACTCAAAAAAGAACTTGCCGCTGATGAAATAGAAAAAGGAAAAGATGAATTAGAAAAAGTCCGGCAAGAACTCCTTCAAAAAGTTTATAACCCCCTTTCACCTGAAGAAACTCCCCAAATAGAAAAGAAAAACTCCGAAGACCAAAAAGAAGCTTCTAAAGAAAAAGCTGCTCCCGATGAAAGAAAGGCCTAAATATACCGTTCTTAGCCATTTTGAAGAGCTTCGCCGGAGAATTTTGATCTGGGTGGGGTTCCTATTTGTAGTCTGGATAGCCCTTTTTACTCAGTTTCAAAGATTGATCCCCTTTTTTTTGAGACCATACGAAAAGGCGTTTCCGGGGCAAAAGTTGGAGCTTGTCTTCACTTCTCTTCCCGAAGCCATTATGGCCGCACTTAAAAGCACTTTCTTTTTGGCTCTTACTCTCTCGGTGCCAGTACTTATATTCCAAGCCTGGCGCTTTCTTTCACCTGCATTGTATCCCTCTGAAAAGAAGGTTTTTAGACGCTTATTATTTATCTCTATCTTTTTAGGAATAACTGGTGCCTTTACTGCCTATTTTTTGATTTTTCCACCCCTTTTAAAATTTTTCTTAGGCCTTGGTTACCAATACTTTGAAGCCTTTTTACGTCTTCAAAGCTATTTTGCCTTTTTTGGGAAGGGTCTTTTAATAGCAGTACTCCTTTCTGAACTCCCTCTAGCCACAGCACTTCTTATAAAACTTGATCTCCTTCCTCAAAGGCTTGGTAAAAAAAGACATTTCTATCTTTTGGCATTAGCTTACGGAGGGGGACTCTTCTTAGCCCCCGGAGACCTTTTGAGCCAAATTATTCTGGCCTCTGTTTTCTTTTTCCTATTTGAAATCGGCTTCCTCATAGCCAGGCTCCTTTGAAAAGAGGGATGTTTCCCACAATCATCAAAAGTTTTTAAAATCTTGTTAAGGATGTAAAAATTCCGCAACGAACCCCTTGATGGAGCAAATAAATTCCGAAAAATCTCCAATTCCGGAAGATGTTGCCTTTTGACGGATTTTTGAAGAGGGTTTAAGCTCTCAGGCAAACTATCAATAAGGAGGTAAATATGGTGCGCAAACTCATGGGTGTAGTTGTAGGGCTTGCAGTAGGCTTAGCATTTTATGGTTATGCCATTTCCGGAGGTCAAGGACCGGAAACTATCACTTTACCTAACAAAAAAGGGACGGTTACTTTCCACCATCGGAAACACCAAACCGAGTTGAATATTCCTTGCGGGGAATGTCATCACGGCCCTGGGCATTCTCCTTATAAAGAAGGTATGGAGATCAAAAAATGCGATACCTGCCATAACAAAAACTTTCCTAACAAAAAACTCAACAAACCCATGAAGGCTTTTCACAAGAATTGTAAAGGTTGTCACAAGCAGATGGCTGCCAAGCACCCCAATGCTCCTACCAAGTGCAATGGTTGCCACAAGAAGTAGCCTATAAGCCTCAATAGAAAAAAGCCCCCCGATGGGGGGCTTTTTTTTGCAAATTTGACAGAGGGGTGAGGTCTATGGATCTTAAAAAATTTGGTGAATGGTTAAAGAGTTTAAAAAATGAAGGTGTAGAACACATTCCTTTAG
>JALSPG010000072.1 GCA_026986115.1 Thermodesulfobacteriales bacterium
GAGGGGTGGTTTGTTTGAGGAGATGAACCAGATCTTTCAGATGCAGTTCGTCATAGAGAAAAGATAAAGACTCATGCTTTGGGAAGAAAGCGAGATCAAAAGAATCTTTACTAACATCGATACCAACAAAGATTTCCGCATTAGAGTTTTTCATGATAAAATCTCCCTACCTTGCGGATACGGGCTCTTCATAGGAAGGCCCAGGCAACCGTTCGGGTTTTTTTAATGAGGCCGGTACGATCAATGCTTAACGTCGGGCTCCAGGCCCAAGGATCCGTACGATCTTTATCGGCCTTTTTTCTTTTCATGTTTTGATCTTAACACAGATTCAATATACAAGGATCCGTTCCCATTTTTCGTTCCGAAAAATGGGAACGGATCCCTTGCGGTGTGCTTGCAATATAGATATTAGCAATTTTGCAAAGGTCTTTTTAAGGAAATGTTAACTTGCTTCTGGTTTTCGTTCTGGCCATAAGGAAAGGAGTCGCTTACGGATTTGTTTTTCGAGCCCCCTTTCGGTGGGACGATAGTAAGCACGCGGGCCAAGCTTTTCGGGAAAATAGTCCTGTCTTACAAAACCCCCTTCAAAATGATGAGGATAACGATAATCTTTCCCGTAACCAAGTTTTCGCATCAGAGAAGTCTCGGGATTTCTTAGGTGCAGGGGAACAGGAAGGGAACCGTAACGTTTTACATCTTCTCGGGCTGCCTCAAGAGCCCGGTAGGCGGCATTGCTTTTGGGTGCCAGGGCCACATAAATTACCGCCTCTGCCAGGGCCAGCTCTCCTTCAGGGCTTCCCAAAAACTCATAGGCCTCTTTAGCCGCCAGGGCCACCTGCAGGGCTTGAGGATCAGCAAGCCCCACATCTTCTGCTGCCGCCGCAATCAAACGGCGCAAAATTACCAAAGGATCTTCACCAGCCTCTAACATCCTTACCATCCAGTAAAGGGCGGCATCAGGATCGCTTCCGCGAAGGCTTTTATGAAAGGCTGAAAGGAGATTATAATGCTCCTCGCCTGCACGATCATAGATGAGGATTTTTTCTAGCCCAACTTCATCTAAGAAAGTTTTATCAACCTTTTTATGACCTCCTTCTTGAGGAGCGGCCTCCAGCAAAGCCTCTAAAATATTGAGGGCCACCCTGGCATCTCCTCCGGCAGCCTCAGTTATAGCCTGTAAAACATACTCTTCTACCTCGACGCCCTTGCAGCCCAAGCCCTGCTCCTCTTTAAGGGCTCTTTTGAGGATTAAAAGAATCTCCTGTGAAGAAAGTGGTTTTAAGGTAAGGACTCTAGTGCGGGATAAAAGTGGTGCCACAATTCGAAAGGAAGGATTTTCAGTAGTAGCACCAATGAGGATGATTCTGCCCTTCTCCACAAAGGGAAGGAGAAAATCCTGCTGAGCCCTGTTGAAACGATGAATTTCATCAATAAAAAGGACTGTCTTTTTCCCTAACCGGGCCTTTCCTTCCGCCTGCCTTAAGGCCTCTTTGACTTCTTTTAAACCCGCCTCCACAGCAGAAAGAGGAATCAAATCTGCCCCTACTTCCTTGGCCAGCAAATAAGCAAGAGTGGTTTTCCCGCAACCGGGTGGCCCCCAGAGGATAAGGGAAGGAAGACTTTTCTGTCCAAGGGCACGGGTAAGAAATTTTCCCGGGCCAAGGAGATGTTTCTGACCTACAAATTCCTGAAGACTTTTGGGTCTTAGACGCTCAGCTAAAGGAGGGCGAGGAGAAAAGAGCCCTTTTTTCACCTATCCTGCTCTTTTGCGAGTTTTGCGTGTCTTCCTTTCTGCTAAAAAGAGCCTTGTAAAACAAAAGGTGCAAAGAGAAGAGATTAGATTCCAGGAAAATAACATAAAAAGGAGCGCCGAACCCTTCATTTTTTCCTCCGCCTCTTATCTTGAAAGTATACCAGAAAACAAAAAACAACCATAATTGCCACTAAGACTTCTCGTGCCACCCAGGAGGTCCATTTACTCTGCATAAGATAGCCTGGCAGAATAGTTATTACCCACCAGAGGGTAATCAGAAAAAGAAAGATCGGGGTTACATACCTCATGATGTAGAAAAAGAAGCGGGGAAGCTTGATATAACCACCACGGTTGATCTCTGCCCAGGCCTGAGAGGGACTAAAGGCCCAGAAAAAGATCAGGACCTCACAGAGGGCGAAGACCACTACAAAGAAAGTCCCCGCCCAGAAGTCCATTTCATCCAGAGCACCGGCCAGAAAAACAGCCACGTGCGCCACGGAAAAGAGGACAAACATGGTGGCAAGAACCGCCATACGACGTTCCATTTTAAACTCATCTTCTAGAAAAGCGATCACCGGCTGGGTAATGGCTACCGAAGATGTAAGCCCGGCAAAGAAGAGCAAAATAAACCACAGGAAACCAAAAAATTGCCCAAAGGGGATGTTAGCAAAAATGGCAGGCAAACTCACAAAAGCCAAATTAAAGGCCCCGCTGGCGGCAATACTTTGGGCTGCGGCTACGCCAAAAAAGGCTGCTGCTGCCGGAATAGCGATAGAACCTCCCAGAACCACCTCTGCCAATTCATTTAAAGAAGAAGCTGTCAGGGCTGAAAGGGTAATATCATCATTGCGTTTAAGATATGAAGCATAAGTAATAATAGCTCCAAAACCTAAACTCAGTGTAAAAAAGACCTGCCCTGCTGCTGCCAACCAAACTTTGGGATTAGCAAGTTCCGACCACTTGGGCTCCCAGAGAAAATTCAAGCCTGCTACTGCTGAACCATGAGGAGTCTCCAGGGTAAAAACCCTTACCATCAACACTACGGCAAAGAGGAAAAGAAGTGGCATAGCTACTTTGGCCAAGCGCTCAATTCCGCCAGAAATGCCTTTTATGAGAACATAAATATTGAGGCCCATGGTAAGAAGAAAAAAGAGATAGGCCTTAAAACTTGGATGATAAAAATCTCCCGCCCCCATGCCGGTATAAGAATTTAAAAACTCACGGAAAGGGGTGAGATAGACTTCTGGGGAGGCTGAAGAGACAGATACTTTGGGAAGCATACCTAAAAGGGACATTACAGCATAACCAAGAGTCCAGCTCTCGATATAGACGTAATAACATGACACTACAAAGGGAACGAAAAGTCCCAAAACGCCAATATATTTGGCGATAGGATGTTGCCAGAGGAGCCGAAAGATAGCCGGGGTTGTTCCATGCCCCCTTATGCCGCCATAGCGCCCAATGGCCCATTCCACCCACATGAGAGGGATGGCTATAAGGACAAGGGAAATCATGTAAGGGATCATAAAGACCCCTCCGCCATTCTGGGCGGCCTGGGTGGGAAAACGCAAAAAGTTCCCTAACCCCACAGCATTTCCTGCCATAGCTAAAATGAGACCAATTCTAGTAGCCCAGCGTTCTCGGTTAGGCATCTCTGCCACCTCGAAAGAGCTTTAGCGCTTACTAGTAGTAAAGGAGGTTTTCTAAATCAAGATCTAATAAAGGGTTTTCTCCTTTCAGGGCGACGACGATCAAGAGGTTGAAAAAAACGAAATACTGTAGGCTGGTAAGTATTAAGGACCTCAATTTCTGCTGAAAGCATTTCGGCAATGCGAGAGGCAAGGGTTAACCCCATCCCAAAATGACCAGGCTTGGTAGTAAAAAAAGGATTAAAGATAAAAGAAAGAGAATCTACCTTGAGACCCTCACCATAGTCCTCAACCAAGAAAGAAAGTTCTTTTTCGTTACCACGAACCCTGAAAAAAACCGGCCTACTCTCTCCCACGGCTTGATGGGCTTCAAGGGCATTTTGGATAATCTCACCTAAAGCTTCAGCCAAAAGCTCCGGGTCGGTATAAAAAACTGGCAGGGAAATCGAATAATCCATAATGAGCTCTGGCCGCTCACCACTCAATTCTAACTGGTAACGAGACTCAAGAAGTTCGATGACCTCTTTTATTTCTACCGGACGAAACCGTGGTGCCGGCAAAAAGACAAACCTTTCTAAAGATTGAAGGAGCTGTTCCAATCTTTCACATTGATAAACTAACGCCGAAGCATACTCTTGCGCTCTCTCTGGACGTTCTTTTAACCGGCGAGCTAACCCCCCTACTACCAAGATGGGATTTCTTATATGATGGGAAATATCGGCCAACATCCGCCCCAAAAAAGCAAGATGCCTGGCCTCCTTTAAAGAACGTTCTAGATCTTTAAGTCTGGCTATGTTTTGAAAGGTAAAAACTACGAAAGGCTCAGCCCCTTGAGGCTCGTAACGCAAAAAATGCATCTGAGCCACAAAACCATCTCCTCCCCGCGGAACCAAAAACCCCTCTCCTTCGTAAACCCCTTCATTTTGAAGGATAGCCAAAATATTGTGCCAAAAAAGCCGCCGATCTTGTTCATCAAAAAATTGTTTGAGATTCTTCCCTTCAAGCTCTTCCTCACCAAGGAGTTCTCCTGCCTGGCGGTTGGCATAAAGAATGTCTCCTTCCAGGGAGAGAAGGACCACCCCTGCTTTTACTAAATCCAGGATATTTACTAAATAAGAAATAGGCCAAAAATCTCTATCTTTACCAGGCTCCATCCCAACCTCTTTTTAAGTCTTTCACAAAAAATTGCTCTTTTCCAGAAAAATTTTTACTTCCTTAAAAAACAAAAAGGCCCGCTTAAGCGGGCCCTTTTGTTTTTTCGATATTTTTGATCTTTGTCTAAGAAGTTTCAGAGGGCTTTTCTTCTTTCTTTTCTATTCCTTCTGCAGAGACATCAACTTCGGGCTTTTCTTCTTTTTCTTCGGTTTTTTCCACCTCTGCTTCTTTAGTTTCTGAAGTTGTATCTGCTGAACCTTCAGGCTGCGTTTCTTGAACTTCCTTTTCTTCAGAAAGAGTTTCTTCCTTTGCAGCTTCTGAGGATTCTGTAGTTTTTTCCACTAGCTCCGTTTTTGGAGCTTCAGCCTGGGCTTCCTCTTCAGCTCTAATTTTTTGAGGAGAGCGCTTGTGTTCTAATTTGTCAGTTACTAGCTCAATAAGAACCATCATGGCCGCGTCTCCCCGCCGCGGGCCAATACGAACAATACGCGTAAAACCACTTTGCCGGTAAGCGTAACGATCTTTAATTTCTGAAAAGAGTTTCCGTACCACCGCCTTATGAGGAAGGATAGAAAGAGCTTGGCGTCTAGCAGCAAGATCTCCTCTTTTGGCCAGAGTAATCATTTTATCGGCTAAACGCCGTAACTCTTTGGCTTTGGCCTCGGTGGTTTTGATTCTTTCATGAACAAAGAGAGCTACTAGCAAATTACGCAGGAGCGCCTGGCGATGTTCCCACTTACCAACCAATCTTCTGCTTCTTTTTCTATGCCTCATAGCCGTATCTCCTACTGTGCTTCTTGCACTTCCTCAGGGGGCTTCCAATCGGGAATTTCCATCCCGAAAGATAAGCCCATTTTTTCTAGCACTTTTTTGAGTTCGTTCAAGCTCTTGCGACCAAAATTTTTGGTTTTGAGCATTTCAGATTCGGTCTTTTGTACGAGTTCACCAATATAGCGAATATTCGCATTTTTCAAACAATTAGCAGAACGAACTGAAAGTTCGAGTTCGTCAATGCGTTTATCAAGGTATTTGTAATATTCTGGCTTTTGTTCTTCTTCTGCGGGTCTTTCAGCTTCTGTCTCTTCCTCTGCAAAATTAATAAAGACCGTCAGTTGATCTTTTAAAATCTTGGCAGCATAGGCCATAGCATCTACCGGCTCTACCGTACCATCCGTCCAGATCTCCATCACCAGCCGATCAAAATCACTGCTTCTCCCCACGCGAGCCTGAGTAACATTAAAATTTACTTTCTGAATAGGAGAAAAGATCGCATCTACTGGGATAACCCCTATCTCATCAACCTTGGACAGATCTGCAGGCCGATACCCTTTCCCCCATTCCACATGCATCTCCATCTTCAAACGGCCATCTTTCGTAAGAGTAGCAATATGATGGTCAGGATTTATTATCTCAGCTTGGCCATCAGTCTGAATATCTCCAGCCTTAACTTCTCCGCCTCCTTCTTTCTCAAGGCGGAAGATCTTGGGCTCCTCATCAAAAAGTTTAAAACGTACCCCTTTTAAATTCAGAACTATATCAATCACGTCTTCCACTACACCTGGAAGACTTGTAAATTCGTGAGAAGCCCCTTCAATTTTCACCCAAGTAATCGCAGCTCCCTGAAGAGAAGAAAGAAGTACTCGCCGTAAAGCGTTTCCCAAGGTGATACCAAAGCCTCTTTCCAAAGGTTCTATGATAAATTTCCCATAAAAAGGTGGCCTGGAATCTTCGTGAACCTGGACCCCTTTCGGCTTTATAAGTTCTAGCCAGTTCCGGCTGATAGGTACCTTGGTCTCTGCCATAAACACCACCTTGTTGTCTTTGTTTTTTCACTAACGAGAATAGAACTCGACAATGAGCTGTTCCTGAATAGGCATAGTGATATCTTCACGCGTCGGTAAAGCCTTCACCGTACCCCTAAAATTATCAGCGTCGAGTTCTAACCACTGAGGCACTCCCCTTCTCACCACCGCTTCTAAATTTTCTTGCACCAAAGAATTTTGGCGATATTTTTCTTTAAGTTCGATCACCTCACCTGGTTTCACCAAATAAGAAGGGATATCCACCGTACGACCATTTACTTTAAACATTCCGTGAACGACCATTTGGCGAGCTTGTGCCCTTGAAGATGCAAAGCCCAGACGATAAACCACGTTATCAAGACGCCTTTCAAGGAGTTGAAGAAGATTATGACCCGTTTGGCCCTTCATTCGATCGGCACGGTCAAAATATTTTTTAAACTGTTTTTCTGAAACTACATAAATACGTTTTACTTTCTGCTTCTCACGTAACCGAATCCCATAGTCAGAACGTTTAGCCCGCATCTGGGCTTGGCCATGCTGACCTGGAGGATAGCTACGCCTTTCGAAGGCGCATTTATCACTATAACAACGCTCTCCCTTCAGGAAGAGCTTCATTCCTTCTCTTCTGCACAATCGACAACGAGGCCCCGTATATCTTGCCAAGGCTCTTACCTCCTAATAACTAAGTTTATTAGATCCTTCTTTTCTTAGGTGGACGACAACCGTCGTGAGGAATAGGTGTTACATCCTTGATAAGGGTTATCTGGAAACCCGCTGCTTGAAGGGCTCGCAAAGCTGCTTCTCGCCCAGCTCCTGGGCCTTTTACATATACAGCCACCTTACGCATCCCATGCTCCATGGCCCGGCGAGCTGCAGCTTGGGCCGCCAGCTGTGCAGCATAAGGTGTTCCTTTACGAGAACCTTTAAAACCCTCCGTACCCCCGCTGGCCCAAGCCACCGTATTTCCTTGCTTGTCGGTAATAGTAACAATGGTGTTATTAAAAGTAGCGTGAATGTGGGCAATCCCCTCTGGAATATTCTTCTTTTCTTTCTTTTTACCTCTTGGTCTTCTACGTCTAGCCATCTGCCTCACCCCTTATTTTTTACGTCTGCCGCGGAGAGAAGAAGGTCGTGGACCCTTACGAGTCCGGGCGTTAGAACGGGTCCGCTGGCCCCGTACCGGAAGCCCCATCCGGTGCCGTAAGCCACGGTAACATCCCATATCCATCAAACGCTTGATATTGGCCGCCACTTCCCGGCGGAGATCTCCTTCTACCTTATACTGACGTTCTACAATTTGTCTGATCCGAGTAAGCTCTTCTTCGGTAAGATCTTTGGTTTTTTTGTTCCAATCCACCTCCGCCTGGGTAAGAATCTTTTGGGCAAGAGTACGACCAATACCATAAATGTAGGTAAGCGCAATCTCAATGCGCTTATTATCCGGAATATCAACACCTGCTATCCGTGGCAACGCTTCCTACCTCCTTTCTTTTTTTAACCCTGCCTTTGTTTGTGACGAGGATTCTCACAAATAACCCGCACCACACCTTTGCGTTTGATGATTTTGCATTTGCGACATCTTTTTTTGACCGAAGCTTGTACCTTCATAAAATTTCACCTACCCTTTCTTGCGATCTTTTTTAGAACCACGATAAACAATACGACCTCTCGTCAAATCATAAGGGGAAAGTTCGACAATAACTTTGTCTCCAGGAAGAATTCGAATGTAATGCACCCGCATCTTCCCGGATATGTGGGCCAAGACCTTATGGCCCGTTTCAAGCTCCACACGGAACATAGCGTTCGGCAGGGCTTCCACCACCGTTCCTTCTACTTGGATTGCTTCTTCCTTTGGCATAGGTACCCCTTAAAATCGTGATAGTATCTCCGGTCCCTTGGCGGTAATTACTATAGAGTGTTCAAAATGAGCTGCAAGACCTCTGTCCTTCGTAACCGCCGTCCAACCATCGGGTAAAATTTCTACTTCATAGCCCCCTGTCACCACCATGGGCTCAATAGCAAGTACCATCCCTGCCATAAGACGTGGGCCCTTTCCTCGACGCCCAAAATTGGGAACTTCTGGGGGTTCATGTAAAGCCTCCCCTACCCCATGCCCCACAAAATCGCGAATAACATTATAGCCGTGTCTTTCCGCGTGTTGCTGAATGACAGCAGAAATATCTTGCACCCGATTTCCAACCCTTGCCTTATCTATAGCTTTATAAAGGGCCTCTTCAGTTACCTTCATCAGTTTTTGAGCTTCTGAAGAAACCTCCCCCACCGCTACCGTAATAGCTGCATCCCCAATATAGCCCTCATAAACAGCCCCAAAATCCAAACTCACAATGTCACCCTCTTTTAGCACCTTCTCTTTAAGGGGCAAGCCATGTACTACTTCTTCGTTTACCGAAACACACAAACTAAAGGGGTAGCCCCGATACCCTTTAAAGGCTGGCAGGGCACCCCTTTTTCTAGCAATCTCTTCTGCAATCTTATTTAAATCCCAAGCTGAAACCCCAGGAACAATAGTCTCTTTTAAAGTATACAATACCTCCGCAACAATAGCATTGGCTTTACGCAATAAATCTATCTCCCAAGGGGCCCTTAACTTTATTTTTGCAGGCCCCTTGGCCATTTTTACAATTTTTGCTTTACGCAATTTTATCCGCCGAGTAACTGAACAATCCGGTTAAAAATTTCTTCAATGGAGCCCATCCCGTCTATACGGTGCAGGACCCCTTTCTTTTCATAATAAGCAATAATAGGTTCTGTCTGCTCGTGATAAACCTTTAGCCGATTTCGTACTGTCTCTTCATTATCATCTGCACGCTGATAGAGCTCACCACCACAAACGTCACACTTACCCTCTTCTTTGGGTGGTTTAAAGATCACATGATACATCATCCCACACTTCTTGCAAGTACGACGGCCTGTGAGACGTTTTACCAGTTCTTCATCTGGAACATCTATCAAAATGGCATAGTCAATCTTCTTGCCCAGCTTTTCAAGAAGTTTATCAAGGGCCTCTGCCTGAGGAACAGTCCGGGGAAAACCGTCCAGAATAAAACCTTTCTCGCAATCTGGCTGCTTAAGCCGCTCTTCTACCATGCCGAGAACGATTTCATCTGGAACCAAAGCACCTTTATCCATGTATTCCTTCGCTTTTTTGCCAAGCTCGGTGCCTTTAGAAAGATGTTCGCGGAACATATCTCCAGTAGAAATCTGAGGAATACCATATTTTTCAGCAATCATCTTGGCCTGTGTCCCCTTACCTGCACCCGGCGGTCCTAAAAAAACGATGTTCATTTGTCCCCTCCTTTACTAAAATTAGCGCCGACCACGAAGACGACCTTGCTTCATAAGGCCATCATAGTGGCGCGTAAGTAAATGGGCCTCAAGCTGGGCCATGGTGTCCATGGCCACCCCTACCACAATCAAAAGGGCTGTACCCCCGAAATAAAACGGGACGTTAAATTTAGCTATCAGAATAGTGGGCAAAACGCAAATAGCAGAAACGTAAAGAGCGCCTATTAAAGTAATACGAGTGAGGACCTTGTCCAAAAATTCGGCTGTAGCCCTCCCTGGCCTTATCCCAGGGATAAATCCTCCATATTTTTGTAAATTTTCAGCTACTTCTTCGGGATTAAAAATAATGGCCGTGTAAAAATAGCAGAAAAAGATGATAAGCCCTACAAAAAGAAACTCATAAATAAAATTGCCCGGCCGGAAAAAAGAAGCTACCTGTTGAAAGGTCTCTAGAGGAACAAAACTGGCCACAGTAGCCGGAAACATCAAGACCGAAGAAGCAAAGATAGGAGGAATAACTCCGGCCATATTCACTTTTAAGGGAAGATATGTACTCTGGCCACCTACAATTTGGCGCCCTATCTGCCTGCGAGCATAATGGATCGGGATACGCCGTTGAGCCCTTTCCATAAAGACCGTAAAAGCCACTACCGCTATCACTAGTACCAAAATAAAAATCAAAACCAAAGGAGAGAATTCTCCGGTTTTAACAAAACGGATGGTGTTCATTATGGCTGAAGGCATACGAGCTACAATACCTGCAAAAATAAGCATGGAAATACCATTTCCAATCCCATGTTCGGTCATCTGCTCCCCAAGCCACATGAGAAAGACCGTCCCAGTCGTAAGCGTCAACATGGTAAGGAGACGAAAACCCCATCCTGGAAACATTACAATAGGCTGCCCATTGGGGCCTGTCATCTTCTCAAGCCCTACAGCGATTCCAAAACCTTGGACCAAACAAATGGCTACCGTAAGATAACGAGTATAATAGGCAATCTTGCGTCGTCCTTCAGGCCCTTCGCGTTGCATTTCCTTAATACTAGGAAAAACCACTGTAAGCAGCTGCAAAATAATAGAAGCACTAATATAGGGCATAATCCCCAGGGCACAGATAGATAACTTTCGCAGTGCCCCACCTGAAAACATATCGATGAAGCCAAAAATCGTACCCCCAGCGCGGGAAAAAAGAGCTACTAAAGCCTCGGTATTAATGCCTGGCGTGGGAATCTGGACTGCAATACGATAAATAGCAAGCGCCGCCAAGAGAAAAAGAATTCGGCGGCGCAGTTCAGGAATATTAGCAAAAGTCTCTAGGCCCTTAGTTTGCAGCATATATTCCTTCCTTTAGAGAGGGATTATCTCCACCGACCCCCCCGCAGCTTCTATTTTTTTCCGGGCAGATTCCGAAATGGCATGACATTTTACTTTGAGAGCAATGTTTATCTCTCCGTCACCCAAAATTTTTACAGGCTTGGGCTTACCCTTGAGAAGTTTTGCCG
>JALSPG010000073.1 GCA_026986115.1 Thermodesulfobacteriales bacterium
AAGTCAACAAGGAGAATTTATGCCGGGAAACACCTTTGGTCTTCTCTTTCGCGTAACCACTTTTGGCGAATCTCATGGACCGGCCCTTGGAGCCATAATAGATGGTTGCCCCCCAGGCCTTCCCCTGGAAGAGAGTTACATCCAAGAAGAACTAGATAAAAGAAGACCGGGAAAGGCCCCAGGAGAAAGCCCTCGTAAAGAACCGGACCGGGTCTCTATTCTTTCCGGAGTCTTTGAAGGGAAAACCACCGGGATGCCCATTACCCTTGTGATCTATAACAAAGATGCAAAACCGAGTGCCTATGAAACCTTGAAAGAGCTTTTTCGCCCCGGGCACGGAGATTGCACTTATCTATGGAAATACGGCTTACGCGATTGGCGGGGGGGAGGACGCTCAAGCGGCCGGGAGACCGTAGCACGGGTAGCCGCAGGGGCTGTGGCCAAAAAGCTCCTTGAGAGCTGGGGAATAGAAGTTTTGGCCTACACCATAGCCTTGGGAGGAGTTAGAGCCCAAAAAAGGGACTATTCTGTCATTTATAAAAACCGGCTTTTCTGCCCAGACCTGCAAGCTGCCGAAAAGATGGAAGAGAGGATCAAAGAAGTTAGAGCAAAAGGAGATTCGGTAGGGGGGATTGTGGAAATCGTGGCGCGAGGCGTGCCAGCAGGTCTTGGTGAGCCTGTTTTTGACAAACTTGATGCTGAACTGGCTAAGGCCCTGATGAGCATCGGAGCTGTTAAGGGGGTAGAAATTGGGGCCGGTTTTGCCGCTGCAGAGATGCTTGGTTCGGAACACAACGACGAGATCATCCCTGAAGGCTTCAAGACCAATAACGCTGGGGGAATTTTGGCCGGAATCTCAAACGGAGACGAAATTATCTGCCGGGTCGCGGTAAAACCCATTCCAAGCATCAGCAAAGAACAGGAAACCATAACGGTGAGAAAAACCCCAACCCGCATAAAAGTGGGGGGAAGACACGACGCCTCGGCCATCCCCCGCATTGTTCCGGTCTGTCAAGCTATGGTCCGCCTGGTGCTTGCAGATCACCTTTTAAGACAATTAAGTCTAGCCTCTTTTACAAAGTGGAAAAAATATCCTTTCGGAAAATAAAATGAGAAGATATCTCCTAATTGCTATCCTTTTAATTTTCCTAACTGTTTTGGGTTTATTTATCTTTAAAAAACAAGGTAAAATAACCTTTTCTTCCTTGATTCCAAAACAAAAACATTCTTTTGTAAATTCTTTACCTTTCGAGAAGAAAAATAAAATAAAAGAAAAACATAGCCTTTTACTTGCTAAATTAAGCCCAAATCAAATTTACTTAGAAAATATTATCATTACCCCCAATAATGCTCCTCGAGGAACTTATGTTTCTTTAAGTTTAGTTATCGAGTTTAGAGATCCAAAATTTGCGAAAAAAATGAGAGAAAGAAAAGACTTTTTGAAAAATTTGGTTGTAGAAAATTCTTCAAGTTGGGATTACTTAGACTTTAAAAATATGGATGGCTTACTAATTGTTAAGAAAGAAATTTTTAAAATCTTTAAAGAAAATCTAGGCTCAAAGATAGAAAAGCTTTATCTGGTAGAATATAAACTTTTCCGACAAAGGAGGTTATAAAAAATGAAAAGATTAATTTTGATAGAGAAGGAAAATACATGGGAAGAAGCTATTAAAACTGCAAGCCAAAACATAAAAGATGACGAAACTGTCATTTTGGTCTGGAAAGAGGGTGTTAAAAGATGTATTCGGTGTGAACCAGAACTTTTCAAAATTCTACACCAATTTATTTTAGACGGAGGAAAGGCTTATGTTTGTCTCAAATCTTTGAAGAAGTTTGACATTCCTGAAACTCGCCCTCCAGAAGCATTCGAACGGATAGAGGATGGAGAAGATCTCATTAAAGATCTTAAAAATAAAGGTTTTGAGATCGTAAAATTTTAGTTTTAAATTCAGAAAAGATTTTGTGTCGATAAAAATTATATGAAGATTGATCCTGGCCAGATCAATTTTCAAATTGCTCAGATAAAACGGCAAAAAGAGCTTGCAGAAAGGGAAAATACTGCCGAAAATAGGGTCTTTTCAACCCCAAGACTCCAAGAACTGAAAAGTAAGGAAGAAACCCTCCTCAGGGAATTACGTCAGCGGGACCGTGAAGTAAGGGCCCATGAAATGGCCCATCTGGCTGTTGCCGGACCTTACGCCTTATCAGGGGCGCAATATAAAACCGTAAAAGGACCGGATGGCCGCCTTTACGCCATAGCAGGAGAAGTAAAGATAGACACTTCTCCGGAAAGAGACCCTGAAAAGACCCTTGAAAAGGCTCGCATCATCAAGAGAGCGGCTCTGGCCCCGAAAAACCCATCTCCTCAGGATCGTTTAATAGCCCTTAAAGCAGCCCAAATGGAAACCAAAGCCCTGGCTGAGATCACCAAAGAAAAGCTTGAAAATCAGGCTCGAGTATCTCCCCGCGAAGCAGCCCAAACCTACAAGAAATTTCAATCTTCGGTATAAGACCTCTCTGTAAAGAATCTACTCTTCCCTACAAAAATTCAGTTTAAAGGCTTGACTTCTGAGAACTATAGGAATATAGCTAAATAGCTATGGATCTTTGGGAGAAAAGGCTTAAGGCCCTTTCAGACAAAACACGATTAAAATTGATTGCCCTTTTATCCCTCAGGCCCTGCTGTGTATGTGAACTGGCGGAAGTCATTGGTTATGCCCAGCCTACCATTTCTCGACATTTACAGCGTCTGGTAGAAGCGGGGTTTGTGGCTTATGAAAGAAGGGGCAATTTTCAAATTTATCGTCTTTCACCGGCGGATTCTCAGGCCGAAGATTTACTGAAGTTACTCCTCAATGATATTTGCCGAAAGGAGGATTTTTTCATCCTCAGGGATGCTTTAGCCAGAGCGGATAAACGCGCCATCTGGGAGAAGGCCTGATGGACTGGCGAAAAGAAATTCCCAAAATTTTTTTAGGATTTTTGGTCTTTCTCATTCTTTATTTTCTTCCAGCTAGGGAACGCCTTTTGAAGGGACTTCAGGAGGGCGTGCTCCTGGCACACTGGTATGCTCGAGAACATGTAATCTTTTGCCTTTTACCCGCTTTCTTTATTGCGGGTGCCATAAGTGTTTTTGTCTCTAAAAAATCCGTCATGCGCTATCTGGGGCCAGAAGCCCCCAAAATCTTGGCTTATAGTGTCGCAGCGGTTTCAGGAACCATTCTGGCGGTCTGCTCCTGCACGGTGCTACCTCTTTTTGCTGGCATTTACTTAAATGGTGCTGGTCTGGGCCCTGCTACTACTTTTCTTTATTCCGGGCCGGCGATCAACGTGTTGGCTATTGTCCTTACCGCCCGAGTCCTGGGACTTAAGCTGGGGCTTGCCCGTGCTGTGGCTGCCATCGGAGCCAGCATCGTTATTGGCCTTTTTATGGCGGCCCTTTTTCGGCGAGAAGAAAAAAAACGACTAGCCAGTTTTGAAAGCATAGAGGAAGCCCCCTCAAGACCTCTCTGGCAAAACATTCTTTTCATCGCTACGCTGGTAGCCATCCTTCTTCTGAGCACCTGGGGTCCTGGTACAGGCCTCTGGGGAAAAATCTATACCCTCAAATGGAATCTTCTGGCATTTACAGCCCTCTTCTTTGCGGTGGAACTCTATTTTTTCTTTGGTCTTTCTCCTTTAAGCCTTTTTATAATCGGAGGAGGCGTAGTCGTTCTAGAAATGATCTTTAAAGGACACGAAATCCCTTTTCTTTTCGCCACTCTAGCCTTTTCTTTAGAGCTTTATCGCACCGGAGGGGAGGCTCGCCAGTGGCTTGAATCTTCTTATTTTCTGGCCCGTCAGATCCTTCCCCTGCTCTTTTTAGGTGTCCTGGCTGCCGGTTTTTTCCTGGGGCGTCCGGGCCATGAGGCATTTATTCCTTCAAATTGGGTATCTAAATTAGTAGGTGGAAATTCTCTTGCCGCAAACTTTTTTGCCTCAATCCTTGGAGCCTTTATGTATTTTGCCACTCTTACGGAAGTTCCAATCCTCCAGGGGCTTTTGGGAGCCGGGATGGGGCTTGGGCCAGCCCTGGCCTTACTCCTGGCAGGGCCGGCGGTATCTCTTCCGAGTATGCTGGTTATTCGCTCCGTAATCGGGACCCGTAAAACCATAGCCTACGTGAGCATAGTGGTGATTATTTCTACAATCTGTGGATTTTTATTCGGAATGTGGGGAACATAAATTTTTGAAGGGGGCAGACTATGGCACGCGAAATTAAAGTTTTAGGACCAGGTTGTCCGCGGTGTGAGGCCCTTTACAGCCATGTCATCCAGGCCGTAGAAGAACTCGGGCTTGAGGCCTCTGTCCAGAAGGTAAAGGATCTCGGCCAGATCGCTGCCCACGGGGTGTTAAATACTCCGGGGCTTGTTATTGACGGGCAGGTGGTCTCTCAGGGAAAGGTCCTAACAGTTGAAGAAATCAAAGAAATCCTCAAGTCATGAAAGTCCTTTTCCTCTGCACAGAAAACGCCTGCCGTTCCCAGATGGCTGAAGCTCTGGCCAACCATTTCTTCGGGCTAAAGGTGCAGGCTTTCTCTGCCGGCATCCGCCCCGGGAAGGTCCATCCCCTGGCCCTTCAGGTACTTCAAGAGCTTGGAATTTCAACAGAAGGCTTGCGAAGTAAACACCTTGATGAATTTAAAGGCGAGGAGTTCGATCTCGCAATCACCCTTTGCAATTCAGCGAAAAAACATTGCCCCTATCTTCCAGGGACCAGAAAGAGTCTTCATATTCCTGTCCCGGATCCGGCACCAAAAGGCACCCTTAAGGCCTTCCGGGAGGTGCGGGATCTGCTTCTTTTAAAGCTTAAAGAAATTTTTGCTTCAGAAGGCCTAAACGGGCATAAAGGGAGAACGGCGTGAAAGGATTCTTTCTCTTCTTTCTGGCTTTCTTTCTTGCTGCCCTTTCATTTGCTGAGGCAGAACCACTCTCTCTTTCCGAAGCCCTTAAACGGGCACTTGAAAATAATCCGGAGGTTCGGGCGCGGAGCTATGAAATTCGAGCAGCAGAAGAAAAACGACAGGCAGCCCAAGGGGCCCTCCTCCCTCAGATAGATTTCTTAGCTGAAGCCAAGCGCCGCAGTGACCCCCAGGCAGTAGTCCCCATTAAAGGCCCGGGAGAATTCCCTTCCTTTAGCCGCGATATCTATGCCGTCGAATTTGAGATGGTGTTACCTCTTTACGAAGGAGGGCGTCTGCGTCAGCAAATAAAGATTGCCGAAGCGGAAAGGGCCTTTCGAGAAAGTCTCAAACGGCAGACCCTGCTTGATCTTGTGGCCAACATAAAAGACATTTATTTCTATGGGCTTTATCTCAAAGGGTTGATCAAGGCTCGAGAAGTAGCACTCAAAGCCCTCCGAGAAGAAGAAAAAGAAGCCCAACTTAAACTCAAGATAGGACGCCTGGCCCCCCTTGATCTTTTGCGTATCAAAACTCAGGTAAAGGCCCAGGAAGCAGCTCTTGTAAGAAGCAGAGAAGATTTGCGCCGCACCAAAGAGGCCCTTTGTGTTTTAATGGGAGAAGCTCCACGGGATAATTTTTCCCTTGTAGGCAAACTCCCTAAAAAATTACACCTTCCAGAGGTTGACCTTTCAAAGGCCCTTTCAAGGCGGCCTGATCTCAAAGCCCAGCGA
>JALSPG010000074.1 GCA_026986115.1 Thermodesulfobacteriales bacterium
AGGCCTTAAGAAAAGGTGTTTACAAAGTTTTCCAGAAAATGTTTGGAAAGAATAGATTAGCGACTTGCAAAGTCTCATTTAATTATTTCTTGGGCTTGGAGATAGATTTTTAGAGCAAATTTGAGGATCATAAAAAACTAAATAAATGTCTAAAAAAATTCGTGCTCTTCTTTTGGAAGCCCAAGATTTGCTTTCTTCAAAAGATCTTTCGCCCCGCGAAGCCCTTACAGAGGCCAGGCTCATTTTGGCCCATCTTTTAAACTGTAAACCACTTGAGGTTTACTTTCAGGATGATACCAAGATAAATGAGCTATTCATAAATAAGTTCAAAGAAATTTTAGAATCTCGAAAAAGAGGAGTCCCTTTAGCATATCTTCTGGGTGAAGTTGAATTTTATGGCTATTCTTTCAAAGTTTCACCTTCAGTTCTTATACCACGTCCAGAAACCGAAATATTAGTAGCAGAAGCCCTCAAACTTCTTCCTTCTGGTGGGAGAGTTTTAGAGCTTGGAGTGGGGTCAGGTTGTATTTCTCTTACTTTGGCCCTTGAAAGGCCAGATCTTCGGCTTTGGGGTGTGGAAATAAGCAGGGAAGCCCTTGAAATCGCAGACCAAAACAGGAGACGTTTCAGCCTGGACAAAAGGATCTTTTGGATTCGAGGAGATTGGTTTTCCCCTTTTAAAAAAGGATCCTATTTTGACCTTATTTTGAGCAATCCCCCTTATGTAAGTCGTAAAGAATGGGAAAATCTTTCTCCGGATGTGCGGGATTTTGAGCCTCCTATTGCCCTCTTAGGAGGAGAGGAAGGTTTTGATTTTATTTATCGCACCTTAGAAGAAGCTCCCTTCTATATGAAGCCTTCGGGCTGGTTGCTCTTTGAGATAGGTTTCAGTCAGGCGGAAAGGGTATCACAAAAGGCCCTTCGATGTGGATACGAGTTTCGATTTGTAAGAGATTTTTCCGGAACAAAGAGGGTTTTTGTCGGGAAGATTCTTGCAAAAAATAAAACCTGCACTAAGTAAACTTTTTTGAAAATTCTTCCTTTTTGGAGTTTTCGAAATGCAGACAACTCCATTTTGTTTATTTGTAGAGGGTGGGCATAAACTTAAAGGGGAAGTGGTAGTTAGCGGGGCCAAAAATGCCACTTTACCGGCCCTAGCTGCTACTCTTTTAGCCCCTGGAGAATACCAATTTTTCAATGTCCCCTGGCTTATAGATGTCCAAACGATGCTTGAATTGTTGTGTCGCTTGGGAGCTCAATATGAAACTACTAATACGGCCCTCATTTTGGATACCTCTCAGGCCAAAGACACGGTAGCCCCCTACGACATTGTTTCTCGCATGAGGGCTTCGGTTTTGGTGTTGGGGCCATTGCTCGCTTGTTACGGGAGGGCTCGGGTAGCCTTACCTGGCGGATGCCCAATTGGTAAAAGGCCCATTGATTTCCATCTCAAAGGTCTTGAACTCATGGGGGCCAAAATTCACCAAGAACATGGCTACATCATGGCCAGGGCGCCGCGGCGAGGGCTTTCAGGGGCAGAGATAATATTTGATTTCCCTTCTGTTACAGCGACCGAAAACCTAATGATGGCAGCAACTCTAGCCCGGGGGCAGACTATAATCCGCAACGCTGCTAAAGAGCCAGAAATCGTAGCTCTCGGAGAAATGCTTATCAAAATGGGAGCTAAAATAAAGGGTCTTGGAACCGAGACAATCTTTATCGAGGGGGTAAAGGAACTTTCTCCTACTGAAGTAACTATAATCCCGGATCGGATTGAGGCTGGTACCTATCTCATGGCTCCCGGGATTGCAGGGGGAGAGATAATCGTTAAAAACGTCAACCCTTTCCATCTTGAAACGGTAATAGCCACCCTTAAAGAAATTGGGCTCAAAATAGAAATCGAAGGAGACAAGATTTATTCTCAAAAGGGGCGAAACTTAAGGCCGGTTAAAATCCGTACTGCTCCATATCCGGGGTTTCCTACAGATCTTCAGGCGCAAGCCATGGCCCTTTTGAGTACGGTTAAAGGTACTTCGGTAATTATTGAAAACGTCTTTGAAAATCGTTTTCTTCACGTAGAAGAATTACGTCGTTTGGGAGCGGAGATTACAGTAGAGGGAAGGGTGGCGGTAATTCAAGGAGTAAAAAAACTCCAGGCCGCTCCTGTAAAGGCCACCGATTTGCGAGCTAGTGCTTCTTTAGTTTTGGCCGCCTTAGGGGCAGATGGAGTAACAGAGATAGCTGATATTCACCACCTCAAAAGGGGATATGAGGCTATTTGCGAAAAATTTAACGGTATTGGTGCCAAGGTCTGGGAGGCTCCGTGTCAGTATCACCTTTAAAGGTTTTGCCCTTTGATCAAATTCTGGGGCAAGAGCGGGCTTTAACTATTCTTTCTAGGGCTTTGGAGGGGGGCCGTGTTTCTCATGCCTATCTTTTTGTAGGACCTGAGGGCGTAGGGCGAGAAACGGTTGCTCTTTCTTTTTTTTGGTATCTCGTTTGCGAAAAAAAACAGGCCTGTGGAGAGTGCAGACCTTGTCTCAAGTTTTTGAAGGGCCTCCATCCAGATTTTCACATTCTAGAACCCTCAGGGAAGAGCATCAAAATCGAACAGATCCGCAATTTAGAAGCTAAGCTTCAGCTTCATCCGGTAGAGAGCAAATATCGCTTAATTCTTTTGCCTGCTGCTGAAACCCTTACTCGTGAGGCAGCCAATGCCCTTTTAAAATCTCTTGAGGAGCCACCGCCCCAAACGATTTTTGTGTTAATAGCTCAAACCCCCGAATCTTTACTCCCGACCATTGTATCGCGGTGTCAACTTTTACGTTTCAGGCCTCTTCCGCCCTCATTGATAGAAAAGCTCCTTACAAGCCGGTTCGATAAACTTCCCGAAGAAGCAAAGGGTCTGGCACTCCTTTGTGAAGGAAGTATTGGCAGGGCTTTAAGGCTTTCGGAAAAAGGATTACTTGAAGAACTTCACCGCTTTACCGTAGCTGTCTCCAAGGCAGAACCAGCCCAAATAGTTACCATGGCAGAAACATTGGCGGGATTAAAAGATGATTTAGCCCTTTTAGTAGAGCTTATTCTTCTTTGGCTTCGCCAAGCTTTACTATCCTATTTGGGGTTGGGAGATTATCCCAAAATGTTACCTCTCCGCCCTCCAAAAGATTTTATTATCCCGGCTTGCGGTGAGATAGAAAAGACCTTTCAAGTATTGGAAGGCAATCTCAACCTGGAGCTTTTTTTTCTCAAACTCCTAAACACCCTGGCGAGGCTTTGGCAAGAGACCGAGCAGGCGGAAGTATCCCCCGGTGGCACAAGGGCGGCATAAAACATGCCCTTCTTTTTCTATTTCACGCCCGTCCTGTACCCAAGCTCCGCAAATTTCACATTGAACGCGTTTAAGAGGTCTTCCCGGAAGGTCAAAAGGAGAAATATTAATTTCTACTTCTTGGATTTCAAAAAGTTCCTCTTCAGGCATTATTCGGTAGGCTTCAAGTTGGCGTCGGTATTTATCTTTTATTTCAGGAAAATATTGGTTGGCCTTTTCTCGGGCCTCCTCCCGGGCAATAATACGGAAGGCCTTTTTGGTTTCTAAATGGTAAAAAGTAGCAGCCATAATCCCATAATCATAGAATTTAAGGGAACGTTTTCCGAGACTTGCCCCGGTCACAGATTGGATAGCGTCTGTGGCGCAACGGTCTATTTCCACGAAAACCAGAAACTTTTTGCGATCTTTGCCTTTCGGATCCTCGATATCAATTAATTTTAGACCTAAAAGAGCCAACCTTACCCCAAGGACTTGACCAGGACAGAGATGACCGTGCGTTTTTACCGATTCTTCAAGTATTTTTTCAAAGGGGACTTGAAAAATATTCATGCTGCTTCTCCTAAAAGTTCTTGAAGATATTCTTTGACATTTCGGGCTACTTTTGAATTAAAACCCGGAAGTTTGGCAATTTCATCCAAGGGGGCCTTTGCTATCTCTTCAAGGTTTCCAAAATGCTTTAAAAGCATTTGTCTTCTTTTGGGTCCTATTCCTGGAATTTCATCAAGTAAGGATTTGAGCGTTGTTTTTTGACGTCTCTTGCGATGAGAAGTAAGGGCAAAACGGTGGGCCTCATCTCGCACACGCTGAAGAAAGCGCAAAATCTCACTGTGCTTGGCAAGTTTTAAAGGATTTTTACGTCCTGGAAGATAAATCTTTTCTCCCTCTGTTTTTTGTTCTTTAGCAAGGGATACGAAATCTATCTTCCCCAAAAGACCTAACTCCTCAGCAGCAGCAAGTGCTGCCTGAAGCTGTCCTTTGCCACCATCAATAAGCAAAAGATCAGCCAAATGTTCTTCTAGACCGTGTTTTAGGTGGCGAGCTACGGTTTCATAAATCATAGCATAATCGTCAGGGCCAGAAATGCTTTTGATATGGTATCGACGATAGCGGTTTTTATCCGGGGCTCCATCCCAAAAAGAGACTACTGCTCCGACTGCTAGCTCGCCCTGTATGTTTGAGATATCTACAGCTTCAACCCGCCGAGGAACCCTTTTAAGACGGAGTCTTTGAGTCATCTCTTCAGCAAGTTCCTCGTAAGGTCTTTCTCCCGCTAAACGGGCGGCTAAAGCTTCACGGGCATTTTTGATAGCCATCTCAAGGAGGTCTTTTTTGGGGCCATGTTTGGGAATTTTTATGTAGACTTTGCGTCCTGATAGTTCGCTTAACCATTCTTCTAAAAGTTCTCTGTTTTCTGGTACCTTCGGAAGCAGCACCTCTTCCGGGATATATTTTCCTTCCTCATAAAACTGCTCAAGAAGGGTAGCGTAGAGGGTTTCTTCTGGTTCTTCTCCCTTGAGATTACTCAAATGAAAGCTCTTCTTACCTAGAAGGGCTCCGGATCTTACAAAAAGGACGGCCCCGCAAACTTTGTCTCTTTCACGAGCAAGGGCCAAAACGTCTAGATCCTTTTCTTCATTAAGAGTTACGGCTTGGGCTTCTAGTGTTTTTTGGAGAGCAAAATACCGATCTCTAAGATTAGCTGCTCTTTCAAATTCTAGCCTTTCTGCAGCTTCTTCCATTTGGCGTTTGAGATCACGTAAAACATCTTGGGCCTTTCCCCTTAAAAAGGCTACAGCACCATTTACAATTTTACGATATTCTTCCGGGGTTATAAGTCCCACACAGGGAGCTGGACAACGTCCAATCTGGTAGTAAAGACAAGGTCTTTCACGCCGTTTCATTTCACTGGTACTGCAGCGTCTTATGGGAAAGATTTTTCCCAAAAACTTGAGCGTTTGCCTTACTGCTCCGGCAGAAGGATAAGGACCAAAGTAAAGGGCCTTGTCCTTTCTTTTACGTCTTACCACTTTAAGGCCCGGAAACTCTTCGTGAAGAGAAAGACGCAAGAGAGGATAAGCTTTATCGTCCCGTAAGATGACATTATAACGGGGGCGGTGTTTTTTGATAAGATTGGCCTCAAGAACTAAGGCCTCTTTTTCGCTTCTAGTTACGATGGTTTCAAGATTCTTTGTTTTAGAGAGCAATACGTGAGTTTTAGAAGGAAGATCTGGGCGCAGGTAACTTGCAAGACGTTTGCGTAAATTTTTGGCTTTTCCTACATATAGAACCTCACCTTTTTCTCCCTTGAATAGATAAACTCCCGGAGTTTCCGGGGCTTTTTTAATTTTTTCTTCAAGAGACATGACTTAGGAGCACAACAGCAAAGGCAGCAATACCCTCTTCCCGCCCGGTAAAACCTAATTTTTCTGTAGTTTTACCCTTGATATTAACGTCTTTTGGGGAACAAGAAAGCACTTGCGCTAGTTTTTGTTTCATAACCCCTTTGTAAGGTCCAATTTTGGGGCGCTCGCATACAATGGTAATATCGGCGTTTATAAACTGAAAACCTTCTTTTTTGAGGAGAAGGTGGGTTCTTTCTAAGAGGATCAAGCTGGATATGCCGCGAAGAGTTTCATCTGTATTGGGGAAATGTTCTCCGATGTCTCCAAGCCCTGCTGCCCCTAAAAGGGCATCTATCAGGGCGTGTGTAGCCACATCGGCGTCAGAATGTCCTTTAAGACCTTTTTCAAAAGGGATTTCCACTCCACAAAGGATGAGAGGACGGTCTTTAATAAAGGGGTGAACATCGTATCCAAAACCCACCCGCATTTATTCCTCTCCTTTAAAAGTTTTTTTGATCTTTTCCAGAGCTTCTGGATAGATGCTTCGCAGGTGAATATCTCTTTGGGGAAAGGGAATTTCGATGCCAGCCTCTTTAAGGGCCTTATAAAGGGCATAGTAATAATCACTTTTGATTCCGGTCATGGCCCGGTTTACCAAATATTGCCGTGTCCAGACTGCCAATTCAAAGTCTAGGCTGCTTTCTCCAAAACCTAAAAACCGAACTCTAATAGGATGATCTGGATCTTCCAAAGTAATAGGAACACTTCTGGCAGCTTTTATGGCCACTTCTTTCACTTTTTCAGGATCTGTCCCGTAGGCAACCCCAAAGGGAATCAGGATTCGCCGCCAGTCATCTTCGTAAGTCCAGGTGGAAATGCGCTGTGAGATAAATTCAGAGTTAGGAACAATAATTTCAAGGGCGTCAAAAGTGCGAATAACGGTGCTACGGATATTTATTTTCTCTACCACGCCGATGGTCCCATCTTCAAATTGGACCAGATCTCCCACCTTGATGCTCCTTTCTGTGAGGAGAATGATGCCGGAGACAAAATTATTGGCAATGGTTTGGAGGCCAAAACCAATGCCTACTGAGAGGGCTCCGAAAATCAGGGCAATTTGGCTTAGATTTACCCCGGCACTTGAAAGGGCAACCAGGGCTAAAAGACAAAGCATAATGTAATAGCTTAAAGTAGAGAGGGAATTAACCACTCCTGGAGCCATTCCCAGGTGCTTGATTAAGAATCTTTCCAGACGACGCTGGAGGAGTTTCAAGATGATAATTCCAATGGTGAAAACAAGAATAAGCTTAAGTAGGCTTAGAATGGTAACGGTGGTTTCTCCACTCTTCCAGAGAGGGTAATAAAGGACACTTTTTAATTTTTTTTCGCTGCGCTGGTAAAATTTCTGAACACGACTGTAGGCCCTTTGCCAGAGACTGAGACGTGATTTCCATAACGAAAGAATGTTTTCGCCTTCAAAAAGGAAACGTCGTAGAATCTCCCTTTTGGTTTGCAGAAGACTTTGAAGTTTTTGTAGGATAGACAGAAGATTTTTTTCTTCTTGGATCAAAGAGGCTAAGAAGGCCTTTTTAGAGTCCTTTTGGGCAATTTCCTGGTGAAGGGCGAGATTACTTCGAATGAGGATACTCTTCTCTTGAAGATAGTTTAGGCGGAAGCGGAGATTTTCTTGCTGATTTTCTAATTTCTGGAGCCTCTTTTTGTGTTCTTCTAAGGATCGAGCTACATGTTGGGGGGTACATTTGGCCAAACAGGCGGCAAAATCTCGCCAGAGCTGTTTTTCTTCTTTTTGGAGCGTTGCTAGGCTCTCTTGAATTCCAAGTATTTCGAGTCTAATTTCGTAAGATTCTTTTTTGGTTTCGTAATAAAGGCGTTTATATGGCTTAGAAGATTTGGCCCCGAGTTTGGTAAGGCGGATTTCTAAAAGGGCTAGTTCGCGCTCTATAGCTTCGCGTATTTTTTGGTTATTCTTTTTGAGAGTTTCAAGCTTTCTTTGAATTTTTTCAAGATCTTTTTGAAGGGCTGATACTTCTGAAGGCTCTACTTTGAGTTTGTTGAAAGCTTTTTCCAATAATTCTTGCCAGTGGGTTTCAAGTTTGGAAAGCTGGTCCAAACGATCCAAAGTATGCTGGAGTTCGAGTTTGGCGAGCGCCCATCTGGCCTGTAAGTTCAGAAGTTCGGCTAATTTGAGGTATGCCCGAGCAGAAGGCCCTTTCTCAGCCAAAAGGAGATAATCTCGATAGACCTCTTCAAGGGCCTTCTCCAGGCGGTCTAGTTCGTCTTTTTCAATTTGTTGCTTGCCTTTCAGAGTTTCTATCTCGTGGCGCAATTGGAATCCAAAGAGTAAAAGCTCCTTAAAATAAGAAAGCTTGACTTCTTTTTGAGGGAAAGAGGGGATGGGCGATGCAGGAGGCTCTTTCTGCTCAAATTCTATTTCTATTTTTTGCCAAAGTAATGGAAGATTCTTTAAAAGTTCTTCTGCTTCGCGGAGGGCTTTTTGAGCTTTAGGATCTTGAGGTTTAAGTTTAGCAAGGTCTTTTAAGAGTTTCTGAAGCAGCTCTTTTTGGCTTTTTAAGAAAACCTTACGTTGAGTATCATTGGGGTTTAAATAACGGAAATCTTTGGCTTCTTTTAGGAGGGGGAGCCCTTGTGCTAGAGAAATCGTTTGACCGAGGGCTATGAAAAACAAGATTCCCACTTGAAGAAGAATTTTAAATTTTGCTAAATAGAGGGACATGTTTACCTGGATCCTTATACTACTTTTGTTTTTAGGGGGTTGTGCCGGCATAGGCCCCCAAGCTTTAAAAGAAGCCCGTTTCAACTATAACCTTGCCGTCCAACTTTCTTCAAACGAACAAATGTTACTTAATTTAGTCCGTCTGCGCTATCGGGATAACCCAGTTTTTCTAGAGATTACCAATATTTCCACCCAATTTGCCCTTTCTACTGGTTTTAACGCCGATACCAATATAAAAGAGGCCTATCCCGATACCTATTCTTTTGGCCTTGGCCTCTCTTATGCTGAAAAACCAACTATTTCTTTTACACCTCTTCATGGGGAACAATTTGTAAAAAGGCTCCTTTCCCCCATTCCTCTGGAACATCTACTCTTGCTTTTTAACTCTGGCTGGCGGATAGATCGGATTTTGCGGCTGTGTGTCCAACGCATCCAAGATATAAAGAACGCTCCTACTGCTTCGGGGCCTACTCCGGAGTTTAAACCTGAATTTGAAGAATTTCTTGAAGTTTCTTCTTTGATGCAAAAACTTCACCGCCAGAAATTAATAGATTTTGTGTACAAAAGATTTGAAGAAAAGGTGTATGCTGGGCTGCTGGTACATCCTAGAGCCCGTAAAGACCCTCATTTTTTAAAGCTTCGCCAAATCTTAACACTTGGAGACTATGAGTTTTATCCTATTACCCCTGAGATAGCTTTAAGAAATGATCGTTTTATCACCATTCAAACGCGCTCTCTCATTGGTGTACTTTTTTATCTTTCCCATGGTGTGATTCCTCCGAAAAAAGACCTGGAAGAAGGTAAAGTAACCCTTACCCGGTATCCTGACGGAAGGCCTTTTGATTGGCGAAAGCTTTTAGGAGATCTCTTTGTAGTGCGGGTAAGCCCAAGGCCTCCCCGTAATGCGGCGGTAGCAGTGCATTACCGTGGATATTGGTTTTACATCGCTGATAATGATCTCGACACAAAATCTACTTTTGTTTTGCTTGGGCAACTTTTTGTGTTGGAAGCAGGGAAAGAAAAAGGTCTTATACCTCTCCTTACCATTCCTATCGGGCAATAACTGGTTAAAAAATCTAATTTAGGTTACATTTCTGCCTCGCGGGGAGGTTTTATCAATGGGGCGTGATAAATGGCGCAAACTCGAAGAGGCAAGGCAAATTATGGGACTCCCTGTGCAAACTTCAAGGGCCGAAATTAGGGAGCGTTACCGTAAACTTGCGGCTAAATTTCATCCTGATCGTGCCGGAGATTTAGAAAAGATGCAAAAATTAAACGAGGCTTACAATTTACTTATGAATTATTGCGAACATTACCGCATTGAACTTCGTCCCAATGATCGTGGCGCAGATGCTGAGGAATGGTGGTTTCTTCATTTTGGGGAAGACCCTGTTTGGGGCAAAAAGGAGGAGGATTAAACGATGCTTATAGTACAAAAGTACGGTGGCACTTCGGTAGGGGATCTGGAAAGGATTCGTAACGTAGCCCGCCGTATTGCCAAATATCGAGATGAAGGGCACGACGTGGTGGTGGTAGTTTCAGCTATGGCAGGAGAAACAGATAGATTATTAGACCTTGCCCACAAATTAGTGGAGGAGCCTTCTCCACGTGAGCTTGACATGTTGGTGGCCACCGGGGAACAGGTTTCTTCGGCCCTCCTGGCTATGGCTCTTAATGCTATGGGTTATCCGGCCAAAGCTTTAGTGGCTTTTCAAATTCCCATCAAAACCGACGAACTTTTTGGTAAGGCCCGAATTCGAGACATTGCTACAGAGAGGATGCAAAAAGAACTTGAGAAAGGCTATGTTTTGATCGTAGCCGGTTTCCAAGGAATTACCGAAGAAGGAGACATTACCACGCTTGGACGAGGGGGCTCTGATACCACGGCGGTGGCCATCGCGGCAGCTCTGAAAGCGGATGTTTGCGAAATTTTTACCGACGTAGACGGCGTTTATACAGCGGATCCAAGGATAGTTCCAAAGGCCCGCAAGATTGAACGTATCTCCTATGATGAGATGCTTGAATTGGCAAGTATGGGGGCCAAGGTTTTGGAGATTCGTTCTGTAGAATTTGCCAAAATTTATAAGGTGCCGGTTCATGTAAGGTCAAGCTTTTCTGATGAGCCGGGGACCATGGTAGTGGAGGAGGATGAAACCATGGAAAAGGTCCTTGTTTCTGGTGTAACCTACAATCGTAATGAAGCGCGTATTTCTCTTTACGGGGTGCCTGATAAACCCGGGGTAGCAGCTCAGATCTTTGGTCCTATAGCTGAGGCTGGTATCGTGGTGGATATGATTATCCAGACCGGAAGGCCAGATGGCCGGGCAGATATGACTTTTACCGTGCCCAAGACCGATTACAAAAAGACTTTGCGTTTGGTGAATGAAATCGCCCCTAAGCTTGGAATTGAAAAAATTGAGGGCTCGGAAGATATATCCAAGGTCTCAATTGTTGGAGCTGGGATGCGAGCCCATCCAGGGGTAGCGGCAAAAATGTTCGATGTTTTGGCCAAGCATGGTATCAATATTCATATGATTTCTACCTCGGAGATCAAAATTTCCTGTGTTATAGATGAAAAATACACGGAACTTGCAGTGCGGGCCCTTCATGAGGCCTTTGGCCTTGATC
>JALSPG010000075.1 GCA_026986115.1 Thermodesulfobacteriales bacterium
TTACTGGTCAACGATGAGCCCGTCCAGCGCTTTCGGATTGCTTCTGTCTTGCGTAAAGAAGGTTACCAGGTAAAAGAGGCCGAAAATGGCCTTGAAGCAGTTCGCATTATTAATACCGGCTTTTTGCCTGCTCTCATTATTACCGATCTTTACATGCCGGAGATGGATGGTTGGCAGCTTTGTCGTTATCTCTTAGAGAAAAACCTTTCCATCCCGGTCCTCATTATTTCTTCTTACCTTGAATTTGGCGAAATAGAAGAAATCTTGCGCACTTTGGGGGTCGGAGGGTACATACATTATCCCTGCCCGCCAGAGGAACTTCTTTCTAAAATAGAGGAAATTCTTCAAGGTCAAAGCCTTCATTTAGAAGACAAAAAGTCTTCAAAAATTTTTCTCCTTTCTCCTCAGGAAGAAGATTTTTCTTTTGTTTACGGAGCTTTTAAAAAAGCGGGGTTTTTTTTAAAGCAGTTTTCAGACTTGCAAAAGGCGATCCGGAGTCTCAAGAGAGAAAATTTCTCTATCGGCTTGATTTCATCAAGCTTTACCCCGGAAGAAATCTTTCTTCTCAAACAAGCTGACCCCAATCTTTCCCTTTTTGTTTTGCAGGCCGGCAAGCTTGAAGAAGATCCCTTTTCCTATGTTTTACGGGGGGCCAAAAGTGTTCTTCCTGCCACCAAAGGGGCCGAATATTATCTCTTTGTGGTGGAGAGGGAGCTTAAAGAAAGGGCCCTGCTCCTTGGCCAGGAACTCCTTCACCAGAAGACCAGAGAACTTGAGGAGGTAAGTAAGCATCTTGTCCGGATTCAAAGCATCCTTCAGTTGGTTATACAACAGGCTACCGAACAGGGTTTGGTAATTACAGATGAAAATTTTGCCCCTCTTTTTGCCAATCCACGAGCAGAAAGCTTCTTCGAATTGGCCCCGGAGAGAAATTTTTCTGGACTTCTTTCTTTGGTGATAGGTAATTTTGATCCCGCCCGTATCAAAGAGGTGGTGCAAAAAGAAAAAGTCTTTCATTGTGAGGCCAAAATAGGCGAAGAGAACAAGATCATAAGCCTTAAAGTGCGGGCCTTTTCTGGAGAAAAAGAGGGGAATATTAACGGTTATGTCTTCTTCTTCCAGGACCTTACCCAAGAGAGGGAATTTCAAAATCGTTTAGTCCAGATGCAAAGGATGGAAGCCATAGCCACCCTTTCGGCGGGAATTGCTCACGACTTTAACAATATTTTGGCAGCCATCCGTCTTAAAGGCGAGTTGCTCTTGGCAAAAGTTGAAAAAACCCATGCTTCTACAGTTAAGGATATTCTGGCACTGTGTGACCGTGCGGCCCAAGTAGTAAGGCAAGTGATAGACACCGCCCGTCCTTTACCTATCTCTGAAGGAGGTACCTGTGAACTTAACCAGCAGGTAAGAGAAGCCCTTACCTTTTTGCGTGAGACCATCCCCCGTGGCATCAGTTTGCGATTAGAGTTATCAGACTCTTCCCTTTATGTACCTTTGAGCCGGGGCCAATTGGTACAAATTATTTTAAATCTTTCTCTAAATGCCATCCAAGCCATGGGAGAAGGTGGTTCTCTTTCTCTGCGTACCTTTTGGAAAGAGTTTAGCGGCGAAAAACTCAAAGGCTTTATCCCTGGGAGAAAGAGATTTCTCAAAGGGGCTTATGCCTGTTTAATAGTTGAGGACACTGGGCCGGGTATTCCGTCCGAACTGTTACCCCGTATCTTCGAGCCCTATTTCACTACTAAAAACAAAAGTGTTGGCCAAGAAATTAGCTGGCGTGTTATAAGTGGGGCAGGAAGTGGCCTTGGACTTTCGGTAACTTTGAGATTAGTAGAAGGGGCGGGGGGAACTATTGTTGTAGATACTACTCCTGGGGTGGGGACATCCTTTTTTGTTTACTTACCCCTCCTTACCGACTTAGAGATTTCTGATCTCCAGAAGATGTTAAAGGGCTTTTCTCGTCCCAAAAGTAAGGGAGGCATTATTCTTCTAGTAGAAGATGAAAGAGAAATTGGCCAATCTCTGGTTTCTTATCTTAAGGAAAAGGGTTTTGAGGTACATTACTGTTTTTCAGGGGAAGAGGCCCTTTCCAAGATAGAAAGGGGCCTGAAACCGGATCTCCTTCTAGTAGATTTAAATCTTCCCGGGATGCCCGGGCGAGAAGTGGTGAGGCGTTTTAAGGAAAAAAACCAGGCTTCGCAGGTGCTGGTCATTACCGGATATCTTAGCGAAGAAGATAAAAAATTTCTGGAGAGCTGGGGAGTTAAAAAAGTCCTCAGTAAACCCTTCACTTTAGAAGAATTGAGCGATACCCTAGCAGGGATGATCTCCAAAAATTAGGGGGGACAATGGGGCTTTACGAGTTGGTTAAGCGTTGTCGGAGCTATCGCCGATTTGAGGAAGATTTTGTCATCGGCCTTAATACTCTTAAAGATCTTATCAAATTAGCTCGTCTTTCGGCTTCAGCTGGCAATCTTCAACCCTTAAAATACATTCTTTCCTGTGATCCGAAGAGCAATGCCAAAATTTTTCCACATCTTCATTGGGCAGCCTATCTTAAGGATTGGCCAGGACCTGCGGAAGGGGAGCGCCCCAGTGCCTATATTATCGTTTTAGGAGATAAAGAAATTGCCCAGGTGTTTGGAGTTGATGCGGGCATTGCCACCCAAAATATCCTCCTTGGGGCGATAGAAAGAGGGCTTGGGGGCTGTATTATCGGCTCGGTAGATCGCGATGAACTCCGCGAAGAACTCCATATTCCGGAACGTTTTGAGATTCTTCATGTCATAGCTTTGGGGCGCCCAAAAGAAAAAGTTGTCATTGAAGATATTCCCCCTGGTGGAGATATTCGCTACTGGCGCGATGAAGAAGGAGTCCACCACGTTCCAAAACGCCCTCTTAATGAATTGATTTGGGCGGTTTACGTCCCCCCTTCCTCTGGTTAGATATTTCTTCCTATGGATCTTCTGATCCTGTGTCAGTTTGTTTTAGCAGGTCTTTCTGCCGGGGCAGTTTATGCCCTCATTGCTCTCGGATTCAGCGTGGTTCACAACGCCACCGGGATTGTTAATTTTGCCCAGGGCGATTTTTTGGTGGTCGGGGCCTTTGTGGCTTACAGTGTTTTGGTCTCTTGGGGGCTTCCCTATTGGGTGGCCTTTTTAGCTGCGGTTTTCACAGCGGCTTTAGTAGGATTTTTGCTTGAGAGGTGGGCACTATCTCGGTCTCGAAGCAAGGAAATTTTGCTTTTGGTCTTTATTACGGTGGGGGCTTCTATTTTTCTGCGAGGGCTAATTAAAGAGATCTGGGGTAAAAGGCCTTTTGTACTGCCACCAATAAGTGAAACCCGGGAGATCTCTTGGGCAACCTTTGCTATCGATCCCCAATATTTTTGGATTATTGGTATTACCCTTTTGGCCTTCGCTTCCTTGCATTTTTTCTTTCGACATACTCTCTGGGGGAAAGCTATTAGAGCGGTAGCTATAGATGCCGAGGCAGCCGCCCTTATGGGAATTCCAGTACCTTGGGCAGTGGCGGCAAGTTTTGCTCTAGCAGGGGCCTTAGGCGGGCTTGCCGGGGTCCTTATCGGGCCGATCTGGCCTCTTTCTTTTGAAAGCGGAGTTCACATCGGCCTTAAGGGGTTTGCGGCGGCGGTCTTGGGGGGCTATGGGTCTTTTGGGGGTGCCCTTCTGGGAGGTTTCCTCCTTGGCCTTCTGGAAGGGTTGGGCGCGTATTTTACTTCTTCTTTAAAGAACCTTATCGCTTATGGGATTCTGCTTCTGGTACTCCTTTTGCGGCCGCAAGGTCTTTTGGGAGAAAAGGTTCAAGAAAGATTATGAAGGCCTTTATCGTATTTTCTATCTTTGTTTTGTTGCTGCCTCTTTTGGTTACTAATCCTTATTATCTCAACGTTTTGGCCTTTGTTGGTCTTTATTCTCTGGTCACTTTGGGCCTTTCGGTATTTATCGGTTACGCCGGGCAAATCTCTCTGGGCCACGGAGCTTTTTACGCCTTGGGAGCTTACGGTTCCGCCCTTTTGGGGATATATTGTCCTTTAAATCCCTGGCTTGCCTCCCTCATAGCCCTCCTTTGGACCTCTTTGTTGGCATGGTTTTTGGGGTATTTCATTCTGAGGCTCAAGGGCCATTATCTTGTAATGGCAACCTTGGCTGTGAACCTGATAATTTACATTCTCCTAGTAGAGCTGGAGGAGTTTACGGGAGGGGTTTCAGGCCTGCCGGGAATAACACCCTTTTGCCTCTTTTCTTTTTGTTTTGCAGACGACCGGAGTAATTATTATCTCATTTGGGGGGTGACCCTTTTCTTTTTATGGGGAATCTTGCGCCTTTTGGGAGGGAGGATTGGGCGGGAACTTAAGGCTATCAAAGCCAGCGAACAAGCTGCCCGGGCCCTGGGAATCCCGGTGGTGCGTTACAAAGTGGCGGCTTTTACTTTTAGCGCCTTTTTGGCAGCTCTTGCCGGCACCCTTTACGCCCATTACCTCACCTTTATAAGTCCTAAGAGTTTCGATATTTTTTATTCCGTAGAAGTGGTGACCATGGTGCTGGTGGGTGGGGCGGGAAGCCCTTGGGGAGCTCTGTTAGGAGCCTTTTTTCTTACTCCTCTTCCCCAAGTTCTCGAATTCTTCGAAGAATATAAAGATATTTTTTACGGGATGGTTTTGATGTTGATTTTGATCTTTTGTCCCGAAGGATTGGTCTCTTTGAATATTCGAGCCCATTTCGGGGACATAAGATCGGGAACGGATCCAAATATGAGGCAAGGAAAAGGTATTAGGCCCAGGTCTTTTAAAGCTTAGGCCCTTAAAAGGCGATAATAACTGCTAATTTCTTCTCTACTTTTTTGCCTCCCGTGAAATCTGTGCTAAGTTTCAAACAGTCTAAAAATTGGGGACTTTTAAAAATATGTCCGATACTAATGCTAGAAATCCTTTAATAATGCCTTATATGAAAGATTTACTTTCTTTAAATTTAGAATCTCGCCATTGCGGCTTTGAACATTGCCGAATAAAAGATTTTTTAAGTCTTTCTCTAAATTTCGCCACCCAGCTTTTGCAGGCTGAAGAGGAAGAAGATCTCTGGGCGGCCCTTTTGGTAGCAGTAACCGCGGCCGAAGGGTTGGGTTTTAACAGGGCCTTTCTTCTGAAAAAAGACGAAAGTCAAGACGTATTTAAGGCCATAGTGGGGCTTGGCCCTTCTTCTCCCGAGGAGGCCTCCCAGATTTGGGAAAGTCTCCGTGCTCGGCAGCCTTCTTTTGAAGAGATGGTCCGGGAAGCTAAACTTTCTTTTAAAGATCCGTCTCCAGCTTTTAAAGCCCTTTTGGAAAAGCTCTATCTCATCCCTCAAGAAGGTGCTTTTTACGAGAAGATCCAAAAGGGAGAGAAGTCTTTTCTTTTGCGTAAAACTGAAAATTCCCATTTTAATTCTTTCTTTGAAGCCCTCGAAGTTGACGAAATTGCTCTAGCTATTTTGAATACCCCTCCTTCTACTTACGCCCTGATCTTGGTCGATAACTTTGTTACCCGGCGTTCCATAGCGGAGGAGGATCTCTATTTTCTAGAAACCATGGTGCTCCTTGCCAGTATGGCAATCCAGAAGATACGGGCTTCACAGGAACTTGACCGGCAAAAATATCTTTTGGTGGAGGCCGAGAAGCTATCTGCCCTAGGAGAATTATCTTCCAAAATATTTCATGAAATCCGCAACCCTATTTCAGCTTTAGGGGGGCTTTCGAAGCTTCTTCTTAAAAAAGAAATTCCTGCTGAACTCCAGGCCTATCTGAAGACCATGGTGCGTGAGGCCGAACGGCTGGAACGGGTCCTGGAAGATCTCTTTGAATTTGTGCGCCCTATCGAACTTGAAAGACAACCGGTACGTCTTTACCGCCTTTTACAGACGGCATTAACCCTCTTCTTGGGGGTCTTCAAAGAGAGTGGGATACATGTGACCTTCGAGAGTGAAGGGAGGGATCCTATTGTTAACGTTGACCCCAAAGAGATGCAGCTTGTCTTTATTCACCTTATAAAAAACGCTATAGAAGCCATGCCCGAGGGGGGGGCTCTCAAAATATCGACTTCCGTAAAGGAAGAAGGCGTTATTATACGGATCATTGATTCTGGTACCGGCATTCCCAAGGCCTACCTCAAAAGGGTTACAGAGCCCTTTTTTACCACCAAGACCTATGGCTCCGGCTTAGGGCTTTCTGTGGCCAAAAAGATCGTTGAAATGCACGGGGGAACCCTTACACTTAAACAAGGAGAAAAGATGGGGACAGAAGTAGAAGTCCTTCTCCCGAAAGAAGCTTTAATAAACGGAGATAGTTTATGAAGGTCCTTTGGGCGCCTTGGCGAATGGAATATGTTTTAGGGAAAAAAGAGCCGGGATGTCCTTTTTGTCCTCCTGAAATAAAACTTCCCGATGAAAAAAGGCTCATTCTCTATGTTGACGAAAAGACAATCGTGATCATGAACAAATTTCCCTACAATACAGGTCATCTTTTAGTTTCTCCGCGGCGGCATGTGCCTGAACTCGATGATCTTAACGAAGACGAACTGGCGGCCTTGATGTTAACCACCCGTACCTGTATCCGTATTCTACGCGAGGTCATGAAGCCAGATGGCTTTAATGTGGGAATTAACATCGGTAAGGTGGCAGGAGCCGGAATTCCTGAGCATCTTCATATTCAGATTGTTCCTCGGTGGGAGGGTGATGTAAATTTTATGACCGTCTTTGCCGAGGTCAGAGTGGTGCCAGAACACATTATAGCTACTTATCGGCGTCTCTATCCGCATTTTGAGGAATATATGAAGGGGAAGAGAAAACTCTGAAGGAAAAATTATCCTGTCTCCAAAAAGCCCTTCACTTTTGTCTTCTTCAAGAAAAGAATTGCAAGCTCTGTCCTCGTGAATGCAGTGTTGATCGTGTTCAAAAAGCGGGTTTTTGTGGCGTTTCCTGGCAGCCCAAAGTGGCAGGATATGAGCCCCATTTTGGTGAGGAAGCGTGTTTGGTAGGGGAGAAAGGCTCGGGGGCCATCTTTTTTTCGGGCTGCAATCTGGCTTGTGTATTTTGCCAGACTTATGAGATCAGTCGTCTGGGAGCTGGGAAGGAAATTTCTCCTCAAGAGCTTGCAGAAATTATGCTTGAGCTCAAGGCTTCGGGTTGTCATAATATTAACTTGGTAAGTCCGAGCCATCAGGTACGACAGATTGTAGAGGCCCTCCAAATAGCCATTTCAAAGGGGCTTAATCTTCCTATCGTCTATAACACCGGAGGCTACGATAAAGTCGAGACACTTAAAATTTTAGACGGGATTGTTGATATCTATCTTGCCGATTTTAAGGTTTGGGACGAAGAGGTAGCAGCCAAGTATTTAGGAGCGAGAGACTATCCTCAAGTAGCCCGGCAGGCCCTAAAAGAAATGTACCGGCAGGTGGGAAATTTGGTGATAGACAAAAAGGGCCTTGCCCAAAAAGGGCTTATTTTAAGACACTTGGTTTTGCCTGGAAGGCTTGCTGGCACAAAGGAAATTTTCAAGTTTGTCAAAGAAGAATTGTCTTTAGAGGTTTACATCAACCTTATGGGGCACTACCATCCTGCAGGAGAAGCCTCTAAATATCCGCCTTTAAATAGACCCCTTACTAGGGAAGAGTTTGAAGAAGCTTTAAAAGAGCTGAAAGCTTTAGGTTTTACTAAATTTGATAGGACTCATTGGTTATTACTCTCTATTATTTGGAAAAAAGAGCGAAAATCGAAGTGATTAAGTGTTGATTAAGGAATTTTTGTGAAAAACTTCAAAAGAGCTCTAAATTCTTTCCTATAAATTGATTTCACCTGTATTTAGCCTGCTTGACAAGAGTTTTTCCCTATAGTAACTAGCCATAAAGACAATTCTGGATTAAGGAGGGCGTTATGCCGGTAGTAGAGTTTAAAGGGAAAAAGTTTGAGGTTGATGAAGACGGTTTCCTTTTGGGTGGGCTTGATGCCTGGTGTATGGAATGGGTGGAGTACGTAAAACAGCTTGAGGGTATTGAAGAGCTCACCGATGAGCACTGGAAGGTGATCAAAGTTCTCCAGGATTATTACAAGAAGAACGGCGTTGCTCCCATGGTTCGTGTTCTTGCTAAGGTTACAGGTTTTCCTCTTAAGAAGATTTATGAACTTTTTCCATCTGGTCCTGGTAAGGGTGCTTGTAAGATGGCAGGTCTTCCTAAGCCTACGGGTTGCGTATAAGTATTCTTTCTCAAAATTATTTCGAGGGCGGCTTTCTGTTAGGGAGCCGCCTTTATTTTTGCTTAAAAGAAATAGAAAAAGGCAGGTTTTTGGGAAAAGACGTTGTTTTTCGGTTTAAAAAATTGTTTTTTGGGCTTAAAAAAATTTTTAGATTTTACTAGACAGAGGGTAAGCTTAAGCTTAAAGTTTGAGTGGAGTTTGAACGATGACAGAAAAAGAAAATCAAAAGGAGGAGGTAAGAACGATGAGGAGAAGTATTTTGTTAGCCCTGGTAATGGCGGTGGTTTTTGCCTGGGCGATGGCGGCTTCGGCCTTTCAGCTTGAGTTCCACGGGGAATACGGCACCAAGATTCAGACTACCAACACTTTGGGCATGGTAGGGAAGGAAGGGGATGTCGATTGGAATAAGTTTCTTCCGGTAGATGAATGGAAGCCCACACCTACCAATTCTCAGGATCTTGATGACACCTGGGCCGAGCTTCAGTTCCGTCTCTGGACGGTGGCGTCAAGTGACGACGGAAACGTCAAGGGCGTATGGTCTATGGAATACGGCACCAAGCGCTTTGGTGAAGATACGAGTGGGGCTGGAGACGGAATGGCCTTTGCCAACGACGAAGACGACATCGAGGTCCGGCTGATGTATCTTGATTTCCAGCTCCCTTACTTTTGCTCTGAAAACCGCCTCACGGTAGGTCTTCAGCAGATTGATATCAACGAATGGCTCTGGCACGAAACCGCGGCTGGTATCAAAAATTATGGTTCCTTCATGGTGGGTGATACCAAAGTAGCCTACCAGCTTGGTTGGGCCCGCGATGCCGACAGCATTGATCGTAACAACACCAACGATAACGATTACTGGTTTGCCAAGGTCGATTTTGAGCTTAAGGAGCTCCTTAAGGTAGATACCTTTGATGTGGGAGCCTTCTTTGTCTATGCCAATGAAGCTCAGAATCACATCCAGCCCTGGTGGGTTGGGGCGGAGGTAAATTTTGCCGGTTACAAGGGTATCCTTTTCGACCTTGATCTCATCTACATGGGTGGTGACAGCGATCTCCCGGGGCAGGATGATCTTGATGCCTGGTTCTTCCATGGCACAGCTGGTTATCAGTGGACGGATCAGCTCAAGACCTCTTTCACCTTCTGGTACGCCAGCGGGGATGATGACAACGATGGGGATATTGAATACTACAACACCATCGTAACTCATACCTATGGCAGCGTAATCCTCTTTGAAGATGCCACCTTTGATGATGGCTGGTATGCCAGTGGTAACCCTTATCTTGATCCTCAATATGGTTTCTTCATGTATCGTTTTAAGGTAGATTATCAGGCTACCCCGAAGCTTAATGTAGCGGCGGCCGTCAACTATATGCAGCTTGATGAAGATGTGAGTTGGGGTGGAGACAGCGATGACAGCATCGGCTGGGAAGTGGACGTCTATGCCGATTACGAGCTTTACAAGAACTTTAAGGTAAACTTTGCTGCTGGCTATCTCTTCACCGACGATGCTATGGACATCTTTGCAGCTCGTGCCACTGGTGGTCAAGAAAACGACGCCGATGATATGTATCGCGTAAGCGTAGGCGTGAGCTACTCCTTCTAAGTAAGGAAGTTCTCTTTTGGGATAAAAAGGCGGCCTCTTGGCCGCCTTTTTTGTTTTCCCCATTTCTTCCCAGACTTTCGGCCAGCTTTGCTTCCTCGGGAACAGATCCCAAAGAGTAATGTCGATTTTGGAGGAAATTTTTTATTGACAGCAAAAGTCCACTCATTATATAACTCTGCCTGGTATATTACCTAGAAAACTGATCAAATATGGCCAAAGGAGGTCTTTTATGAAACGTTTGTTAGGGCTTTTATTGGCTTTTCTTTTGATCGTGCCTCTTTCGGCTCAAGCGGCCAAACCTTCTACCGAAGAGCTTCTCAAGCGGATCGAAGAACTTTCCAAAGAACTTGAAGCCCTCAAAAAGCAGCTCGAAGAGGTAAAAGAAGCCCAGGAAGAGCAGGCTGAAGCAGCTGAGGAGACAGGAGAGTTTATTGAAGAAGTCAAAAACAATATGGGCAAGTTTAAGATCTGGGGAGACATCAGGACCCGTATGGATTCTACTCGGGCCTATGTGCCTCAAAATAAATATATGTTCAGTTATATCCCTACTTTTGTAGATACGATTAATGCTATGAAGGCTTATAGTATTTATCCTTTAAGTGCCATAGCGGGTTCTTTAGGTCCTATGTTGGCCTCGTACCCAACTTCTTTACAAGAAACTATGGGTTCTTTGGTAACAAAAGCTTTGTCAGAGAATCCTACTATTACAGTTGGGCAATTTTTAGAAGATTATATGCCCCAAATGCCCGTTAGCAGTGACAATCTTGAGAAACTTGCGCGCACGGCTCGTTCTGGCCACCGTGAGAACGATACTCTTTGGACTAACCGGATGAGGCTGAACTTTAAAGTCAAGCCTACGGAGAACACGG
>JALSPG010000076.1 GCA_026986115.1 Thermodesulfobacteriales bacterium
AAGCAATACCAACTTGGCAATTTGAGGTGAAAGACCAAATTTCCCCTTTAGCCTTTTTCAAGGCAATCTTTGCAAATGCCCCGCAATTCAAGGTATCGATCTTTAATCTCGCCCCATTGCCGGGCTTGAGAAGGGAGAGGGAGATGGTCTACCTCTTGCCACTCAAAGTCTGTAATTTTATGGCACTTTGTACACACTAAGTGGTGGTGATGAGAAACATTGGGGTCAAAACGGGCCTTTTCATCCAAAGCGTAAATCTTGCAAATAAGACCAAACTTTTCGAAAGTGGCCAAAGTTCGATAAACTGTATCTAAGGAAATAGTCGGAACTCGCTCTTGCACCCGGGCAAAAATGTCCTCTGCTGAAGGATGATCTTTAGCCTCTAATAAAACCCGATAAATCTCTAACCTTTGGTAGGTAAGTTTAATGCCGCAGCTTTCACAAATTTTTTTAAATTCTTCTAAAAATTTTTTAGTATCTTTTGTTTCCATTTTTTATCCCAAGAAATATTTTTACCAAACAATTTCTTAAAAATTTAACTTAAAACAAATTTAACAAAAAAACAAAAGGGCCATAACGGCCCTTTTATTTTAAAGATTTTTTGTAAAAGGGATTATTTTAATCTAATCGCCACATAACGTCGGAAATCTCTGTCTCGCACCAAAAAGAGAACTCTTCCTGTCTTCTTACTTTGAGCCAACGCCCGTGCAAACTCTTCCATATTGTGGACTTTTTGGTGATTTACCTCTTCGATAAGCATTCCGGGTTTGAGACCCGCCATAGCTGCAGGGCTTTCTGGTGCTACCCCCGCAATGATTACCCCTTCGTTTACGCCGTAACCAAATTGTTCGGCGAGTTCGGGAGTAAGAGGCCTTACTTCCAGGCCCAGTTTCTTGAGAAACTCGTCTTGGCCTGTCATAAGAGCTAGGCTCTGAGGCTGGGTGCCAATGGTAACTTCTAATACTTTCTGTTTGCCCTTTCTAATTACCGTTATTTTTACTTTGGTTCCCGGAGGAGTTAAGGCCACCATGGTACGCAATTCGGCAACATTTTTGACAGGTTTCCCGTTATATTCGACAATGATGTCGCCAGGTTTAAGACCAGCTCGGGCCGCAGGAGAATCTTCTGCTACTTCTGTTACCAAGGCACCTTCTGGGCGTTCAAGCCCAAAAGATTTAGCCAGATCTTCGTTGAGTTCTTGAATGACTACACCCAGCCAGCCCCGGGTAACCTTTCCAGTCTTGATGAGTTGCTGAGTAATGATCTTTACCATGTTAATAGGGATGGCAAAACCAATTCCCATGTAGCCGCCGGAGCGGGTAAAAATAGCCGTATTCATACCGACTGCTTCCCCTTTCAAATTGACAAGAGGCCCTCCCGAATTGCCTGGGTTAATAGCAGCATCGGTCTGGATAAAATCTTCGTAATCGGTAATTCCGACTCCAGAACGACCTTTAGCACTAATCACTCCCACAGTAACGGTTTGGGTAAGACCAAAGGGATTTCCTATGGCCAGCACCCATTCTCCTACCTGGATTTTATCAGAGTCGCCCAAAGGAAGTACTGGCAAATTATGGGCGTCTATCTTGAGTACTGCAACGTCTGAAGCTGGATCAGTACCGACAATCTTGGCCTCAAATTCCCGACCGTCTGCCAATTTTACTTTCACTTTATCTGCATCAGCTACAACATGGTTATTGGTGAGAATGTAACCATCTTCACTAATTATAAAACCGGAGCCAGCTCCCATCTGGCGAAATTTCCGAGGAAATCGATGTCGAAAGAAGCGCTCAAAGAAATCTTCTCCGAAGAAATCGAAAGGGCTTCCAAAAGGGAAGGGTTCAAGCACCGGACCTCTTCTTACCACTACTTTTTCCACTTGTACAAAAACTACCGCTGGCCCAGCCTTTTTAGCCACCTGGGCAAAGGCCTTGGAGAGCTTAAGGGCTAAATCAACCGCTTCTTGATCTTCTAAAGCTTGATTTTGTGGTGCCGCTTTTTCCTCTACTTTTTTGATCTTAAAAATTTCATCCAAAATAGAACTTGAGGCCTTACAAGGAGAAACCACAAAAGAAAATAAGAGTATAAGCACAAGTAAAAATTGCATTTCAGCCCTCCTTATCCCTCTTTGGCCATTTCGGCCTCGGTTTCCTCTTCGATTTCTCTCGGTCTGGCTGCCAAAGCCTGCCAACGCCCTCTGATATATTGTCTTACTTCCTCAATATCCTTTTTTACGTTTTCTTCGTCTCTCCCCTGAAGTTTGGCTATTTCTGCAACGGAAAGACCATCCAATACATGCCACACAAAAGCCTGCCGTTTTTCTTCTGGTACCCGAGAAAGTTCCCTCATAATAAGATTAGACAACTCCTCTGCAGAAAGTGCCTCTTCAGGTTCTACTACTTCTCCAGCTGGGAGTACATCTTCCCAGCGAAGACGTTCAATTTCCACAAAATAAGGGCTTTCAACATCTTCTTTGAGTTTGTAACGCACATCATCAAGGGGCACGGTGTCTTCTACCGGAACAGCCACGTGACCCTCCTCCCGCAATTTACTAATCTCGCGCCTGATAATATCGAGGATTTTTTTATGCAAAGCATGAGCCAAATCTCCCATGGTTACTATTTGATCGTAATTTTCGTAAGCCCAAAGGACGGCTTCATCCACCACGTCGGTAGGATCAAGGTATTCTGGAGGTAGATCACCGGTAAGCTGATAAAAAAGAATTTCGCGCCGAGCAATACGGTAAAGATCCCGTAAAACTGGTCGCAAGCGGTCAAGAAAGCGCTGCTTGAGATCTGCTTTTTTATCCACCGCAAGTTCTGGCAAAGCCTTGGCCATTTCTTGTATGTAATGCTGGTGTCGCTTATAAACATGTTCACCCCGAAGTTCAGAAAGATGTCGCGCAAGCTCTTTTTCTAGCTTTTCGCGGGCTTGCTTGAAGGCGGTTTTCATTTGCTTGTGTTCACCACGGGCGGAAAGTACGGCCTGGGGTACCGAAAGGGTCAATTGAACAAAATAGCGCTTTTTCTTTTCCATCCCTTCAACTATGATCCGCAAATGTACCAGATCCGGATCGAACTTCTTGGTGAGTCTTTCAAAACGCTGGATCAATTTGGTTACGTGAGCTTCAGCCAATTTTTTATCAGCCGGACTGATATCTCTATATATGACGTGATATTGCATTTGTTTTCACCTCCTTACTTAAATTTATTCGGCGCTGTGAATACCGTGGAACCTACGCTCGCCCCCTTGAGGTCCCAAGAACTGGGGGCGCTCGATTTCCATAATGATCTTACCATCGTAAAAGACCATCACCGTGCCTGTGGATTCACTTACCGTAATAGCCACTGCCTGGGTAATAGCAGTAATGGCTGCGGCAGAACGATGTCGGGCACCTAGCCCGGAAGGAATATCTTCCGTAACAGCCCCTGCTCTGATGAAGGCTCCAGCGGTTTCAATTACACCATCTCCTCGAATAATAAAGGCTCCGTCAAGGCTTGCAAATTCTTTAACTGTCTCTTCTAAACGGGGGTCCAAAATGTTTCTTTCGCTTTCCGGGTAACCTTTAAAAGGGTTTAGTATAAGTTGCTCACAATATTGGAGGACCCTTTCCGTATCTCCTACAATAAAGATAGTCCCGACAGGTTTTCCCTCTCTCCCCTCCACGGAAAGATCAATAGCGATTTCCAAAACCCGAAGAAAGACTTCCGGACGTACTATCTCGTGGAGATGTTCAAGCTGGGTTACCGCAAAAAATTCAAACTCTTCACCAATATCTAAGATAAAAAGAGAATCAAGTGCTCCACTTTCAGCAATACCAGAAAGACAGAGGATTACATCTTCGGGATGAAAAACTCCTTGAGAGACCCCTACCAAAACGGCTATTTTCATTTGTCCTAAACGGGTAAGTTTGATAGCCGGCACCTTGATAGCTATTATTTTTTCAGGGAGTTCCTCCTCGATTTCTTCACGGCTCACCAAGACCAACTGGGTATTTCCTAATTTTTGGAGATAGTGCTCAAGAAAGGCCCTTTCTTGAAAGACATCTGCGTAGACCATGATGGCCTTTATTTGAAGGCACTTAGAAAGATCAGCTGCGTACTCTAAAAGCTTTTCAGTAAGGCATTTTTTAAATTGGTTTATCTTGGCCATTTCAAACCTTTATCTCTGGTTATTTTCTGCAAGAGACGCTAAGAGCTGGCATTTTTCCTGTCAAGGTAAGGAAAGTAAGACCAGAATAGAGAATCTCTGCTAAAGGAATGAGATTCATAACATCTTCGCGGTTATAAGAAATAAGCCTTTCAAGGGCCTCAGGGTTTCCCCTCTGGCGCCACGCACGCCAAAGCTTTACAGCCATATAACCGTCAAAACCGTCTACTTCTTCCGGTCTCATAAGCCCTAGAGCCTTTTCGACCTTTTTAAGCCCCCCTCTGAGCCCCAATCTTTTAAAAAGAGGGCAGAGGTCTAAGTGTACTAAAGGGTCCGGAAGCCAGGGATATTTGGTTTTCAAAAAAGGCCAATCAAAAAAACTCCCCCCAAAAGTGATCCAAAATCGGGTTTGAGCGAGTATTTCCAGCCCATCTTCAAGGTTTTCTCCCGCCACATAAGAGGCATAGCCTCTTTCGGTAGCTAAACCGAGGACGGTGACTTCATGCTCCCCTCGCTTCAGGCCATCAGTTTCAATATCCAAAAAGATCGCCTCTTTTCGAAAGTGTTTAAAAAGACGCCAATGATGTCTGCGAGGGAGTCTGGACGCCAAAGCCTTAAGATCTTTAGAGACCAAAAGAAGCTTTTGGATTTGATCTTGAAAAAAATGAAGTCGCTTTGGTGAAAGACGGGGTAATCTTTTCTGACTTAAAAGATGCCACCAAGTTCGACAACCTACCTGCCAGAGATGGCGCTCAAACTTTTCGTCCACCCCTGGCAGGAGTAAAAAAGTCCGGTAAAGCATTTAGAGTCGGTTTTCGTATATTTTTGTCGGGTACTTTTTCTCAAGTTCTTGTAAGACCATCTGAAGGGCTTCTTGTTCCTTTGTGGAAATAAGTTCTTGGCGCACTTTTTCTTTTACTTCTTCAAAGCTTTTTTGTTTGCTTTCGCGCACTTCCTCCACCTTGATAAGATGATAACCAAATGCCGTGCGTACTGGAGGGCTAATTTCTCCTGGTTTCAAACTAAAAGCTGCGTCTTCAAACTCCTTTACCATTTGGCCCCTAGTAAAAAAGCCTAGATCTCCACCCCGTTCTTTAGTGCCAGGATCCGCTGAATATTCTTTAGCCAGTTTGGCAAAATCTTCTCCCTTCAAGAGACGGGCTCGCAATTCTTGAGCCTTTTTCAAGGCCTTCTTTTCTTGTTCGGGGCTAGCATCTTGAGGGACCTCAATAAGAATATGTCTAGCCTTTATAGCTTTGGGCTCTCGAAATTTGTCTTTGTTCTTTTCGTAATAGGTTTTTAATTCTTTTTCATTAACTTTATCTACCCCGGTAAGGACCCTTTCTAAATAAGCCTGGGCCAAAATTTGTTTGGTAACCTCTTCGATTTTCGCCTTTACTTTGGGATCTTGGTCCAGCTTGGCATCTTTAGCAGCTAAAGAAAGGAGTGAAATTTCAACCCATCGTTTGACAAGAGCACTTTTTAATTGGGGCTGATGTGCGAGGATCATTTTTATCTGTGGAGGAGCCGACTCGAGTTTGGCTTCGAATTCCTTTTTAGTAAGCTTGTAAGGCCCTACTTCAGCTAAAATTTCTTCTTTCTCCCTTGCAAAAGCGGAAGAAACGCAAAATACTACCAATAATAAAATTAAAAGAATTTTCTTCATTTAAAAAACCTCCTTTTTGATCTTTGAAAGGCAGCTTAAGCGGAGAATTCCTTTCTGACAAGTTAGCGCAAGATAGTTTTAGCAGGAAAATATCCCGGACCTACGTTTCGACAAGGAAGGATAAGGGATTCAGGCCCTAAGAGGGTCCCCGGATTAGTTACAGCGTTGCAACCTGTCTGCACTCCATCACCTAAAATAGCACCAAGTTTGCGCAAACCGGTATTATACACCTTATCTCCTACTCGAATGTGAATATGATTGCGGGTAAGTTTGAGGTTCGCAAGTTTAGTTCCGGCTCCCAAATTGACCTCTCTTCCCAAAATACTGTCACCAAGATAGGCGAAATGCCCTGCTTTTGCCCCTTCAAGCATAATACTACTTTTCATTTCCGTGGTGTGCCCTACCACGCAACGTGGACCAACATAGCAATTTCCCCTTAAATAAGCTCCCTGGCGTATTTCAGTATAATTACCCACAAAAAGAGGTCCTTTAAGCAATGCTCCTGGTTCTATCAAAACCCCTCGACCGATTTCAATTTGGTCATCCATAAAGATCGCACCGGCACAAAGTACACTAGCTCCAGGGAGCATTCTTCCTGAAAGTTTCACCAAAAGCCTTTCTTTGGGAGCATCACCAAAAACTATTTCCACGTCATCTCCTGCAGGAAAAAGCTCTCCCTCAAAAAGGATATAAGTTTCGGAAAGCGGTACCCCCAAGGCCAATCCTTCTAAATTAGGTTGAATCAAGGCCTTTAGCCTTTCTTTAAGATTGGCTACTGCTTCCCAAACGGGCTCGTTCAATTCGAAAAGATCTTCAAGAGGCGAAAGATCTCCTTTTGGGAAGAAATCATGGGGATAAATCATTTGTTTTCTCCCTTGGCCTTAAGTACTTCTACCAGCGGCGGGCCTATTTTTACAAGTCCCAACTCGGTAATATCCATGAGGTGAATACGGGTATCATGACCACACATTCGGCAGCCATCAATACGAAAAAGACGGACAATTTCTCCCACTTCTACCTTATAAAGCTGAGCGGCACGGGCTGAGAGGATAAGTTCTTTGGAGAGGACCATAGAACAGTCAACAATATGCCCCACAGCATATCCACCCGCAGCTTCAGCGGAAAGTTCTTCGTGAGAGCTCCTTTTTTGGGAGATAAAAAGGGCTGTTTGGTACCATTTTTTGCAGAAAGTATAAAGGGCCCGCACAATGCTTCTGGCAAGCATTTCACGGGCTTCGTAAAGACCTGTTACAGAATCAATGACTGTACGATGAACCTTGTAGGTACGGTAAATGTGGGCAAGGGTATCTAAAAGAGTAGGCATATCTTCTCTTAAGCGAGCATAACTTGCGGCATCCAAAATAATGATCTTTTCTTCAATCTCTTTAAAATCCACTCCCATAGCCTTGGCTCTCTGCTCGAGCCCCACGGAAAGATAAGAGGCCGGGGTCTCCACCGTAACGAAGCAAACCGGCTCTCCGAGGCTTGCCTGTTTAATGGTAAATTGCTCCGCCATAAGGCTTTTGCCGGTATCTGGCATTCCGGTAAGATTGGCTACACACCCTAAAGGGATGCCTCCGAGACTTTTACGATGAGGTTTTTTCCCCTTCCATTCCACCACGTAAAAAAGATCATCAAGTCCTGTAACCCCTGTAGGTACACCTTTAAGCTCGGGGGCCTTTTCCTTAGCCTCAGAAATTGTAAAAATGGCATCATAAATTATGTGGCGCTCTCTTTCCTCCATCTCTTTTCTCCTCGTTATTTTTCAAGCGTCTCTCCATCAGGTAGAACATAATCTACAGGATAGTCTTCTATTGTTACTTCAGGATAAATAACACAATTTGTACCGATATGGCTTTTACCTGGCACAAAGGCCTTTTTACCGATTACGGTAAGACCGCTAAAGAGGTGTTTAGGAAAACGACGATTAATTGTCTGGGGGTTTCCAAAACCCACCTTTGCTCCTTCTCCCACAAAAACTTCTTTGTCCAAGATAACTCTTTTAAGTTGAGCACCGGCTGAAATGACAGCACCGTGCATAACAACACAATCTTCCAAACAAGCATCCTCCTCTACCACTACTCCAGGCGAAAGGACGGACCTTTTAACTGTACCGGCAATTATACACCCTGGAGAGATAACACTTTCCTCTACCCAGCCAGAACAGAGTATCTGTGCTGGGGGCCAATCAAAAGACATCCCGTGCGGCATAACATTAGTCATCGTGCCCCACGCTTCGGGATCAAGCCCAGAGTCGCGACGTAAGAGATCCATATTGGCCTGAAAATAGGATTCCAAAGTCCCTACATCTCGCCAGTAACCACTAAAGGGAAAGGCATAAACTCGGGCTTCTTTAAGGGCTTGAGGAAGGATATGCATACCAAAATCTTCCTGTTTAACACGCTGCAAAACATCTACGAGGTAGGAGGTATCAAAGACATATACACCCATGGAAGCCAAGTTTGTGCGGGCTTGAGCAGGTTTTTCTTCCCAATCTATAATGCGCCCTTCTTTATCGGTAATAGCAATACCAAAATGGTGGGTTTGTTCCCAAGGAACTGGCATCATGGCCACGGTAACCTGGGCCCGCCTCTCACGGTGAAAATTTACAAGCTCTCGATAATCCATGTGGTAAACATGATCTCCCGAAAGGATGAGGACCTCACGGGATGGTCTTTGGATAATAAAATCGAGATTTTGCCTTACTGCATCAGCTGTACCCTTATACCAGTCCCAATCTTTTTCCCCGGTTTTGGGAGGCAGAATGCGAACTTCTCTGGTACGTCCACACAAATCCCATGGGGAACCATCTCCTATATGGTCCATTAGTGATAACGGTTTGTATTGCGTTAGAACCGCTACCTGAGAAAGATCAGAATTGGCGATATTTGATAAGGTAAAGTCGATTATGCGGTAGATACCACCGAAGGGAACTGCTGGTTTGGCCCGCTTACGAACTAAAATATTGAGGCGACTGCCTACGCCTCCGGCTAAAAGGATCGCCAAAACGTCCCGCATAACGTCTCCTTGTCTTTATTTAGCATTTTTCGCTGGAAGTGTCATTTATTGGAGATTAAAAGCCACCTTAAGGAAAAAACCTTTTCCTGTTTCCAACGAGTAAAATTTATCCAATTTAACGACAATATTTCTTTAAGAGAGAACGCAATGGATCAGCATGAGGATTCTTTACTAAACGGCCGTAAATAATATCTACCGGACGGACAGGTTTCCCATAGTAAATTCGATTCCAGGAGTCTCGGGGCTTGATAACAGCACCTTCTAAGCTGATACCAATAAAAGCCCCCTTAGAACGCCCAAAGGCTAAAATATCTACGAGTTGAGCTTTGGCTCCCATCCCGATGGGCCCTGCTGCTACGCTTAAATCACCGCCTAATTTCACAGCTGTAGAAAGGAAAGCGTCAATACCCTTTTGGGTCATAATGAGAAGAACTATTTCCGAGACCTCCCCTCCGAACTGAAGACCAAAAGAAACAGAGCCCAATGTATAAAATGCCGGGTAAGACCAATCGTTTCCGGGATAGCGGGCCAATAACACGCCGCTACCTCCAGACCCCCCGATAAAAAAGGCACCTTTAATAAGCTGCGGAATAATAATAACCCCCTTAGCTTCTTTTAGGTGCTCCCGCAGCCAGCTCATTTGTTGGTCTTGAAGAAAGCGTTTCATAGTGATGGTAGCTTTATCTACCAGTTCGTGGGGGGCATCGTATTTTTTGGCTTGAGCAACAGGGAGTAAAAAGAGCATATTAAAGAAAAACGCAACCCCCACAATGAAGATCTTTGGTTTCTCTATGGAAAACATCCTTGCCCTCCTTAAGGAAATGTTATTTAAGAGAAACTATGGAAGCTTATATCGTTTTTAATAACCAAAGTGCTGCCCCAGAATTTGTTTCCGGCTGGGGATTGAGTGTCTTTTTTAGGTCCAAGAGGTTGCTTTTTGATACCGGCTCCGAAACTAATGCCCTCTTGCATAACTTTTCTCTTTTTAACATAACTCCTTCGGAGATTCATTCTATTTTTCTTTCCCACTTTCACTGGGATCATGCCGGGGGTCTTTTGGGACTCCTTCCCCACCTTTCTTCTCCCAAAATCTTCTTACATCGAGGTTTTTCTTCAGGATTTATCGCCGAAATAAGACGCTTAGGAGGAGAAGTGGTCCTTTTTAATGAACCTTCTAAAATCGGCCCCGGGGTTTATACTACTGGCCCCTTGGAATCTTCCTCTCCAGAGGCCGCCTTAATATTTGACATCCAGGGCAAACTTGCTCTTTTTACCGGCTGTGCCCACCCGGGGATACTAAACCTGGTTCATAAAACCAAAGAACTTTGGGGGAAAGTCCCTCTGCTGGTGGGTGGAGGGTTCCATCTTTTGCAAATGAGTCGCAAGAAGATTTTCTTTATTGCTCAAGAGCTCCACCGCTTAGGAGTGCGCCTAGTTGCTCCCTCACACTGTACAGGTCAAAAGGCCCTTGAAGTTTTTGCCGATATATTTCGAAATGGTTTTGTGGCAATGGGTGCAGGAAAAATCCTCTTTTTGGAAAAACTTATGCGGAAGTTTTAAGTCCTTCTTCCTGCCTCGTTATTGTTTTTCTTGTGGCAAATTGATGAATTCCCAAGAAGTCTTTCTGTGCGACCACTGTTTTCCACGCCTCAGAATCAACAACGCCCCCTGTCCCGTTTGTGGTGTCCCCCAACAGTACAAAACTCCTTGCCTCTCCTGTTTGTTCAAACCTCCACCTTTTAGACGCACACTTGCTCCCTTTCTCTACGCTCCTCCTCTTAGTAGTGCCATCTGTGAACTAAAGTACGAAAAAAGGATCCATTTTGTCCGCGAAATTGCGCTCCTCTGGCTTCAAACCTTGAAAGGGCAATTCT
>JALSPG010000077.1 GCA_026986115.1 Thermodesulfobacteriales bacterium
ATATATGAGAGTGAATTATAAAAACTAATGGGGTGACCGGTGGGATTTGAACCCACGATCCCCGGGGCCACAGCCCGGTGCTCTAACCACCTGAGCTACGGTCACCTCCGAACTTTTTATAAATTTAACTGATTTTTTCACGGATTCAAGACGGCATAAAAAATGGCTGGGGGACTAGGATTCGAACCTAGACCGGCGGGTCCAGAGCCCGCTGTCCTGCCGATTAGACGATCCCCCAGCGCTATTTTTAAGATAGCGGAACTTTAACCCCTGTCAAGTAAGGATGATTTCTCTTATTCGAATTTCCATTTTTGCTGGAAGGGCGAGTTTGTAACTCAAAACATAAAGTAAATAGTCAAACCAAGGGAGAAGATCAGTTAAAATTTCTTGTTCTAATGCCGGAAGAAATAACACAAGGCGGATATTTTCGGCTTCTCTTTGGAAGAGAATTGTAAAACATAGTTCGTCAAAAAGGGCCTTAAGTTCAAGCTTTCCATCACTGAATTCTTTCTCTAGTTTCTTTTTAAAATCTTCAAAACCTAGCTCTTTTTCCTCCCAACATATCCGAGGAGCTTCCCCAGCTGGGGGGGTGTTATGAGTAGGAGTCTCGATCACAAAGATTAGATCTCGGAGTTTATCTTTAGTCTGGTAATGGAGCTTGTTGAAGAGCACCTCCAGCGTGGGCAAACCGTAACATTTGCCATCTTCAAATTCTTCAAGAAAATTAGTCGCCGGGAGTCTGCGTTTAGAAGTAGGATAGGGTAAAATTTCTTGAAGTTGCAAAAGGACTTCTTCTGAAACTTTAACCTGTTGAAAAACCCTGAGGCCTGCTTCAGCAATGGCTTCTTGCCAGAACTGGTCTCTCTTAAAGTCTCGGCTTCCGTAATCGTATTCATAATAGACTTCTTTGATTCCAGCTGAGGCAATGAGTTTCAAACATACGTAACAGGGGGCCAAGGTACAATAAAGAGCCGCCCCTTCTACTGAGATGCCAAAGCGTGCTGCCTGTGCAATAGCATTTGCCTCGGCATGGGTAGCTCGGCAGTAATTGTATTTATCGATGTCCGGGATGCCTTTCTCACGCCGAAAACAGTATCTCGGGCCACGATCTGTACAGTGCCAAGCTCCTGGCATAGGGCCATTATAGCCCGTTGCTAAAATTCTCTTATCTTTAACGATTACGGCCCCGGAAGGGCGAGAGTTGCAGCCAGAACGCAGGGCCACCATTTTGGCAAGGAGCATAAAATATTCATGCCATGGGGCCCGTTTCATACCTCAAACTTCGTAGCTAATTCACGATAAAGAGGAAATTCTTGGCAAAGTTTGCTGACTTTTTGCCGAATATCACGGAGCATAGATTCATTTTGGTGATCCCTTAGAACAGCAACGATCCACTCTCCTACCTCTTCGATTTCCTTTTCTCGTAGCCCGCGGGTGGTAACTGCCGGTGTACCAATCCTGATGCCACTCGTAATCTTTGGAGGAAGAGGATCAAAGGGGATGGCGTTTTTATTTACCGTTATCCCGGCTTTCTCCAAAGCTTTTTCGGCTTCTGCTCCGGTAAGTCCGTGTCCGGTAAGATCAACAAGAATAAGGTGATTATCAGTACCACCAGAGATGAGACGAAATCCTGCATTTTTAAGTACCTGGGCTAAAGCTTTGGCGTTAGCGACTACCTGTTGCTGATAGGTTTTAAACTCCGGGGTGAGGGCTTCCTGGAAGCAGACGGCCTTGGCGGCAATGACATTCATATGTGGTCCACCCTGAATGCCAGGGAAGATGGTCTTATCTATTACTTTGGCAAAGCGTTCGCGTGCCAGGATGAATCCTCCTCGCGGGCCACGCATAGTCTTATGAGTAGTAGAAGTTACAAATTCAGCATAAGGTACAGGAGAAGGATGGATCCCTGCAGCTACTAAGCCCGCAATGTGGGCCATATCTACCATGAGATAAGCCCCTACCTCATCGGCAATGAGGCGAAAGGCTTCAAAATCTATAATCCGCGGGTAAGCACTTGCTCCGGCTACAATGATGCGGGGTCGGCACTCCTTTGCAATTCTCCTTACCTCATCATAATCGATGGTTTCTGTTTCCCGAGAAACCCCATAGTGGACAATCTTGTATAATTGTCCTGAAAAATTGACCGGCGAACCATGGGAGAGATGGCCTCCATGAGCCAGATTCATCGAAAGAATGGTATCTCCCGGCTCCAACATTGCAAAATAAACTCCCATATTAGCCTGAGTGCCAGAATGAGGCTGTACGTTAGCGTATTCGGCTCCGAAAAGGATTTTAAGCTTTTCAATGGCCAGGTTTTCTATCTGATCTACAAACTCACACCCCCCATAGTAACGCCTGCCGGGATATCCCTCTGCATATTTATTCATCAGAATGGAACCTTCTGCTTCCATAACCGCTAGAGAAGCAAAATTCTCTGAAGCGATCATTTCCAACTGACCGCTTTGGCGAGTAAGCTCTTTGCCAATGAGAGAGAAGATTTCCGGATCTGTTCTCTTTAGGAAACTCATATTAAGCCTCTTTTGTAAGAGCATCAATTTGTTCTACCCGGCGGGCGTGTCGTCCTCCTTCAAAGGGGGTTTCCAAAAAAACTTTTACAACCTCGAAGGCCAAAACATCACCAATTATCCGTCCTCCAAGGACTAGAATATTGGCATCATTGTGAAGGCGGCTCATCCGAGCGCTAAAGGGTTCGTGGCAAAGGGCCGCACGGATGCCAGGAAAGCGGTTGGCAACCATACTCATGCCAAGACCTGTACCACAAATCAAGATCCCTCGATCTGCCTCTTGAGAAAGTACCGCCCTGGCTACTTTTACCCCATAGAGCGGATAATCTACAGAGTCTGAGGAAAAACAACCAAAATCAAACAGTTTATACCCTTCTTTTTCTAAAAAGGCCTTGACCTTTTCTTTGAGTTCAAAACCTGCATGATCAGAAGCTAAAGCAATTTTCATGACTTTTCCTCGAAAGCCTTAAAAACAATAACGGCGTTTGTTCCCCCGAAACCAAAAGAATTAGACATCGCTACTCGCACCTTGGCCTTACGGGCTACATTAGGAACATAATCTAAGTCACACTCTGGATCTGGTTCCTCGTAATTAATGGTGGGCGGGATAATCCCTTCTTTAATTGTTTTTACGGTAAAAACCGCTTCTATCCCTCCCGCACCACCTAAAAGATGGCCTGTCATAGATTTGGTAGAAGAAATGGCAAGTTCTTTGGCTTTGGAACCGAAAACCTTCTTGATAGCTTTGGTTTCTGCCGCATCGTTCAAAGGGGTACTAGTGCCATGGGCATTTATGTAGTCTACCTCTTCTGAAGAGATACCAGCATCTTTGAGAGCGAGTTCCATACAACGAGCTGGACCTTCTCCATCAGGAGTAGGAGCCGTCATATGGTAAGCGTCGCCGTTGAGGCCATAACCAATTATTTCGGCATAAATTTTGGCTCCCCGCGCCTTGGCGTGTTCGAGTTCTTCAAGGATTAATACCCCTGAGCCCTCCGCAATAACGAAACCGTCCCGTTTGGCATCAAAAGGGCGACTGGCCTTCTCTGGAGTGTCGTTGAATTTGGTGGAAAGGGCCTTCATTACCGCAAAACCTGCCACCGTAAGGGGTGTAATAAGCCCTTCGGTGCCTCCAGCAATCATAATATCGGCATAGCCATCTCTAATAAGACGAAAGCTTTCTCCAATGGCATGGGTACCAGCGGCACAAGCAGTACAAACTGCCGTATTGGGACCTTTAGCACCAAAAAGAATCGCTACCTGTCCCGAGGCCATATTAGGGATAATCATCGGAATAAAGAAAGGGGTCACCCGACGCCAGCCGCGCTCCTTGAGAATGGGGGTATATTTTTCCACTACCCCGGTACCTCCCATCCCCACTCCTATAATGACACCGGCTCTTTCTCCTAGCTCTCCGCTAAGGCCAGCGTCTTCAAGGGCTTCTCGGGTAGCAGCAATAGCATACTGGATAAAGGTATCTACCCGAGAGACGAGTTTTTTGGGCATATAATCTTCCGGATTAAAGCCTTTGACTTCTCCTGCTACCCGACTTGAATAACCGGAGGCGTCGAACTTTGTAATAGGGCCAATTCCTGAGCGTCCGGCAACAATATTAGCCCAGGATTCTTTAACCCCTAAGCCTACCGGGGTGATCGCCCCCAACCCTGTGACCACCACCCGTCGGCGCATAAAAACTATTCTCCCACTTTGGATTTTACGTAGTCAATGACGTCTTTTACGGTACGAAGTTTTTCAGCCTCTTCATCTGAGATCTCCATTCCAAAGGCCTCTTCCATTGCCATTACTAACTCAACCAAATCTAAAGAATCTGCTCCTAAATCATCGATAAAAGAGGCTTCAGGTTTGACCTGATCTCGTGAGACATTCAACTTTTCTACAATAATTTCAATCACTTTTTCTTCCACCGACATAAAACTCCTCCTCCACTTCAAAATTAAAAGCTTTTTTTACCGAAGCCTTTTGGCCATTTCAACCGAAATTCACATATAAATACCACCATTTACGTGGATTACCTGCCCTGTAATGTATGAGGCCGCTTCTGAAGCCAAAAATACAACCGCCGGAGAGACTTCCTCGGGTTTTCCTACTCTTCCCAACGGGATCTGCGATACTAAGGTTTCTTTAATTTTTTCGGGGATTTTGGCGGTCATGTCTGTCTCTATAAAACCCGGAGCAACCGCATTGACGGTAATACCACGGCTGGCTACTTCTCTGGCTAAAGACTTGGTAAAACCGATGAGGGCAGCTTTTGAGGCAGCATAATTTGTCTGGCCCACGTTTCCCGAAAAAGCAATTACCGAAGATATGTTGATAATACGACCAAAACGGCGTTTCATCATACCCTGAAGCACAGCCTTAGTGCAGAGAAAAGCCCCTTTGAGATTTACTGCCAAAACCGCCTCCCAATCTTCTTCCTTCATACGCAAAAGAAGGGTGTCTTTGGTGATCCCCGCATTATTGACCAAAATATCCACCGGCCCCAAAGTTTCTTTGAGCTTTTGAACCCCTTCTAAGACTTCCCCAGCCTGAGAGACATCGAACCTGACGGCCAAGGCCTCTCCCCCCGCCTTTTTGATGCGAGAGACAACTTCTTCTGCGGCTTCAGAAGAGGCTGCATAATTGACTCCCACCTTGGCTCCTGCTTCTGCCAGGGCCAAGGCAATAGCCCGCCCGATACCTCTAGAAGCTCCAGTCACTAAGGCCACTTTGCCGGCAAGATCAAGCTTCATGGCTTTCTCCTTTCAGCTCTTTAAGCCTGCGAATAAGGAGGGGTAAAATCTCTCTTACATCCCCCACTACCGCCACATCTGCCTTTTTCATAAGGGGAGCTTCAGGGTCTTTATTTACTGCTACTATGAGACCCGGATTCCGAATTCCTACCAAGTGATGGATAGCCCCTGAGATGCCGAAACCCAGATAAAGTTTGGGAGAGATGGTATGGCCAGAAACGCCGATCATGTGTTCTTCTGAAATCCAACCCAAATGGCAGACAGGACGGGTGGCTCCTACGGCACCTTCCAGAAGTTCAGCAAGCTCATAAAGCTTGGCAAAAAATTCCTTCGTTCCCATTCCCCGTCCTCCGGCAATTACTACCCTGGCTTGAGCAAGATCCACTTTAGGGGCTTTTCTGGGGTGCTTTTTGAAGATGTGGAGCGCGCTTTTAACTTCTTCGTCGGAAAGTGGGATTTTCTTTATCCTTCCGGTTCTAGTAGGATCTTCTTTGGCTTTCGAAAAGACCCCTGGTCTCACTGTGGCCATTTGAGGTTTGGTTAGGGAAATTATTCTGGCCATCACATTTTCGCCAAAAGATGGCCTTATCTGGACAAGGGTACGGTCTTCCTTACGAATTTCAAAGGCAATGCAATGTGCTGTAAGACCAAGGCGAAGGTATCCTGCTACTCTCGGAGCCAAAGCCTGGCCCCGAGCAGTTGCAGGAAAAAGTAAAATTTCTGGGCTGTTTTCCCGTATCATTTTTGCCAAAATATGGCTGGCGACATCGTCAAGAAAGTCTTCAAAGCACTGGTGAAAGACGTAAAATACCTCGTCGGCACCATGACGAATTAAGATTTCAGCCTGAGTTTCTTTATCTGGTGGAGCCAGAAAATAAGCCTGTACTTTGTCTTCCAATTCGTCTGCTAGAAGACGGGCTTCAGACAAAAGTTCCAGGCTAACGGGATGTAAGCCCTCTTCCGCCCATTCGGCAAATATTGCTACCCCTTCAGCCATCACACCCTCCTGCGCCTATATAAGCCCCCGTTCTTTAAGAATACTTACCAATTTTTCCACTACTTCCTCTGCCGGCCCTTCCAAAATTTCCTTTTTTTCTTCGTAAGTAGGAGTGAAAACATCAAGTACCCGGGTAGGAGAGCCTTCCAGGCCCAGATGAGAAGGGTCTGCATCTAGGTCTTCGGCGGTGAGGGTAGGAACCTCTCTGGTAAGCATTTCGAGGAGCCTTTTTATTGAAGGGGGACGAGGATCATTAATTTCGGGTTCAATAGTAAAAAGAGCCGGGGGTCTTACTTCAAGTTCTTCTTCCCCTTCATCAGTGAGCCGCACAACTTCAAACCCATTTTGGGCGGGTCTGATATCTTTTACCCAGATGACAGAAGGCCAATTTAACCAAGCAGCAAGTTCCGGACCCACCTGAGCTGTTTCACCATCAATGGATACTTTGCCACAAAAAATGAGGTCAAAAGGCCCTAGTTTTTGGACAGCTAAAGACAAAACATAACTGGTAGCTAAGGTGTCAGATCCGGCAAAAGCGCGGTCTGAAAGGAGATAAATGTTATCGGCACCACAAGCGTAAGCTTCTTTAAGAAGAGGGATAGCATTAGGGGGGCCCATCATTACAGCAGTAACCTCTGCCCCGACCTTTTCTTTGAGTTCTACAGCTGCTTCTAAAGCGTAACGATCCGCAGGATTCAAGATTAAGGTGGCACTCTCTCTTCTCAGGGTGTGGGTTTTAGGGTCTACTTTTACCGTTCCAGGTTCTGGAACGGGTTTCAAACACACCATAAAACGCATGAATCCCTCCTAACCTATCTCAAGGGGCTTTAGAAATTTGGGGAGCTCCCGAGCGATAACATTCCGCTGGATTTCATTGGTACCCTCATAAATCTGCAGGCACTTGGCATCGCGCATCATCTTTTCTACAGGAAAATCTCTCATATAACCAAAACCTCCCATCATTTGGACGGCACGTTCTGTAACCCACATAGCTACATCAGAGGCAAAGGCCTTGGCCATAGCCGAAGCCGCCGAAATGTTTTTGGCTCCGGAGTCTATAAACCGTGCTGCGCTGTAAACCAAAGCCCTGGCCGCTTCAATCCGCATAGCCATTTCCGCAAAAGTATGGCTTACCGCCTGGAAGTTATAAACAGGCTGTCCAAACTGCACCCTTTGGCGAGCATGGTTTAAAGCCACTTCTAAAGCTCCTTGGGCCAGACCCACCGCCTGAGCTCCTACCCCCGGGCGAGAAAGATCTAAAGTTTTCATAGCAATGATAAAACCCATGCCTTCTCGTCCTAAAAGGCGTTCTTTGGGAATGCGACAATTGGAAAAGAATAACTCCGTAGTGGTAGAAGCTCGAAGGCCCATTTTTTTCTCTTTTTTACCAATCACAAAACCGGGATCACCTTTCTCCACTATAAAAGCACTGGCCCCACGGGCTCCTTTTTTAGGGTCGGTCAAGGCTATGACAGTATAAAGATCTGCCACCCCTCCATTGGTAATCCATTGTTTTATACCGTTTAAAACGTAATAATCTCCTTCTTTACGGGCTGTAGTTTTGATAGCGGCAGCATCAGAACCCGCCTGAGGTTCGGTAAGAGCAAAAGCACAGAGTTTTTTCCCAACTGCAATTTGGGGGAGATATTTTTCTTTTTGCCCTTTGTGGCCCGCAATTAAGATAGGATACGCCCCCAAACCACTAGCAGCAAAAGTAGTAGCCACCCCGGCACAGTATTTAGAAAGAGTTTCAATTACAAGACAATTTTCGAAAGTACCAAAACCTAAACCGCCATATTCTTTCGGAATAAAAAGGCCGAAAAGATCTGCCAAGGCTAAAGCCTTCAAGGGCCTCGGGTCGCAAGTTTCTTCCTCGTCCCATTTGAGGGCGTAAGGGGCAATATATTCTTTTCCAATACGTTCTGTTACCTCTAGGATAAGCTTTTGTTCTGGAGACAGAAAATAATCTATCACCATAGACAAACCTCCTGGCCCTATCTTTACCTTGGGCCTTCAGGTAATACAAGCGGTTCTGCAAATTAAAATTTCTATAGGGGACGCCAGGAGGGAAAGAGTAGTTTGCCGGCTTGATAAAGACGCCCGCTTGCGCCGTTTGCCAAAAATATCCAAAGACCATCTTGTCCTTGGGCCATAACGAGTCTTCCGTTGGGAGAAAAAAAGGGAGCTTCAAAACTTCCCTTTTCAGTAATCTTCACCGGCTCGCCTCCTCGGGGATCTATAGTAAATAACACAAAATGGCCTTTTTCTTGGGACGCATAAACGATGCGGTCTCCTGTAGGGGACCAAGAAGGTGAAACATTATAACGACCTCGAAAAGTGAGACGGCGCACACCTCGTGTCTTTAAATTGAGAATATAAATTTGAGGGCTGCCAGCACGGTCAGAAACAAAGGCTAACTCCTTGCCGTCTGGAGAAAAACTTCCCCCTGTGTTTACTCCTTCTCCAAAGGTCAAGCGCTTTAAAATCCGACCAGAAAGATCCAGAAGATAAAGGTCCGGGTTTCCATCTTTGCTCAAGGTCACTACCAATTTGTCTCCTTGGGGGTGCCAAATCGGAGAGGCATTAAGACCTGGGAAATGAGAGACCACCCAACGTTTGCCCGAACGAAGATCAACCACATGGATCTGCGGGCGTCTTTGAACGTAGAATACGAAAGCAACTTTTTGCGCATCTGGTGAAAGACGAGGCCCGAGAATAAGCTCCCCTTCAGCTACCGCTACTCTTTTCCCTTTATCAAAATCCTGGACAAACAGAACATCGTGCCAGCCCTTTCTTTCTACATAAGCTACTCGGCTCAAGGAATTTCCTGGAACCCCAAGAATTTCTTCTATAGCCAAGTCTACAAAACGGTGCACCATATAGCGTGCCGATTCTTTGGTCCCCCGATAGCCACGCGAAAGGACTATTTTGTCTTTCACCATGTCACGCAAATAAAAAGCTGCTGTTACTCGGGCCCCAGATAGTGAGACCCGACCATAAAGAAGCCAATCCACCCCAAGAGAGGCAAAAATTTTGGTCTCTTCTGCTGGAAGCCCTTCGCCTAAGACATTGAAGACCAGATGCCATGAAAGATCTCTACGGGCCAAATCCGAAAGTTTACGTGCTAAAGGCAGGGGGCCTTGGAATTCCGGAACGGCAATAGGAATTTTGATCAGCTCTGCCCCGGTAATTTCGAGTCTTAGCTCTTGGGCTCCAAGGGGATTTGTAAAAGCCAAAAAACAAAGGAAAAAGAAACAGAAAAATACCTTTCTCATGTCTTCCTTTTTTAACGGATTTTAAAGATTGCCGAAAGGGTCAATATCTTTCCCGGGGCAGGCAGGGGTTCGGCCTTCTTGAGGGTGGCTACCACGGCTTCGTCAAAGAGCGGCTCTCCTGAGCGATGCAAGAATCGGTAGGAAAGGAGGTGCCCGTCAGGAGCAATCTTGAGTTCTACTTCCGCCCAAAGTTCTTTCCGGCCCTCAAGCACCTCCGGAACCGCCCAAAAAGATTTGAGATGGGCCATTAATTTCCTAGCAAAATCTTCAGAAAGCCCAGTTCCTAAAGATAACCCTGCCGAAGAGTTGGCAGTCTGCGAGTTTTTAAGTTTTGCAAGTCTTTCCCGCAAGGCCCTTTCCTCAGCTGCGGCTTTAAGGGCAGCAAGGCGCTTAGCCAAAAGATTTTCTTCTTGAGAAATCGGTTTTCTTTTGGGAAGAGAAGAACGAGAAGGAGAAATCTTCCTTTTGGTAGGCAAACCCTTTCTTGAGGATTTCAAAGATTTTTTAGATATCTTTTTTGTGGGTTTCTTCTTTACAGGAGAAGTACGTTTGGCAGGGGCTTGAGGTCTTTTGATTTTAGGTGAAAAACTTTTCAGAGAAGATTGGGAAGAGGGAAGAGACTTTGAAGTATTAATTGGTGAAGAAGGTAAATAAGAAACAGTTTTGAGTCTTAAATGTACTATCTGGAAGTTTGGTTTTGAAGGTCTTTCTAGGCAAACAAGAACCGTAAGCAGACAAATATGAAAAAGCAAAGAAAACAAAAGAGCCTTCTTAAACGAGACAGAAGACGTCATTAACTCTCTGGCCTGGTCAAAAGTCCAATCTCACTAAAACCGGCGGCCTGAATTTCTGCTAGTACTTTGGCCACCGTTCCATAAGGGCAACGCCGGTCTGCCTTTAGGTTAATTTCTCTTACCAGACCGGCCTTTTTAGCCTGTTGTAACCATTTTTTTAAAGATTTGAGGCTTAGTTCTTTTTTTCCAATAAAAATCCGGCCAGAGGCGTCTAGTGTAATTACAAAGGGGTTTTGCTTCTCAACTTTACCCGCCTTGGTTTCGGGAAGGTCCACCTCAAGCCCCGTAGAAAGCATGGGAGCTGTAATCATAAAAATAATGAGGAGAACAAGCATTACATCTACTAAAGGGGTAACGTTGATTTCCGCTAAAAGCCCCTTTTTATAAGATTTCACATAGACCTCCAAGTAATAATTTGAAGAAATAAAAGATCTTCTATTAATTCGGTAAGAGGAAGCCCGACTACGTTTGTCACCGAGCCTTCGATGTGCTTTACCATATAAGAAGCTATACCCTGGATGGCATAAGCTCCTGCTTTATCCCAAGGTTCATCTGTGGCAAGATAAGCCTTTATTTCTTCCTCTTGAAGATGCTTAAAATGCACCCGTGTCTCTACTACTCTTTCTCTTACCCTCTGACCATCTAATATGACATAAGCTGTAAATACTTGGTGCATTTTTCCGGAAAGGAGGTTTAGCATCCGAAAGGCATCGGAAAAATCTTTGGGCTTACCAAGTATTTCTTTCTTACATACTACGATGGTGTCTGCGGCCAAGATAGCCTTCCCCGGGTTTTTTTGAAACACTTCTTCGGCCTTTGCCCGTGCAAGACGGAGGGTATAATGTGAGGGCTCTTCATTTAGTGGTTTCGGTTCTTCCCCTCTAGCTGGAGAAACTTCAAAATTCACCCCTAGCCTTGCCAAGAGTTCTTTTCGGCGAGGGCTTTTGGAGGCCAAAACCAAAGGTTTTAAATTCCGAAAAATACCTCGGCTGTTTTGGTGGTCACCCATGCACATTCTTCCAGGCTAATCCCTTTTATTTCGGCAATCTTTTCGGCTACATACCCTACAAAGGCTGGTTCGTTGCGTTTTCCCCGATGGGGCACAGGGGTAAGAAATGGGCAATCTGTTTCCACCATGAGCCTTTCAAGGGGTACATATCGGACCACTTCTCTGATATTTTCGGCCTTGGGAAAGGTTACGATACCCGTAATAGAAATTAGACCTCCTAAATTAAGGATTTTCCGGGCCTCATAAACGTCGCCAGCAAAGCAATGAAAGACAAATTTTTCTGGCAAATTCTCCTGTAGTATTGCCAGAATGTCTTCAAAGGCTTCCCGGGAATGAATGACCACAGGAAGCTTATATTCTTTGGCTAATCCCAATTGGTAAGCAAAATGCTCCTTTTGCATTTCTCGTGGGCTATATTCTTTGGCATAATCAAGACCAATTTCTCCTACTGCCACTACTCGTTCGTCTTGAAAAAGGGCCCGTAAGGATTCATAGGTTTCAGGTTTGGCTTTTTTCACTTCATGGGGATGAATACCCGCGGTTGCGTAAAGCCCCTCGAACTGATAGGCAAGCTCAAGCGCTTTGATAGAAGTTTTGAGATCAATCCCCACATTTATTATGCGGAGTACTCCAGTTTCTTTGGCCCGAGACACCACTTCTGCCAAATCTTTTTTGTAAGAGCCGTAAAGATTGAGATGGGCGTGTGTGTCTATAAGTTCGATTCTCATGCGCTTAAAGATAAACGTCTCTACAGTCGCCGTAAACGCCCCCAGAGAAAGGCTCCCAAAAAAATAGCTCCAGAAGTTAAAACGATGGCCCCTGAAGCTGGCAAATCAAAAAGAGCAGCCAGAAAAAGCCCTATACTTACACTTAAAGCTCCAAAGATGGCAGCAAGAAAAAGGCAACGTTTAAAGCTTCCAGCAAGTTGTAAGGCTGCCGCGCCTGGAATCACCAAAAGGGCAGAAACCAAAAGCAAGCCTACAATTTTCATACCGATGACCACCGTGATTGCGGTGAGAAGTGCAAGCAAGGCGTCCAGTCTTTGCACTGGAAGACCACTGGCCCGGGCAGACTCTTCATCAAAAGTGACATAAAGAATCTCATAATAAAAAAGTAAGAGAGTCAGTAAAACCAAGGTCGCCAAGACTATAGAACCATAGAGTTCCAAATCACTTACCGCCAAAATGTTACCAAAAAGAAAAGAAAGAAGATTTACATTGAAATCCCGTGCTATTGAGGCCAGCGTTATCCCTACCGCCATCCCAAGACTAGAAATAATTCCTACGGCTGTATCACCATAAAGGCCGGCACGTTCTCTCACCTTAAGAATCAGAAAGGCCGCTATTGAAGCTAACAATAAAGCTACCGGGAAGGGAAGAACGTCAAAAAACAGAGCAAGAGCCACCCCTGCAAAGGCAATGTGGGTGAGACCATGGCCAAGCATGGCATCTTTGCGTAAAATGAGAAAAACCCCTAAAACAGCTCCTGCTACCGCCAAAAAAAGGCCTGCTACCAAGGCCCGCTGGAAAAAACTAAACTGCCATAATTCCCAAAGCATCAGTGTCGGTGGATAACGAGATGATGTTCACCCACGAATTCCTTTAACCGCGGAGAAGAACAAAATTCTTCGTGGGTTCCGTGATATACCAACCGCCGATTAAGACAAGCTACCTGTTTAACATGCTTATTAACAATTCCGATATCATGCGTAACAATTACGATTGTAAGCCCTCGCCGGTTAAATTCCCCCAAGAGATCATAAAATCTTTCCTGGGTGGCTACGTCTACCCCTGTGGTAGGTTCATCAAGAAGTAAAACTTGAGGTTCGGAGACAATAGCGCGTGCAATAAAGACCCGTTGTTGTTGCCCTCCCGAAAGTTCGCATAGGCGTCTCTTGCTAAAACCCTCCATTTCTACCCTTAAAAGGGCCTTTTGAATGGCTTCCCGGTCTCTAGAAGTTAAAAATCGGGGGAAACGCTTCTTTGCCAGGAGACCAAAACTTACCACTTCTTCCACAGTAACCGGAAAGACCGGATCCACTTTAGCAATAGCTCTTTGGGGTACATAGCCCAAACGCCACCATTCTCGAAATTTACCAATCGGTTTCCCAAATAAGAATATCTCTCCCTGTTCCGGGCGTAAAAGCCCCAAAATAAGCTTTAGAAGTGTAGATTTTCCTGATCCGTTTGGGCCCAAAATGGCCAAAAAATCCCCCGCGTTGATTTCAAGGTTTATGTTTTCAAGAATTAGCTGTTCTCCATAAGAAAAATAAAGACCTTTTACTATGATCAGAGGAGGCATGTTCTTTTTTAAACACAAGCCAAGGACTTTGGAAAGCCTAAGAAAGCGGACAAAAAAGATAAGAAAGAAACTTATAGACCAATTTTGCCGCCACAAAAGCCGATCTTTCTTCGCGAGGGAGAAGCTCTACTACATCAAAGCCAACGACCCGAAAACCCGCCAAAAAACGTAAGAAGGAAAGCATCTCGTACCAGGAAAGCCCGCCCGGTTCGGGAGTTCCAACCCCGGGCAATTCTGCCGGATCTAGAGCGTCAAGATCAATAGTAACGTAAAGAGGAAAACCTCTGAGTTCCTTTTCCAAAAAAGAAAAAACCTCCGCTGGAGATTCTTTAAGTTTTCGGGCCCAAAAGAGGGGAATCTGATTTTTCTTGGCAAAGTTGTGTTCCTCTTGAGAAAGGGCCCTTACCCCTAAGGCTATTATTCTAGCTCCAGCTTCATAAGCCCTCCTCATAACGCAGGCATGAGACCAAGGGCTTCCTTGATATTTGGAACGCAAATCGGTATGAGCATCGAATTGGACCACCAAAAGCTCAGGATACCGGTTTAATAGAAGTTCAATAGCAGCCAAAGAAATGGTGTGTTCTCCTCCTAATAGAACAGGGAAACGGCCCTTTTTTAAATGGGGAGTTAATCTTTCTTTAAGGTGTTTGAGGGCCTTTTCCGGGGCCAGTGGAAGTTCTTCTTCAGGGAGGGTCAAAATAGGAGGGAGGTTTTGGGCCTCACATTCGAGTTCTTCATCGTAAAATTCTAGATAAAGACTCGCTTCAAGCAGTTTGCGAGGCCCAAAGCGGGTGCCGGGAAGATAGGAAACTGTAGCATCATAGGGAGCAGGAAGAAGTACAATCCGGGCTTTTTCGGGATTTTCTTCTCGTCCGAGAAAAGTCATATTTCACATATAAAGGCGGGAGCCTGAAGACTCCCGCCTTTTATTTTAAACTGTTAGTTGATTCCTTTCAGCCCGGATAAATCGCTCTACTGTTCTTATAGAACGCGGAAATTCATGGCCCCGATCTAATAGTTTGATCTCACTCTTTTTTATTTCAAACATCCGGGTAATATCCCGGATGGCCTTATCCACATCGAAAGGCTTACAAGAGAAAAGATCAAGACTCAGGTAAAGTTTTTCCGGAAAGGTATGGATACTGATATGGCTTTCAGCAATGATAACAAAACCGGAAATACCCCAATCTTCCGGCACCGGAGCATGGTATTTGAACACATACGGGGGCATAATTTTTGTCATATTAATCTCAGCCGGATAATTACTGAGAAAGTCATAAATAAAATCGATATCCATTAGTTTTTCACGGTTGCATCCGTAACCATCAAGGATGAGATGCTGTCCGAAACCGTATTCAATCTTTTCCATGGCCGTCCCCCCTTCAGAATTTAAAAGGTGGGCGGTAACTCCACCCACAGGATTTGGGCCATGGAGCGCCCCACGTCTTCCACAATTTGGCGCTGATCGGCCCGCCATACAAAATCCTCATAAAGATCTTTGCCCTGTCTTTTCTTCCTGTAAAAAACTTCCATTTTTGTTAATCTTCGCCCTCGTGGGGCGCGCATTAAGTCTGGGCCTTTAGCCCTCTTAAACCAATAAACCTGAACCGTCCCTTGACAAGGTCCGGTCCAGGCCTTGTATAAAAAAATTAAAACACAATTATAGGTGCCGCAGTGCGGCCGTGATATAAAAGCTTAAATGCAATTTGTCAAGCCCTAATGGGGCTTAAAACCGGGAGTTAACCCCAACTCTCTTTCGCTAAAAACTTCAGCTGTAAAAAGATAGATTTCTGTTTCAGGGTCCTGCCAGCAGCCCGGCGGAAGACCCGCCTTAAGACATGTATGATCAAGGAAAGTTTCCCGGTCCCAACCATATTCTACCGCCACCTGTGGCAGGAGTACTCCCCTGTTAATTCCTCGGATGATATAAATTCCATGTTTACCAACCTCTATTTCATCAACACTTTTCGCCCGCCACATAGGTGAAAGAACCGAGATTTCGATCTCAATTTCGGGAAATTCCTCGGGAGATAAGGGCGGAAAACGTGGATCATTAAAAGCAGCAGAACGGGCCATCTCAAAAACAATCTTGTAGAGGGGCTGATCAGCATGAAAGGTGCCAATACAGCCCCTTAATTGACCGTGTTTTTGAAGCGTTACAAAAGCTCCGTAAGGCTCTAAAAGCCTAGGTGGTATTTCTTCAGGGAGACGCGGTGGTCTCCCTTCTAAAGCACTAGCAATACTTTCTCTGGCAATGTAAAGAAGCAAAGCCTTTTCTGCTTCGTTAAGTCCGACTACTTTTCCCATTCTTACTTCACCATCCTTAAAAGTTGTTCAGCATTTAACACCCCAGAAATCATCCTTCCGTCAGGAAAAATATAAGTCGGTGTGGCCCGGATGCCCAGTTTAGGAAGAGTAGCAATGGCCTTTTCTACTTTCTCAAGTCCTTTTTGACATTGTTTCCCCTGATATCCCTCAATAAGGGCTGAAAGCCCTTTGCCGTCACAAATAATGGCTACCGCCTTTTCTTTAGCTTTCGGATGCAAAGCCTCTAGCGGAAAAAGTATTACTTTTACTTTAATTTTTCCTTCTTGGGCCAAGGGGAGGAGAATCCTTTCGGCCCGTTTACAATGAGGGCAATCAGGATCGGTAATAAGAAAGATTTCTGGCCCCTTTCCTACTGAAAAGGCCACTAGATTTTCCAGCTCTTTCAGTTTGGCTGGTGAAAGGCGATTAAGTTCGGTAACGCGTTCTTGAGTGAGGTCTTTGCGAGCTTTGATGTCTATAATGCGGCCAACCACTAGATAACGACCCGAAGCGTCTACGTAAGTCAATTTCTTACTACCTCGGGCCTCAATAATCACCTCACAGAGGCCAGCAACTGGTGCAGGGCGCACACTTGCGATTTTAAAATCTTGCCTAGAGAAAAGAATTTTGAGGGTCTCTTTAAGTTTGTCAGGAGCCGGACAGCCTTTATCTGCCCAAACAATCTGTGAGCCCAAAAACAGTGCCAACAACAAGATAATAAGTTTTTTCATAGGTTCCTCCTTAAAATTAGATTCTACTTTTCCTGCTTTCGACCAATTCCACTTGAAGATTTAACACTTCTGGGGCAATATCTCACTAGATTTTTCCACAAAAGGAGGATCTTTTAAAAAATGGATCTTTTAGACAAGAAGTTTCTCTTAGCTCCAGGGCCTGTTCCTGTACCCCCCAGGGCCTTGCTTGCCATGGCCAAGCCCGTTATTCATCACCGTTTGCCGGAGTTTTCTGCCGTTCTTCAAAAAATAAGAGCCGATCTCAAATATCTCTTTCAGACCCAGGAAGATGTTCTCTTTTTTGCTTCCTCTGGCACAGGGGCCATGGAAGCCTGTGTGGCCAATCTTTTTTCCCCCGGAGAAAAGGTAATAGTCATCCGGGGGGGGAAATTTGGAGAACGCTGGGGAGAACTTGCCGAAACCTACAGCCTTAACCCCATTTATATTGATGTTCCTTGGGGAGAGGCGGTTAAGGTTGAAGAAGTAGAAAATACTCTTAAGACCCATCCCGATGCAGCAGGGCTCTTAATTCAAGCCCATGAGACCTCAACAGGAGTAAAACATCCGGTAGAAGAAATAGCTTCTCTTACTAGAGAGAGAGAAACCCTTCTAGTGGTTGATGCCATTTCTGCCCTGGGGGTCTATCCTTTACCCTTTGATGAGCTTGGCATCGATGCTATGGTAGCAGGTTCCCAGAAGAGCCTTGCTTTGCCACCTGGGCTTTCCTTTGTGGCCCTCTCTGCCCGTGCCAAAGAAAAGGCCCAAAAAACTACTAGCCCTCGCTATTATTTCGATTTTCGTAAAGAGTTAAAAGCTCTAAACAAAGAGACTACGGCCTTTACTCCGGCGGTCTCTTTGCTTTATGGTCTCTCGGAAGTTCTTTCCCGCATAAGAGAAGTGGGGTTAGAAACTCTTTTTGCTCATTATCGTCGTCTTTCAGGGGCTTGCCGGGCGGGTGTAATGGCCTTAGGGCTTGAACTCTTTGCCAAGACCCCTTGTGAAGCCCTCACCATCGTGAAGGTGCCACAAGGAGTAGACGGGGCAAAACTTATGAAACTCATGAGGGAAAAATATAAAGTCACCATGGCCGGAGGTCAGGCCAAACTTAAGGGAAAGGTAGTCCGGATAGCGCATCTTGGATATCAAAATGAGCTTGATGTGATTCTTGCCCTGGCTACGCTTGAGATGGCCTTAACGGAGCTAGGCTATAAAGTAAAGCTCGGAGCAGGTGTTTCTGTCGCTCAAGAATATTTTTTTGGCTAAGGAGGCTTAAAATGAAAGTTTTGATTTCTGATCCCATCGCCGAAGATGGCATCAAAATTCTCAAGGATGCAGGCCTAGATGTTGTAATAAAAACGGGGCTTTCCAAGGAAGATCTAATCGCAGAGCTCCAAAAGGATATAGAAGCAATTATCATTCGTAGCGCCACCAAAATGACCGCCGACGTAATCGAAGCCGCCCCTAAACTTAAACTCATTGCCCGAGCAGGAACCGGGTTGGACAATGTAGATATCGACGCTGCTAATCGTCGGGGAATCGTGGTGATGAACTGCCCTGGCGGCAATACTGTTTCGGCGGCCGAGCATACAATTGCCATGATGATGGCCCTTGCACGCAATATTCCCCAGGCCACTGCCTCTATGAAAGCTGGCAAATGGGAGAAGAAAAAGTTTATGGGGCGTGAAATCACAGGAAAAACACTTGGGATAATAGGGCTTGGCCGCATTGGTTCGGTGGTTGCTGATCGGGCTAAAGGGCTCAAAATGCGGGTTATCGCTTATGATCCTTATGTAAATCCAGAACAGGCCGCAAAAATGGGAATCGAAATCATGGACCTTGACGAGCTCTTGCCCCAGGCAGATTTCATCACCGTACACGTTCCTCTTACCAAAGAGACCCGCGGATTTATCAATAAAGAAAAATTCGACAAGATGAAAGACGGGGTAATGTTTATCCATTGTGCCCGGGGAGGGATTGTCAACGAAAAAGATCTTTACGAGGCAATGGTTTCTGGAAAGGTTGCCGGAGCAGCCCTTGACGTTTTCGAACAAGAACCACCTCCGCCGGATTATCCTCTCTTTAAACTGGATAATTTCATCTGTACTCCTCACTTGGGTGCTTCTACAGTTGAAGCTCAAAAGAATGTAGCCTTAGCAGTGGCTTCCCAGGTGGTGGACTTTTTGGTCCACGGAGTAGTTAGAAACGCTGTCAATATGCCTTCGGTTTCTGCCGAACTGTTGCCGCTTCTTAAGCCTTATCTCACTCTAGCTGAAAAGCTCGGAGCTCTTCAGGCCCAACTTGCCGAAGGACCTATTCAGGAAGTAAATATCGAATACCAGGGAGATGTAGCAAATTTAGATACCAAACCCTTAACGGTAGCACTCTTAAAAGGGCTACTTTCTCCGGCTTTGCGAGAAGATGTAAACTATGTGAATGCCCCTATCAGGGCCAAAGAACGAGGGATCAGAGTTACCGAAAGTAAAGTCAATACGGCTGAAGATTTCCTGAATCTCATCAAAGTGCGTATCAAATTCCCCAAGGGGGAAAATATCGTCGCTGGTACCATTTTCGGAAAACAAGAGCCTCGGATTGTACAAATAAATAATTTCCGTCTTGATGCTATCCCAGAAGGACATCTTCTCTACCTTATGAACGAAGACAAACCCGGCGTAATAGGCCAAATCGGGATTACTATTGGAGAAGCAGGGCTTAATATTTCACGAATGCATGTAGGGCAGGAACCTGCCAAAAAGGTCAATATCATTCTCCTGTGTGTAGACCAACCTGTACCCGAATCTCTCCTCCGAAAACTTGAGAAACTTCCCGCCATCAAAATGGTAAAAACCCTGGAACTTTAACCAAAGGCCCTCTTTATGAGGGCCTTTTTATTTTTAAGGCCCCGGTATAACCTGTCATGTTTGTTTTCCTTATCGCATCCAAAATAGAAGTAAATTTTAAACAAAAATTATTTGGGGCCTTGGTTTTAAAATCCGAATTGGTTATAAGAAAATAATCCCTCCGAAGGAGTGTCTTATGGGAAAATGGCGTTTTTTGCTGGTTGCTCTCTTAATTGCGTTTTTTTTAGGTTGTAGCTCCCCGGAAGAAAAGATTAACAAACACATGCAAAGAGGGCTTGCCTTTGCCAAGGAAGGAAAACTGCGCGAAGCGGCCCTGGAATTCCAAAATGTTATTCAACTTGATCCTAAACACCCTGAGGCTCATTATCAGCTTGCAGAAATCTACATGAAATTTGGAGACTTTCGCCGGGCCCTTTCCGAATATCGGAAAACTGTAGATGTTGATCCGGAAAACCTTGAGGCTCGACTCAAACTAGCCACGCTCCTTGTAGCGGCCCGGAAATATAAGGAAGCTGAAAAACATTTAAATTATATTCTTCAGAAAGAACCTGAAAATATTAAGGCCTTAACCACGCTTGCTTCTTTACGCCTCAGAGAAAAGAAATTTGACGAAGCCCGAAGACTTGTCGACAAAGCCTTATCTCTCGATCCCAAAAACGTGGAAGCTTTGGTTATAGTCTCTGAAATATATAAGCAAGAAGGGAAACCAGAAAAAGCCCTTGCCAAACTTAAAGAGGCCCTTTCCTACGCTCCAGAAAATATCCTATTAAACGAGCTTCTTTTGAAGACCTATTTGCAACAGGGGAAGACGGCCGAAGCAGAGGCTCTGCTCCAAAAAATGATCAGACAATTCCCAAAACAATTCACATTTGTTCAGCAACTTGTTTCTCTTTATCTCGCTCAGGGGAAAGTTAAAGAGGCTGAAGAATTCCTTCTTTCCTGGAATCAGGAACATCCCGAAGATGTAAGAGGACGCATAGCCCTTATTGACCTCTATCGTCGTTTGGGACGCTTAGATGAAGCTATCAAGATAGCCCGGCAGAGCCTTCAAAAATGGCCTGATTCTCTAGATCTCAAGGCCCAACTTGCCTATCTCGAACTCGAAAAGAAAAAAACAGAAGAGGCAGAAAAACTTGTTAAAGAGATTCTCAAGAAGAACGAAGGACATGTAATTGCAAGATTGGTTCGGGGAAAAATCCGTCTTACTAAAGGACTTCTTGCCGAAGCCCTTGAGGATTTTGAATACGTAACACAAAAGCGTCCCCGGCTTGCAGAAGCATATCATTTCATCGGAGTTATAAAGTTGATGCAAGGAAAGGCTCAAGAGGCCCGTAAGGCCTTTGAAAAGACCATTGAACTCAACCCCTTGGTAATCAAAACAAGGCTTATTTACGCCCGGCTCCTTTTAGCGGAGCGCGAAATAGACAAGGCTCGAAAGCAAGCCATAGCTGTTTTGCGTCTTTCTCCCCGCAATACCCAAGCCGGCCTTCTTCTCGCCTTTACCTATATGCTAGAAAAGAAGTTTGACAAAGCTGAAAAGCTTTACCAGCGCCTGGTAGAGCTTTTTCCCGAAAATCCAACCGTCCACTTTGCTTACGCTACTTGCCTTCAAGCCGAGAAAAAGTTAGACCAAGCTCTCAAGGAATACCAAAAAACTTTAGAACTTGCCCCACAACACCTTCCGGCTCTTACAAGAATAGTTGGTCTTTATCTCGCGCAGAAAAAAACAGACCAAGCTTTGACCCTTCTTAAAGATCATCTTCCGCAATTTAAACGCAAGGCTCCCCTCTATTTCCTAATGGCCCAAATTTATCTCGCCAAAGGAGATCTTAAGACCGCTGAAGAAAAGCTCAAATTGGCCCTCAAAGAAGACGAAAAGTTTCTTCCCGCCTACTCTGCTCTCATTGCTATTTATGGGCGTCAGGGAAGGCTTGAAAAGGCTTTGGCCGAGGTGGATAAAGCCCTTGAGAAAAGGCCCGAGAATCTCAACCTCTTGATGACCAAAGCCTCTCTGCTTGAAGCTCTAGGAAAGGATAAAGAAGCTGAGAAGGTCTATCGAAAAATAGTCGAGATCGACCCTGAATTCTTTCCGGCTTTAAATAATTTAGCTTGGATGCTTGCCGAGCGTGGAGAGATAGAAGAAGCTTTCATTTTTGCCCAGCGGGCCAGGGAATTGGCCCCCGAAAATCCCTTTGTTTTGGATACCTTTGGCTGGGTTTTATATAAACGGGGCTCTAACGAACTTGCTGTTTCTATCTTTCAGGAAGTACTTGAGAAAAATCCTGATTTTCTGCCTACCCGCTACCACCTGGCTAAGGCTCTCCTAGCTTTGGGGCGCAAGGATGAAGCTATCAAAGAGCTAAAATCCGTTGTAAAATCTCCTCTAAATTTCCCAGAAAAAGAGGAGGCCCGTAAAATCCTTGAAGGACTGCAGAAATCTTAGAGATTACACCTTAGAAGAGCTGGAAGCCCTCTTCTCTGAAAGAGGGCTTCCAGCTTATAGGGGGCGGCAAATCTTTAAATGGCTTACCAGGCCCTTTGTTTATTCTTTTTCCCAAATGACAGATCTTCCTAAACACTTGCGAGAAGAACTTTTCGGAGAATTTAGCCTTGCTTTACCTGAACTCAAAGACGAAGAAATTTCTGCAGATGGCACCCGGAAACTAGCCCTTCTTCTTGAAGATAAAGAAATTATCGAATGCGTAATTATCCCTGAGGAAGATCATTATACCCTTTGTGTTTCCTCTCAGGTGGGTTGTGCGATGAGGTGTGCCTTTTGTCTTACGGCAAGGATGGGCTTTCGGCGGAATCTCAGGCCCCACGAAATTGTAGGGCAGGTATTAAGGGCTAAGGAAATTCTTGCAAAAGAAAATTCGGTCAATAAAAAGCCTCTTCGAAATTTGGTCTTCATGGGCATGGGAGAACCCTTGGCAAATTACGGAAATCTCCTAAAAGCTCTGCAAATTTTGCTACACCCTAAAGGTTTCAATTTTTCTAAAAGGCGGGTTACCGTCTCTACGGTGGGGCTTATTCCTCAGATGAAACGTTTGGGTGAAGACATTACGGTAAAGCTTGCCATCTCTCTGCATGCCGCCGATAACGAAACGCGCTCGAGAATTATGCCCATTAATAAACGCTACCCTTTGCCAGACCTCATCGAAGCCTGTCGAAGCTACCCCCTCCCTAAGGGGTGGCGAATAACTTTTGAATACGTTCTTTTAGCGGGCATAAATGATACGGTAGAAGACGCCCAAAAACTCGCTATTTTGCTTCGGGGAATCCCTGCCAAGGTTAATCTCATTCCTTTTAATGAACATCCTCTTTTACCTTTTAAATGCCCCTCTGAAACCCAAATCTTGCGGTTTCAAGAGGTTCTTTTGGCAGCTGGTTACGTGGCCACTATCAGAAAGAGCCGTGGGCGTGATATTTCTGCTGCCTGCGGTCAATTGGCAAGCAGGTTGGCGGCTTGATGAAAGATTATGTTACAGTCATAGGAGGAGGCCTTGCAGGTTCAGAGGCAACCTGGCAGCTAGTCTCCCGCGGGGTTTCGGTAAAACTTTATGAAATGCGCCCCCGAAAGCTCACCCCTGCCCACAAGACGGGAAAACTTGCAGAGTTAGTTTGTTCTAATTCTTTGCGCTCTAAAGAGATCACCAGCGCTGTAGGTCTCCTGAAGGAAGAGATGCGTCTCCTCCTTTCTCTCATCATGGAAGCTGCTCTCAAAAGTGAAGTGCCAGCAGGTAAAGCCCTTGCCGTAGATCGAGAACTTTTTGCAGGATATATTACAGAAAAACTCTCTCAACATCCCTTAGTAACTATTATAAACGAAGAGGTTCAAAAAATCCCCAAAGAGGGGATAGTCATTATAGCTACTGGTCCCCTTACCTCGGAAAAATTTGCCGAAGAACTTAAACGCCTGACAGGTGAAGAGTTTTTCCATTTTTATGATGCTATTGCTCCTATTGTTTACGCTGATTCTATAGACTGGTCGAAGGTCTTTCGGGCAGACCGCTACGATAATGGAGGAGAGGGAGCTTACATTAATTGCCCCCTCAATAAAGAAGAGTATGAACGTTTTGTGGAAGCTCTATTAGAGGCAGAAAAAGTTCCTTTTAAAGATTTCGAAAAACCGAAATATTTTGAAGGGTGTCTTCCTATCGAAGTGATGGCTGAGCGCGGAAAAGATACTTTACGTTTTGGCCCCATGAAACCTGTGGGGCTAAAAGATCCTCGTACCGGAAAGGAACCTTATGCCGTAGTACAACTACGTCCCGAAAATCGGGAAGGAACCCTTTATAATCTTGTAGGTTTCCAAACCAAACTCAAATATAAAGAGCAGGAGCGAGTTTTTCGGATGATTCCCGGGCTGGAGAAGGCAGAATTTGCAAGATTGGGCTCTATCCACCGAAATTCTTTTGTTTGTGCCCCTAAAGTCCTCCAAAAAACTCTCCAGCTTCAAAAAGAGCCAAGAATTTTTCTTGCAGGCCAAATAAGCGGCGTAGAAGGTTATGTAGAATCAAGCGCTATGGGGCTTCTGGCAGGAATTAACGCGGCTCGGCTTTTTAAAAAAGACAAACTCGTGGTGCCGCCCCGCACCACCGCCCATGGTGCCCTGATACATTACATTACCGAGGCCAATCCTAAACATTTCCAGCCTATGAATATCAACTGGGGACTTTTCCCTCCGCTTGATCTTCCTCCTCGAAAACGAAAAAAACTTCCCAAACGGGAAAAATATCGTCTCATGGCAGAAAGGGCCCTGAAAGACCTTGAGGAATGGATCCAAAAAGAAGAGATTTTAAAAGATTTCATAAGGAGGACATCTGATGGAATGTCCGGCTTGTAAGGGAAACATTCCGGAAGGGGCCAAGTTTTGCCCTTATTGTGGAAAAAATATTTCAGAAAAGATGCGAATCAGATGGTGGGCCTTGGCCCTCTTGGCAGGGGCTTTTACAGGAGCCGGAATCTTTTTGGCTTACCAGCTTTTCCAGGAAAAGCGCCTCTGGGATGCCCAAGGGAAGGAGACTTCTTCCTCTTCTTTTGAAGACAATCTGGATTTCTAAGTAGTTTTAATGCTACCTTGCCGCCTCTTTTAAAACTTTGTAGCTTTAGACTGAAAAAATAAGGAGAGGGAGAGTACGTATCATGAAAGTAAATGTGGAAGACATTAGTTCTGTCCAAAAGAAATTGAAGGTGGAACTTCCACCAGAAGTAGTTGCCCGCGAGATAGATCGTGCTTGTCAAAAGCTTGGCAGAGAGGTTTCGGTAAAAGGCTTTCGCAAAGGGAAAGTCCCCAAGGCTGTAGTAAAAAGACTTTTTCGGGAACATATTGAAGAACGGGTGATCGAAAATCTCATTCAGGAAAGTCTTCCCAAGGCTATTGAGGAATCAAAACTTGTCCCTATCGTGCGTCCCCTTATTGAATCTCACGATCAAATCAAAGAAAAAGAAGCTTTTTCTTATACTGCCGTAGTTGATATTCGTCCTGAGATCAATATCAAGCCTGAAGATTATAAGGGACTTGAAGTAGAGAGCATGTCTACGGAAGTGACCGAGGAAGAGCTTGAGAATCATTTGCGAGCAATCCAAATGACTTTTGCCGATCTCAAACCTGCTGAAAAAGATCACGAGATTCAGCTCAATGATATTGCTATTATTTCTTTTAAAGCCTACATCAATGGTGAACCTGTCCCCGGGCACGAGGCCGAAGCACTTTATGTAGATGTGGGCACCGGAGAATTCAACGCTACTATCGAAGAAAAGCTCATCGGCAAAAAAGCAGGTGATATTATCGAAGTAGATGTCACTTACCCTGAAGATTCTTTAAATGCCCAGCTTGCCGGCCAAACGGTACACTATAAAGTTCAGATTCGAGAGGTTTATGTAAGAGATTTGAAGCCGTTAGACGATGAATTTATCAAAAAGATGAACTTAGGCTTCGAATCAGTGGAACACTTAAGAGAGAGGATTAAACGCCGGCTAGAAGAAGATAAAAAGAAAAAAGCCGAAGAGTTTATCAGGGAACAAATTTTGGCCCAGCTAAGAGAAAAAATTTTGTTCGAAGTGCCGGAACGCTATGTAGAATATAAGCTAGCAAGACTTATGGAACAGATGCAACAGAGCCTAGAAGAAAAAGGACACACCTTTGAATCTGCAGGTATTTCTCCCCAAAAATTACAGGAACGCTTGCGACCTCTCGCAGAACAACAGGCCCGCGAAGACCTTATCCTCGAAAAGATTGCTGAAATGGAAAACATCACTGTAAGTGGTGAAGAACTGGAAGAAAAAGCAAAGGCCCTCGCAGAAGCAACCCGTGCCAGTCTGGAAGAAGCACGAGCCATCTTAGCTACTTCAATGGTACCCCGTATCATCGCCGATAAGACTTTGCAATTTCTTGTTTCTCAGGCTAAAATTAAAGAGACTCAAAAACAAGAAGAAGTTGAAACTAAGACCCTTCCTGAAGAGACCACAGAGGAAGAGAAGGCCTTAGAAAGTGAGGGTTAGTATGTATGTACCTATTGTAATTGAGCAGACAGCACGCGGTGAGCGAGCCTATGACATTTATTCCCGTCTTTTGCGGGAGCGGATCGTTTTTATTGGGGCTCCAATTGACGATCATCTTGCGAATGTAGTAATTGCCCAGCTTCTTTTCCTAGAAGCCGAGGATCCCGACCGAGATGTCACTTTATATATCAACTCTCCTGGGGGGATTGTAACGGCAGGGCTTGCCATATATGACACCATGCAATACATCAAACCCGATGTGGCTACCCTTTGCCTGGGGCAAGCGGCGAGCATGGCCGCAGTCTTGCTTGCAGGGGGTACAAAAGGTAAGCGTTTTGCGCTTCCTCACTCCCGCATTATGCTCCATCAACCTATTGGAAGCTTTCAGGGTCAGGCTACTGATGTGGATATCCAAGCCCGGGAAATCTTGCGACTGCGAGAGATTCTAAATCGTATTCTTTCTAAGCACACTGGCCAACCCATCGACCGTATCCAGCAAGATACAGAGAGGGATTTTTATATGTCCAGTGAGGAGGCGCAAAAATATGGAATTATTGATAAAATACTAATAGAGCGTCCTTCGAAGAAGGAGGAAGGTAATGCCAAGGAAAAATAATAAAGGCGGTGATCTTCACTGTTCTTTTTGTGGTAAGAGTCAACATGAGGTCCGAAAATTGATTGCTGGGCCGGCAGTTTATATTTGCGACGAATGTATTGAACTATGTAACGACATTATTGCCGAAGAATACGAAAAAGAAGAGGGAGAAAGGCGCCGGGAAGCCATCCCCAAGCCGGCCGAAATCAAGGCCTTTCTCGATCAATATGTAGTTGGCCAAGAGCGAGCCAAAAAAATCCTTTCTGTAGCAGTACACAACCACTATAAACGGATTGAGAGCAGGGTAAGCCTGGACGGTGTTGAGCTCCAGAAAAGTAACATCCTTCTTATTGGTCCCACAGGTTGTGGTAAGACCCTTTTGGCCCAGACTTTGGCCAAGTTTTTGAATGTACCCTTTACCATTGCCGACGCCACTACTCTTACCGAAGCGGGTTATGTAGGTGAAGATGTAGAAAATATCATCCTCAACCTTTTGCAGGCAGCGGACTATGATGTAGAGCTCGCTCAGCGCGGGATCGTTTATATCGACGAGATTGATAAAATTGCCCGCAAGAGTGATAGTCCCTCTATTACACGAGACGTTTCGGGCGAGGGTGTACAGCAGGCCCTGTTGAAAATCCTTGAAGGCACCATTGCTAATGTACCTCCCAAAGGAGGGCGTAAACATCCACAACAAGAATTTATCAAGGTTGATACCACTAATATCCTTTTCATTTGTGGGGGTGCATTTGTAGGGCTTGAGCGTATTGTGAAAGAACGCCTTGGACAGCGTTCTATAGGTTTTGGCGCCAATATTAAAAGCGCCAAAGAAATGTCTATTGGCGAGATTCTGAGTCACGTAGAACCAGAAGATCTCATCAAATTTGGTATGATCCCTGAATTTGTTGGCCGGGTACCCATAGTTGCGACGCTGGATGAACTTTCGGAAAAAGAGCTAGTGCGTATTCTTACAGAGCCCAAAAATGCGCTGGTCAAACAATATGAGAAGCTATTTGAAATGGACGGTGTAAAGCTTAGATTTACAGAAGGAGCTCTTGAGGCCATTGCAAAAGAGGCTATTCGCCGCAAATGCGGGGCTCGAGGGCTAAGGGCTATCATGGAGGAAGCGATGTTTGAAATTATGTTCGAACTTCCTTCCATGCACGGAGTAAAAGAAGTTGTAGTAACTGAAGAAGTCATTTTACGGCGAGAAAAGCCAATAATAATTTATGAATCACAGGCCCAGCAGGCCTAGAGAGGTGTTATGGATACGAAAGAAAGAGAAAAAATAATATTACCGCTACTGCCCTTAAGGGACATTGTGTTATTCCCGCACCGGTTGGTGCCGCTTTTTATCGGGCGTGAGAAAAGCATTATGGCCATTGAACACGCCATGGCCGGAAACAAAGAAATTTTTCTTGCTGCCCAAAAGGACGCCCAGCTGGATGAGCCCAAAGAAAAAGACATATACCGAGTAGGCACCATCGGGACGATAATTCAAATTCTCCGTCTTCCAGACGGCACTGTAAAAGCCTTGGTAGAAGGGAAACAACGGGCGAAGATCCTACAATATTTGCCAGGGCATAGCTTTTTCATGGTTGAAGTGGAACCTAAAGCCGAAGTAGTAGAAGCTGGTCCTGAAATTGAGGCCCTAGTTAGGCTCTGTCATCAGGCCTTTGAGGAATACACAAAGATTAACAAAAAAATTCCCCCAGAGGTCATTTCTTCTATACTTAGTCTTCAAGATCCGGCCCGTTTAGCAGATCATATCGCCGCGGTGCTGAATCTGAAGTTGCCCCAAAAACAGCGGCTTTTAGAGATGACCAATGTCAATAAACGTCTGGAATTGGTCTATGGCTATCTTCGCGGTGAAATGGAGGTAGCGCGTCTTGAGCAGCGTATCAAGGAACGGGTCAAAAAACAGATGGAAAAGACCCAACGAGATTATTATCTCAATGAACAAATGCGCGCTATCCAGAAAGAGATGGGGGAGCGGGAAGATGGCCGCGGTGACCTGGCAGAGCTTGAAAAGAGGATCAAACGTAAGCGCTTACCGCGAGAGGTAGCAGCAAAGGTGCGCCAGGAGTTTAAGAAACTCCAGATGATGTCACCCATGTCTGCTGAGGCAACTGTAGTACGAAATTATATAGATTGGCTTATTAGTCTTCCGTGGTTTGAGCGCACCCAAGACAAGATTGACATCGAGGCAGCTGAAGCCATTCTTGATGCTGATCATTATGGTCTGGAAAAACCAAAACAGCGTATTCTCGAACATCTGGCTGTCCAAAAGCTGGTCAAAAAGATCAAAGGCCCTATCCTTTGTCTCGTGGGTCCACCAGGGGTGGGGAAGACCTCTCTGGCTAAGTCTGTAGCACGTGCGATGGGGCGAAATTTTGTACGTATTTCTCTAGGTGGGGTACGAGATGAAGCCGAGATACGGGGGCATCGTCGCACCTATATCGGAGCCTTACCAGGCAAAATTATTCAGGGTATGCGTAAAGCCGGGACTATAAACCCCGTTTTTTGTTTGGATGAAGTTGACAAGATTGGTACAGACTTTCGGGGAGATCCGGCAGCGGCCCTTCTTGAAGTGCTTGATCCGGAACAGAACTTCTCTTTCCAAGATCATTATTTGGAAGTTGGTTATGATCTTTCAAACGTGCTTTTCATTACCACAGCCAACGCCTTGCATACTATTCCGGTCCCCTTGTTAGATCGAATGGAAATTATTGAAATTCCGGGCTATACCGAAGAAGAAAAGCTTGAAATTGCCAAAGGTTATCTTATTCCACGTCAACTTGAGGCCCATGGATTGAGCCCCGAACAGGTAAAATTTACCGATAAAGCTATCCTAGAAATTATAAGGCGTTATACCCGCGAAGCCGGAGTACGTAATCTCGAACGGGAGATTGCTGCTATTTGTCGGAAAATCGCAAAAGAAGTGGCCAAGGATCCCAAAGCCTTCAAACCTACCAAGGTCTTTGTAAGCAAAATACATAAATATTTGGGAGTACCACGTTATCGCTACGGTGTAGCAGAGACCAAGAACGAAATCGGTATGGCTACGGGATTAGCCTGGACGGAGACCGGAGGAGCTCTGCTCCAGATTGAAGCTGTAATTATGCCGGGGAAAGGCAAGCTCCTTATTACAGGAAAGTTAGGGGAGGTGATGCAGGAATCCGTGCAGGCAGCGATGAGCTATGTGCGATCTAGAGCCCATCAGCTGGGGCTTCCACCTGACTTTTACCAGCGTATTGATATTCACGTACATGTTCCCGAAGGAGCTATCCCGAAAGATGGCCCCAGTGCAGGAATTACCATTGCTACGGCCATTGTTTCGGCTCTCCTTAAAATCCCAGTAAAGAGTACTGTAGCGATGACCGGGGAAATTACTCTGCGCGGCCGGGTACTTCCAATTGGTGGCCTTAAAGAGAAATTGCTTGCGGCCCGACGAGGAAATATCGAAATGGTGATTATTCCTAAAGAAAACGAAAAAGATCTTAAGGAAATTCCGTCAAAGGTGGTTAAAGACTTGGAAATTGTATTGGTAGATCACATGGACGATGTTCTTAAATTAGCCCTTGATTTGGAAGATCCAGAGAAACTTTTTCAGGACGTACCTCCTTATCCCCTTTTCGAGAAAGTCAAAGAAGGGGGAGAGATTCGGGCCCATTGATCTTGACAGTCAATGGGGGCGTGTTAATTTTTACGGTGGTTTGGGCGGATAGCTCAGCGGGAGAGCATCGGCCTTACAAGCCGGGGGTCACAGGTTCAAATCCTGTTCCGCCCACCAAAGGAGGCGCGGGGCTGTAGTTCAGCACGGTTAGAACGCCGGCCTGTCACGCCGGAGGTCGCGGGTTCAAGTCCCGTCAGCCCCGCCATTTTTATCTATGGATCTGCCATTTATTCTCAAAAAGATTATTTCCCACATCCTTTATCCTTCAAGTTTGGTCTTTATTTTTCTTCTTTCAGCCTTATTAACTTCTTTTTCGCGATACCGGCGCAGTCAAACTCGATTTTTTCTCATCCTTGCCTCCCTTACTTTTTATTTTTCCTCTACGTTTTTCCCTTCCTGGGCCTTAAAGCCTTTGGAAGACTGCTATCCTTTGCCTCCCAAAGATGCTCTTAAAGAGAGTAAGGCTATCGTTCTTCTTCCCTGCTTTATTGATTCTAAACCCGGGTTAAACCTTTTGGAGCGCATAGGTGGAGAGACGAGTAAAAGATTTCTGGCAGCTTTACTTCTAAAAAAAGAATTTCCCCAAAAGCCCCTTTTCATTATCGGAGCGGGAAACCGTGGAGGCCTGGGAGCAAGTTATCTCCAAGAACTAGCAGAAAAACTTGGTTTCAAAGATGTCTTCGCGCTTGATGAAGCCCATGATACTATCACCAGTGCCAAAGTGGCCAAAAAGTACTTGGCTGGCAAATCGTTTATTTTAGTAACAGCCGCTTACCATCTTCCCCGGGCGGTTTTTCTTTTTCGTAAAGAAGGGCTTTCCCCTATCCCTTATCCGGCCTATCGTCTCGTTAAACCCCACAAAGATTTTACTTTACGAGATCTTTGGCCTCGCCCTTTAAACCTATTTTATTTAGACTTAGCGGTTCATGAATATTTGGGGCTTGCTTTTTACCATTTAATAGATCACATTCCTTTCTAAAAAATCTGGGGGCTGGTTTTGGATTGGAAGGGAAAAGCCACCAAAATTATTGCCAACTCTTTGCGTGTTAAAGAAGATTTTTGGGCGCATGAGGGTGATAAAATCCTCTCTGCAGCCCAAATTATTACCAAAGCCTTTCGAAGTGGTCATAAACTTCTTGTTTTCGGAAACGGAGGATCTGCTGCGGATGCCCAGCATTTAGCTGCTGAATTTGTAAACCGGTTTCGCTTGGAAAGGCCCCCTCTTCCGGCAATAGCTCTTACTACTGATACTTCTATTCTCACGGCGGTAGCTAACGACTACGATTTTACTGAGGTTTTTGTCAAACAGGTGATGGCCTTAGGGCGTCGCGGAGATGTAGCTTTAGGAATCAGTACCAGCGGGCACTCCGAAAATGTTATAAGAGCTCTGGCTAAAGCCAAAGATTTAGGTCTTTTTACCATTGGGCTCGGAGGAGGAGACGGGGGCAAACTTCCGAAAGTCTCGGATTTGCTTATTTTGGTTCCCTCCTCTGAAACACCGCGCATTCAAGAGGGGCATCTTTTTTTTATCCATCTAATTTGCGAATTGGTCGAGGAGGCACTTTTTGGAGAAGATAAAACCCCTTGATTTCCAAAATCTTCGCACCTACTCTCTTTTTTCCCGGCCCAGTAAGGTTTCCGTGGCAGATCTTGGCAAGCCTTTGCGTCCAGGTCTTAGTTTTCGTGAGTTTTTGAAATCTCTCCCGCGAGAACTCGCTGCCAGAGATCTTCTTGAAATAGCCCAAGCCGTGGCCCAAGCCATAAGGGAAAAACGCTTGGTTATTTGGGCCTTTGGAGCCCATGTGATCAAAGTTGGCCTTTCTCCCCTCCTCATCGACCTTATGGAGCGAGGATTAATCTCGGCCCTTATGGTAAACGGTGCCTGCATGGTTCATGACGCCGAACTGGCTATGGCTGGTATCACTTCTGAAGATGTGGCAGAAGCCCTTAAAGATGGTAGTTTTGGAGCAGCACGGGAAACAGGTGAACTTCTTAACAGAGCGGCCCAAGAAGGGCGCCAGGTAGGTTTGGGCTTTTCTCTAGGTAAGCTGATCTCTGAATCTAATTTTCGTTACCGACATTTGAGCCTTTTTGCCCGCGCCTACGAATTAAAAATTCCGGTAACAGTTCACGTGGCCTTAGGTACAGATATTGTTCATATTCATCCTAGTGCGGATGGGGCCGCTATTGGTGAAGCCAGTTTTTATGATTTCCGTCTTTTTTGCCGCTTGGTAAGTGAACTTGACGGAGGGGTCTTTTTTTTGGCAGGCTCAGCAGTAATTCTCCCTGAGGTTTTCTTGAAAGCCCTTACGGTGGTACGAAATATCGGGTATAAAGTAGAACGCTTTGTTACGGTAAATTTTGATTTTATGAGGCATTATCGCCCCCTTACAAATGTAGTTTCTCGCCCTACTATGACTGGAGGGCGAGGTTATCATATTACCGGGCATCATGAACTCCTTATTCCTCTTCTGATAGGGGCCTTGCTTGAGGAGTTAACAGATGAAGTTGAAGCTTGATTTTGGAGACATAACAGCCGAGATAGAACTGGCAGAAACATCTTGTGCTCAAATGCTTTACGAAGCCACACCCTTTGAAGCAGTAGTACACCGTTGGGGAGAGGAGATATATTTTGAGACTCCGGTCTCTTTTGACCTTGACGAAACTGCCAAAGAGGCAGTTGAGGTCGGAGATGTTGGCTATTGGCCAAGTGGAAAGGCTTTATGTCTCTTTTTTGGTCCTACGCCTATAAGTGGGCCGGGTGAGATAAGACCAGCAAGTGCTGTAAATATTGTGGGGAAAATCTCAAGCCCTCTTTCAGAGCTACATAAGGTCTCTCAAGGGGCTATAGTAAAGGTGAAAAAATCTTAAGGAGGGCAATATGCCTATTTATGAGTTCACCTGCCGTAAATGTGGTGAAACCTTTGAAGAGCTGATCTTAGGCGGACGTATAGAAGACATAAAATGTCCTAAATGCCAGAGCGGAGATGTAGAAAAAATTATGTCTGCTTGTGCCTTTAAAAGTGGAGAAAAGTTTGTGAGTTCTTCCGGAAGTTCGGCCTGTGCCAGTTGTGTCGGAGGAACTTGTAGTACTTGTGGGAGGTAGTTTTGCGCACCAAAATCAGAGTTGGTACTAGAGGAAGCAAGTTGGCCCTGGCCCAGACTAACTGGGTTATTAGAAAAATCCGCGAACAATATCCCGAACTCGAGGTAGAAACGGTCATTATTAAGACCAAGGGAGATAAAATCACCGATGTCCCTTTGGCCAAGGTAGGGGGTAAGGGTCTTTTTGTGAAAGAGATCGAAGAAGCTCTCCTAAAGAGGAAGATAGACCTTGCTGTTCACAGCATGAAAGACGTGCCTACCGAGCTCCCGGAAGGGCTTGAGATAGCAATAGTTCCTGAAAGAGAAAGCCCCTACGACGTCCTTATTTCCCAAAATGGCAAGCGATTAGGGGAATTACCTGCTGGGGCAAAGGTAGGAACTAGCAGTCTTCGGCGTGCAGCCCAACTCCGAGCCAGCTACCCTCAGCTGGTTATCAAAAATCTTCGGGGAAATCTAGATACGCGTTTGCGCAAACTTCAAGAAGGGCTTTATGACGCTATTATCGTTGCTGAGGCAGGGCTTTTAAGGCTTGGTCTGGGGAAAACTCCCCGAGAAAGACTTTCTCCTGAAATAATGCTTCCAGCTATTGGTCAAGGGGCGTTAGCCATCGAAGTTCGTGAAGATGAAAAAGAGCTCAAACAAATGTTGAGCTTTTTGCATCATTCAGAAACAAGTACCTGTGTAAGGGCAGAAAGGGCCTTTCTTTCAGCCCTAGGAGGGGGGTGTCAGGTTCCCCTTGCTGCACACGCTGTTATAAAAGCAGGAACCCTTTTCCTTGAAGCCTTAATCGCGGATCCTGAGGGAGAGACTATTTTGCGAGATCGAATAAAGGGGCCTCCATCACAAGCCGAAGAAATGGGGCGTTATTTAGCAGAGGTTCTTCTTTCTCGAGGGGGAAAGAAAATTCTCGATAAAGTTTACAGGGGTTTTTAAAGATGGTGGGAAAGGTTTATCTCATCGGCGCTGGGCCTGGAGATCCAGGTCTCATTACCGAGAAAGGACGACGCGCTGTGGAGCGTGCCGATGTTATCGTTTACGACTATCTGGCAAACAAACGTTTGCTGGCATACGCTCGCCCAGGAGCCGAAAAGATCTATGTGGGTAAGAAGGGCGGATGTCATACCCTTTCCCAAGAAGAAATAAACCAACTTTTAGTAAAAAAGGCCCAGGAAGGGAAAATAGTTGCTCGTCTTAAGGGTGGAGATCCTTTCCTTTTTGGACGAGGCGGAGAAGAAGCAGAAGTACTGGTAGAAGCTGGTATACCTTTTGAGATAGTTCCTGGGGTGACCTCCGCTATCGCTGCCCCGGCCTATGCTGGTATTCCTGTTACTCATCGGGAACATACTTCCACTTTTACGATGGTTACAGGGCATGAAGATCCGACCAAAGAAACCTCAGCCATTGACTGGGCAGCTCTTGCCAAAATTGGCACCGTTGCCTTTTTAATGGGAATGAAAAATCTTCCTTCTATCTGCCAGAATTTAATCGAAGCTGGAAAGGCATCTCAAACACCAGTAGCCGTGATTCAATGGGGAAGTACTCCCAGGCAAAGAGTAGTTACTGGGAACCTTGCTAATATTGTAGATCGGGTAAGGGAGGCGGGGCTTGGTCCACCTTCTATTATCTTGGTAGGCGAGGTGGTCAAACTCCGTGAAAAACTTAAATGGTTTGAAACCCGTCCTCTTTTTGGGAAACGTATTTTAGTCACCCGCACAAGGGAGCAAGCAAGCCAATTGGTCGAGATTTTGGAAGAATTAGGGGCTGAATGTTTTGAAATCCCCACCATTAAGATTGTTCCTCCGGAGAATTTTGAAGAACTTGACCATGCCATAGACGAATTAGAAATCTTTGACTGGATAATTTTTACTTCGGTAAATGGAGTAAAGTTCTTTTTTGAACGCCTCCTGGTAAAACAAAAAGATGCCCGTGCGCTTTTCAAAGCCAAAATAGCAGCCATTGGAACCGCAACGGCAGAACTTATCAAGAATTACGGAATTTTGGTGGATCTTTTACCTCGTGAATTCCGGGCAGAAGGATTAATCGAGGCCTTCTCTAAGGAAGACCTTCAAGGCAGAAAAATTCTCATTCCTCGAGCCTTAGAAGCTCGAGAAATTCTTCCAGAGAAGCTTAGAGAGATGGGGGCAGAAGTAAGGGTAGTTCCTACTTATCGCACAATTATTCCCGTAGAAGAAGCCGAGACTGTTCGTGCAGCCTTACTTCAGGGAATAGACCTTATTACTTTTACTAGCTCTTCAACTGCCAAAAATCTTCTTCAAATGCTGGGAGCAGAAGCCCGAAAATTGCTTTCCGGGGTAATATTAGCTTCTATTGGCCCCATCACCAGTGAAACTTTAAGAAAGGCGGGGTTTGAGCCCACCATAGAAGCCCGCGAATATACTATTCCTGGATTGGTTAAGGCTATTTTGGATTACTTTAAAGCTACTGTTATTGCAGAGGGAAAAAGTCACCCTAATTGCAAGGGGAAAATGTCACCCCCTTGATAAGTCTTCTTTTTAATCCGGAGAATCTTATTCTGGCAAGGTCTTTTGTCCTCCTTCTTTATCTCTTCATGAGGAATAATCTCTCCAGTGTGATGGTATACCCTGAAATTCCCATCAAAAAGCTCCCTTACCTCTACCCGTGTTCCCGAAAGTCTCATGGTAAGCCTGGGAGGTTTGAGCTGCAGAACTCTGCCTTCTACCGAAATAGTAAGGTCAGCTTTTACTTTTCTGCTCATCCTTCGACTGAGAATTTCTTTGAGGTTTTTGGGAGGTTTCCTCCAGGCCTTTTCTTTCTCTTCCGGCTCTATCCCAAATTTCTGATTGTATCGCGGAATAAAGACTTCATTGGTATAGAGGGTGGCTTTTTTGGGGTCATTTATCTTTTTAAGGGCTAATTCTTTTACCAGGCGATCTTGGAAGGTTCGGATGGACCTTTCTATACGGCCTTTGGCCTGGGGGCTATGGGCATAGATAAGGCCTATTTCCAGTTCGGCCATGGCTATCTGGAAGGA
>JALSPG010000078.1 GCA_026986115.1 Thermodesulfobacteriales bacterium
TCTGTCAACACGATTTCAAGGAGATCAATGGTAGCCTGGGTAGTAAGGATTTCTCCCCGAAAACCATCCCGCACCAGTTCCAACAGCCTGCCAGAATGATCAAGGTGGGCATGAGTAAGAATGACATAATCAATTTCCTGCGGATCAAAAGGAAAGGAGGCGTTTAGTTTTTCGGCTTCAAGCCCCTGGTAAAGGCCACAATCGATAAGGATCTTTCTACTACCTGTTTCCAAGAGATAAAGGCTTCCGGTAACTGTGCCGCACGCACCTGCGAATGTCAGAGATCCCATGTTTTTCCTTTCTTTGTTTTCAACCGATGGATACTATAAGTTGGAAAGCCTGAGAAGGAGGTTTCATGTTTTTTATCGACCGTCGCAAAAGTCCCCGTTATTGCTGTCGCTTGCCTGCTTTTCTGAACGACAAAGAAGTGCATGTCTATTTGTGTGATCTTTCTCTTACGGGCTGCTTTGTAGAAGCCCCTGAGGAACTTCTCATCCCTGTAGGAGAAAAGGCTACTCTCACCCTTATGCTTCCCTGCATCGGCCCTCTTCCGGTAGTAGGCTTAGTCCGCCACCATGGAACGCCGGATAGGATCGGTATGGGAATTGAGTTTCTAGAATTTCCGGACCGCCTTCATCGGGTTTATGCCAAATTCGTAAAGATCTTGCCCATCTTAGAGGAAGCTCGAGAACTTTACCGGGAGCTTGCGAATTCGGGAGGGTAAGTTTGCTATGAATCTACTGGAAATCTTAGGAGTAGCTATTTGGGGAGCTCTGGTGGGAAGTTTCTTAAACGTGTGTATTTACCGGCTTCCACGAGAAGAATCTATTGTAAGACCTGCCTCTCGCTGTCCTCGGTGTCAAAGCCCCATTCGCTGGTACGATAATATTCCAATTCTAAGTTATCTTTTTCTGCGGGGGCATTGTCGGTACTGTAAAGCCCCTATTTCTTACCGCTATCCTCTGGTAGAGCTTTTTACTGCTCTTTTTTCCGTAGCGGTATATTTGCGTTTTGGTCTAAGTCCGGCTTATCTGGCTTTCTTTGCTTTTGTTTGCGCCCTTTTAGTGGCAAGTCTCATCGATCTCGATTTTCAGATTATACCTGACGAAATAAGTCTGCCAGGAATCCTAGTAGGCCTTGCCTTCTCTCCTTTCAACCCCCTTATAACGCCTCTTGAGGCTCTCCTTGGAGCTCTCTGTGGTGCTGGCGGTCTCTATCTTTTGGCGGAGTTTTATTATTTTGTAACCAAACGGGAAGGCCTAGGGGGCGGAGACCTTAAGCTCTTAGCTCTAATAGGGGCCTTTCTGGGGGTAAAGAGCATTCTTCCAGTCCTTCTCATATCCTCTTTTGTAGGAGCAATAACGGGGGTTTTGATTACTCTGATCCGGAAGATCAAAGAGGCTCGCACCTTTGCTATTCCCTTTGGGCCTTTTTTATCCCTAGGGGCCCTGATTTATCTTTTCTTCTCCAATCTTTTAAGTATATGGCTTCCTTTTTAGAAACTAGGCTTTTGGCTAACTCTTTTGACGGCTAGCCTGTCTTTTGATTTGCGGTTATAAACTCTAACATCTTGAGAGAGGAGGTTGTCTGTGAAGGAGCTGCCTAAGGCCTATGATTTTCGTGGTGTAGAAGAGAAATGGTACCAATTTTGGGAGAAAAAGGGGTATTTCACCGCGAAACTTGATCCCAAACGGCCACGCTTTTCTATGGTGATCCCTCCGCCAAATGTAACCGGCAAACTTCATGTAGGACACGCCCTTAACACCACCCTTCAGGATATTATGGCCCGTTACAAGCGCATGGATGGCTACGACACTCTTTGGGTTCCTGGGACAGATCATGCAGGTATTGCTACCCAAAATGTAGTGGAGCGAGCCTTAGCTAAAGAAGGTCTTAGCCGCCATGACTTGGGAAGAGAAGAATTTCTGAAAAGGGTCTGGCAATGGAAGGAAGAATATGGTGGGGCCATTATCGAACAACTTAAACGTCTTGGTTGTTCTTGTGATTGGACAAGGTTGCGTTTTACCATGGATGAAGGCCTTTCAAAGGCGGTAAGAGAGGTATTTGTTCGCCTTTGGGAAGAGGGTCTCATCTATCGTGGAGATTATATCATTAATTGGTGTCCCAGGTGCCACACCGCCCTGGCTGATATCGAAGTGGAACACGAACCTACTCCAGGGCACCTCTGGTACATCCGTTATCCCATCCTTGATGGTTCCGGTTTTATTGTAGTGGCCACCACCCGGCCGGAAACCATGTTGGGAGACACGGCAGTTGCAGTTAATCCTGAAGATGAACGTTATCGGGATCTTATCGGGAAAAAAATAAAACTTCCACTTATCGGACGCGAAATCCCCATTATTGCCGACCGTGAAGTAGATCCCGAGTTTGGTACCGGTGCGGTCAAGGTAACTCCAGCCCACGACTTTGCAGATTTTGAAATTGCCCGACGACACGGTTTACCTTTTGTCAAAATAATGGATGAAGACGGCAAAATGACTAAAGAAGCCGGCCCTTATGCGGGCCTTGATCGCTTCGAGGCTCGCGAGCGGGTAATAGAAGACCTAAAAAAACAAGGGCTCCTCGAAAAAGTGGAAGATTACGAAGTAGTCCTCGGGAAATGTTACCGGTGTGGAGA
>JALSPG010000079.1 GCA_026986115.1 Thermodesulfobacteriales bacterium
GCGGATACTTAATCTCCTTCACTAGACCTTCGGGGTTAAAGGAGACTTCGTAATCTGCAGGGAGGAACCCTGGAATCTCAGCAAGTTCCTTCTCACCCCTAAGATAGGCCACTAAATTTTCCCCGAGAGCTTCAATTTCTCCTAAAAGAAAGCCATCCACAAAAGGGGTGAAAGGGTCCGGATTTAGCCAGGTAGCAATGCCGCCTGCCAGGATTAAAGGGGCTTCTTTTCTTTCTTCTCGTAGGGGAGAGAGCCCGGCAAGCTTTAAAATTTTCACGAGATTGACCAGGTCAGATTCAAAAGATACTGAAAAAAGAACGGTTTTGAAATCTTTTAAAGGACGATTTGATTCTACCGAGCGTAGCTTTTCTCCTTCCTCTGGCAGGAAGAACCTTTCACAGACGATTTCATCGTAGCGATTGAGGAATTCATACACCAGCCGGAAGCCGAGATTTGACATCCCTACGAAATAGGTATTCGGAAACACAAGCGCCACGGGGATTTTCTTTCGCCATTTTTTCCTGATAGTGCCTTTCTCGCTGAATTTGGTTCCCATACTCTTAAAATCCCTGGCTGATAAGATAGAAAGGCGCTTCCACGTATTTCAAGAGAAAAGAATACCACAGAAAATTTGGTAAACCTGTTTTCCTATTTAAAAATCTAGCCTTAAAATGTGAGAGAGGTTATATAAAGCCAAATTTCAAAAAGAGGCAGATATGAAGGCCGTAATTCTTGCAGGTGGAAGTGGCACAAGGCTTTATCCTGTCACCAGGGCGATTAATAAACATTTACTTCCTATCCCCTCTCTTATGATGCTTCTGGGGATAAGAGAGATTCTTTTTGTGGTGAACCCTTGTGATCTTCCAGATTTTGAGAAACTTTTTGGAGACGGTTCTCAATTGGGCCTCAGTTTGAGTTATCAGGTGCAGGAGGCCCCCCAATGGCCTTGCTGAAGGTTTAATTTTGGCCGAAAAGTTCCTTGCTGGAGACAATGTTTGCTATCTCCTGGGAGACAATATCTTTTTTGGTCATGATCTTGTGAAGATCATGGCCCAGGCTCGGACTGAAATTGAAAACGAGGGTGGGGCCTATATTTTTGGTTACTACGTCAAAGATCCCGAAAGATTCGGAGTAGTGGAGTTTGATCAAGAGGGAAAGGTGGTTTCTTTAGAAGAGAAGCCCTTGAGGCCTAAATCCAATTTTACAGTGGGGATGTATTTTTACGATCAGGAAGTAGTGGAAATTGCCAAAAGAATAACTCCTTCGAAAAGAGGCGAACTTGAGATCACAAGTGTTAAACGAAGAATACCTAAGGCGCGGGAAACTCAAGGTGAAACTTTTAGGCCGGGGCTTTGCTTAGTTTGATGCTGGCACACATGATAGCTTTCTTGAAGCGGGGGAGTTTGTAGCTACTCTTGAAAAAAGAACAGGTCTTATGATTGGCTGTATTGAGGAGATTGCTTTTCGAAACGGCTGGATAAGTAAAGAATAACTTTTAGAACTTGCTGAACCCCTTAAGAAAACAGAAGATGGTAAATACTTGTTGGAATTGGCCCGGTAAAAATTATGCCTTTTGAATTTCTCAAAACCGAGATTCTAGAAGTTATCATTGTGAAGCCTAAAGTGTTTGGCGACGCGCGGGGGTTTTTCTTGGAATTTTTTTAAGAAGTCTGATTTTGAACAAGCCGGGATTGATACGGATTTCGTGCAAGACAATCATTCTCGTTCTCTTAAAAATGTCCTCAGGGGGGCTTCATTTTCAAACGGAGCCCAAGGCGCAGGGGAAGCTTGTGCGATGCGTAAGGGGGAAGATTTTTGACGTGGCGGTAGATCTGAGGGAGAAAAACCCCACCTTTAAGAAATGGGTGGGCCTGGAGTTCTCCGAAGAGAACAAATTAATGCTCTGGATTCCTAAAGGTTTTGCCCACGGTTTTCTTACCCTTTCCGAGGTGGCTGAAGTGATTTACAAAGTTTCGGGGAGTGAATATTCCCCCGAATACGACCGCAGCCTCCGTTGGGATGATCCGGGTCTCAATATTTCCTGGCCTTTAGTGGGGGAACCGATTCTTTCTGAAAAAGACAAGAAGGCCCTTTTTTACGGGACTTGATGGCAGAGGAGGGCCTTTTCTTTTAGCCTCATGGAGATTTTGATTACAGGTGGAAAGGGGCAGCTTGCGCGCGCTTTTCAAAAATTTTTTGCCCAAAAAGGCCTTAGCTATCAGGCTTTTTCTCACAGAGAGTTTGATATAAGCGATCTGAAGGCCGTGCTCTCTGCGGTGAGGACCCTTCGGCCTAGGGTGATAATAAATTGCGCTGCGTACAACTTGGTGGACAAGGCTGAAGAAGACTTTCAAGAAGCTTTTAGGGTAAATACCCTTGGGCCTTACAATTTGCGTTTGGCGGCTTCAGAAGTCGGGGCTTTTCTTATACACTTCAGCACAGATTATTTGCATTGGCTCAGACTTAATCTGACAGGTAGGCCTTCCCAAAGGGGGTGGTCTAGGCTAGAGAGCTCCACCCAAAACTCAAAATAAGGAGGAATAGCCATGACCACCCAAGAGAAGTTTATCAAGAACAAGCTAGGTTTGCTAGAGTTGGCGGCGTATTTGAAGAATGTTTCCGAGGCCTGCCGG
>JALSPG010000080.1 GCA_026986115.1 Thermodesulfobacteriales bacterium
TGTTTATCCCGGCTGGGATCGTCGAGGATATAAAAAGTCTTTATTTTTGTCGTAGGGATAGGCCTACCCCCAAACCGGTATTTAAAAAATAAAGCGCAGAGGTTGCGTAGCGAAAAGAATCGTCAAATTGATACCTTATCCAAAACGCTACAAGATAAATAACAAAACCAAGCAGGAGCCAGCAAAGGGGCCCAGCCCTCGAGAAGCCCTGCCAAAAGACAAAGCCCTTGGCTCCTAAAAAAAGAAGAAAAAACATCAGGCCAGGAAGGCCCAGATAAAGAGCAAAATTTACCCAAACATTGTGGGCGTGAATTATATGGGCTTTTTTGGCTAGGGCCAAAACTTCTGGATTGAGCTTAATATTTGAACGTCCAAAACCTATTCCTCGTAGAGGATGTTGGGCGATATAGCGAAGATAAAATGGCAGCCCGTAATAACGGACAGGGATAGAGCCTGCACGTGCCCAATCTTTTTTGTTGCCGCTAAAGAAGAGGCGGAAATTTTCACGGATAAAATAGCGTTTTAAGGGGGTAAAAAAGACAAGCGAGGCTATGATTACCACCAAGAGAAAAATCCCTATTAGGGCTCGATAACGGTGGGAAAGAAGGGCTCCCAGAAAACTCCCAGTGAAGATCCCCAAAAGGGCTGAACGCTTGGCTGTTACAAATATAAAGCCTACAAAGAGAAAACACCAAAAGAGGCCTTTTAGAAAATCTTTTCTTGAGGAGGCGGTTATCAGATAGGCCAAGGCCATTGAAGCGGGAAAAAGGAGATAAGAGGCAAAGTTTTGACGGTTAAGAATAACGTCATGAATGTCTGGAAGAAAGAAAAAAAGCCTCTGTGTAGGAACAGGGCCCTTAGGGCCGTGATCAAGCGGGAAAAGGGGTGTGCCGGTGAAATGCCACCACAGGAAAAAGAACACATAAAGCCCAAGGACCCAAAGAAAACTTAGAAAGGCAAGCTTAAACAGGCTATTGAGGCTTTTTTCTGAAGCCTTGGCTGCCCAAAAAGCAGCTGCTCCGAAAGAGGTAAGATTTAACAAGACCTCTTCTGTTACGTGTTTGAACGTCCTTACAGGAGCTGGACTCCAAAAACAGGAAAGATAGGCCAAGGACAGGAACCCAAGGCCTCCCAAAATGAGAAGGCGTGTTGACCAAGAAGTGGGAAACTGGAAATACGGAAGATAGAGAAAGAAAAGGGGTATAAGAAGGAGCTTTCCAAAGAGAAGGAGGCTAGGAGCATCATAATAAGGCCAGAGAAAGTAAGCAAGCCCTAAAAAGAGTAATCCTAAGAGCTCTTTCTTGTCTCTAGCAGGAGTTCTTCTTTGCTGTAAAATGAGATCCATGGGTTATTTGGTATTAGCTCGCAAATATCGTCCCCAGAGTTTTGACCAAGTAGTAGGGCAACAACATGTAGTCCGTACCCTAAAAAACGCCATCTTACAAGGGCGGCTAGCTCACGCCTTTCTCTTCTCTGGCATTCGGGGCGTGGGTAAGACTACCATAGCCCGCATCCTTGCCAAGGCTATCAATTGTGAGAAGGGGCCTACGCCTGAACCGTGCAATCAGTGTTTAGCCTGTCTGGAAATTACAGAGGGACGAGCAGTAGATGTTCAGGAAATAGATGCCGCCTCTAACCGGGGCATTGATGAAATTCGAGAGCTTCGGGAAAATATAAAATTTCGTCCTGCCCGTCTGCGATCCAAGGTCTATATTATTGATGAGGCCCACATGCTTACCCGGGAAGCCTTTAATGCCCTTTTGAAGACCCTTGAAGAACCCCCTCCTCATGTTCATTTTATTTTGGCTACCACCGAACCTCAAAAGATTCCGCTTACTATACTTTCTCGCTGTCAGCGTTACGAATTTAAAAGATTCCCATGGTCTGAGTTGGTAGAACATCTTCAAAATATTTGCCAAAAAGAAGGTGTTCCCATAGAGAAAGAGGCCCTAGAAATAATCGCCCGCGAAGCAGAAGGGAGTGTGCGAGATGCCCTTTCCCTTTTAGACCAAGCTATTTCTTCCGGGGTGCGAACTAGCCAGGAGCTCCTTGATCTCTTTGGTCTTGCCGATCATCTTCTTTTAGAAGAAATGGCCAAAGCCCTTTTAGCCCGAGATCTAGGTGCGTGTTTTTCTATATTGCAGAAGGCCTTTGATCAGGGGCTTGATCTCGTTCATTTTGCTCAAGATTTGGCCGAATTTTTCCGCCACCTTTTGGTACTAAAAAATTCTTCTGGGAGGGCCCTGCTCGATCTCCCGGAAAGTGAACTAGCCGTCTTAAGAACCCTTTCTTTGGAGGCTGAAACAGAAGAGATTTTACTTTTTTTTCAGATCCTTCTCGGGGGTTTAGAAACCGTACGCCGTAGCCCGGTACCCAAATTGGCCTTGGAACTAGTTTTAGCCCGGGCCTGTGAAGTGGGAAAGATTATTCCTTTAGAAAACCTGTTGGCAAAAATAGAAGAACTCAAAAAACAGGTTCCTTTGGGTGTTCAAGAATCCTCTGCTCCCTCTGTAGCAGAAACCCCTCCCTCTTCTATCTCGGTTTCTTGGGGAGATTTTGTTACCAAAGTTCGAAAGGAAAGCCCTTCTCTGGGAGCCTTTTTGGAAACTCTGGATCCACCAGAGGATAAAAATAGGTGTCTCCTTTTACGGGTTCCTGAAGATTCTATTTTGGCAGAGAAGAGCTACCGCGATAAACTTTCATCTTTAGCCAGAAAATATCTAAAGAAGGAGATAGAAATTGAAACCTTTATCCCGAGAGAGTCTTTTCCTTCGCGTCAAAAATTGATAGAAAAGCCCATTGTTCAAGAGGCCTTAAAGATTTTAGGCGGGCGTATCGCCCAAGTCAAACTTTACGAAAAGGAGTAAGGGCATGCAGAACATGCAAAGTCTTATGCGCCAAGTGCAAAAAATGCAAAAAAAGATCATGGCTTTACAGGAGGAGCTTGCTAAAAAAACTGTTGAAGCCACCGTAGGAGGCGGAATGGTGACAGCGGTGGTGAACGGAAAGCAAGAGCTTATTGCCATTAAAATAGATCCGGAAGTAGTAAATCCTGAAGATATCGAAATGCTCCAAGATCTTATCGTAGCGGCGGTAAACGAGGCCTTACGGCGTTCGCAAGAGATGGTTCAGGAAGAGATGTCTAAGATTACAGGGGGGCTTAAAATTCCAGGTCTTTTTTGATTATGGTGTTTCCGGAACCTTTAACACGACTCATTAGAAATCTTTCTCGTTTACCAGGATTAGGAGAAAAATCTGCCACGCGTCTGGCCTTATATCTTTTGAGAAGGCCGCAGGAAGAAGTATTGGAGCTTGCCGAAAGTTTAAAAGAAATGCGGGAAAAAGTCCGTCTTTGTCAGAAATGTTTTAATTTTTCAGCGAGTCCCCTCTGTGATATATGTCAGGATCCACAAAGAGATTCCAGGCTTATCTGTGTGGTGGAAGATCCAGCAGCCCTTTCCTCTATTGAAGCAGCAGGGGTTTTTTCCGGTCTTTACCATGTTCTTCACGGGGTCCTTTCTCCTCGAGACGGTATCGGCCCAAAGGAGATACGTATTCCTGATCTTATAGAAAGGATTCGGAAAGAAGCGATAAAAGAAGTGATTTTAGCCCTTTCCCCTACGGTAGCAGGAGAGGCTACGGCTTCCTATCTCGTTGAAATCTTGCGTGATCTCTCGGTAAGAATTACAAGACTGGCTTGCGGAATCCCGATGGGGATGGATATTCGCTATGCTGACAAACTGACCCTTAAGAGGGCCCTTGAAGGCAGACAAATACTTTAAAATTTCCCAATTGCTCTAGTTTTGGGTCCTTCCCATTTTATGCCATTTTTCATATCTCAGTATGATGACATCACTACTGGGAGCATTAAATGTCCACAAGAAGTACTTCTAGTAATAGAGAGCTTTGCAAAATTGGGAGGCTTGTCAGGGATCCTGGATTGGGCTTTAGATTCACTTTTCAATCCCAACCCGTGCCTTTATCCCTTTATGGTAGTAATGTTTGACTTCTAGCATCTCCGTTACAAGGTCTGCCACTTCTATTAAAATGTCCGGGGCGTAACGACCGGTAATTACCAGCTCCACCCCTTCTGGTTTGTGCTCAATGAGTTCTAAAATATCTTTTACAGGAATCAAGCCGAAATGAAGGGCCAAATTTAATTCGTCAAGAATAACGAGTTGATACTGGCCAGAGTATATTTTCTCTCGACAAAGAGAAAAGCCCTGCCGGGCTAACTCAAAATCTTTTTCCGATGGTTTTCCTTTTACAAAACAACCTTTCCCAAATTGGCGAATTTCTATTTGGGAGGCAAAGGTTTTGAGGGCCTTTATTTCACTGTAAACACCGCTTTTCAAAAATTGTCCCAAAAATACCCGAAACCCTGCTCCGAGTGCCCTTAAAGCCAGCCCCAAGGCTGCGGTAGTTTTTCCCTTGCCGTTTCCCGTATAAATCTGAACGTAGCCTTTAAACTTCATCTTGTTTTCTTCCGATAAGTTCGGTTAGCATGTAATGATGACCAAAGCAAGACATTATATCATCCCTTTTGGTCTTTTTTTACTTTTTACGGAACTAAACCAGTTTTTTCCGTCTAATTTTTTTCTTCTTTATGCCTTGAAAACTATCTTTGTAGGAGGGCTCCTTTGGATTTGGCGCCATAAATTTCGAGAGCTTTATCTCTCCCCCAGAATAAAAGATCTCGGGTGGGCCTTAGTATTAGGGCTTATAGTATGTGTGGTTTGGATTGGGGGGGAGAATCGTTTACCCCGTATCGGGGAATCAGAGGCCTTCTCTCCTTTTGCACAGAGTCTTTCAACTTCAGCCATTTGGGGAACAATAATTTTTCGCCTCTTAGGGGCCGTAATAGTGGTTCCTGTTATGGAAGAGCTTTTTTGGCGTTCTTTTTTGATGAGATACTTGATCCGCAGGGACTTCTATCAAGTCCCTCTCGGGACCTATACCCATTTTTCTTTCTGGACGGTGGTTTTGCTCTTTGCTCTGGAACATTTTCGCATTATCCCTGCTGCTTTTGCGGGCATAGTATACGGAGGATTGCTCTGTTTTACCGGAAACCTATGGGTACCCATTTTTGCCCATGCTGTAACCAACTTAGCCTTGGGGCTCTATGTTTTGTATACAGGTAGTTGGGGATTTTGGTAATTCAAAACTTCTCCCAAAAGAAACGTTGCGCTAAAGGATAGCGCCAACCATAGCCAAAGGCCTGAGGTGTTACTCTTAAAGTAGGCGGAAACTGCCAGCGTTTGTATTCTTCAAGACGGATCCTTCTTAAAACTTCCCGGACGATCTTTTCCGGATAACCTTCTTCGAGGAGCTCTTGCGGTGTCTTTCCTTCTTCCACAAAGGCCTTTACAATGGGATCAAGTATCCGGTAGGGAGGCAAATCGTCTTCGTCTTTTTGGTCGGGTCTCAATTCTGCGGAGGGAGGTTTTTTTAAGACTCGTTCAGGAATAATTTCCCTTTTTCGATTAATTTCACGCGCCAAGGCGTAAACGTCCTCTTTTATAACATCTCCCAAAACAGAAATGGCACCACAGGTATCTCCGTAAAGGGTGCAGTACCCCACGGCTAGTTCGCTCTTGTTTCCAGTGTTGAGGACCAGGTAACCGAATTCGTTAGCCAAGGCCATGAGGATATTACCCCGTAGGCGAGCCTGTAAATTTTCCTGTGTTAATCCGCGGGGCTCTCTTCCGAGGGCGTCTTTTAGTTCTGTTCTAAGTTGTAAAAAAGTTTGCGAAATGGGTACTGTAAGGGTTCTAATTCCAAGATTTTTGGCAAGGGCTTGGGCGTCTTCTATACTAGCCTTACTAGTATAAGGAGAAGGCATGAGGACCCCTAAAACATTTTCTGGCCCGAGAGCAAAAGTAGCAATGGCTGCTGTTACCGAAGAGTCTATTCCTCCAGAAAGTCCCACCAGGGCACCCCGGAAGCTTGTTTTTCGGAAATAATCACCTACACCCAAAATAAGGGCCTTCAGAAGACTTTCTTCCCTCCGTGAGGAGACCTTTTGAAAAACTTTCGGTTTTTTAGCCCAGTTCCAAAACAGTAGTGATTCTTCAAAATCTTTTGCTTCCGCCACAATACCTTCTTCGGGAGTACAAATAAGACTATGGCCATCAAAAATGAGATGATCGTTAGCCCCAACTTGGTTGCAATAAAAGATAGTAGCTTTTGCCCTCTGGGCCTGTTTTTTAAGGAGTTTTTTCCTGAGTTCTCCCTTCCCAACGTGGAAGGGGCTAGCGGAAATATTAATTATGCCGTCAACTCTTTCTTCGGCTAGGGTTTTAATAGGGTCAAAATGGTAATGATAAGGGACAAATCCTTTAAGATTCCAGATATCTTCACAAATAGTAAGAGCTAAGCGATATCCCTTTAATGAGAAAGTAAAGGTTTTAGTCGGAGATTCAAAGTAGCGGGGTTCATCATAAACATCATAAGAAGGGAGGAGAGATTTGGCATAACGAGCCAATTCTTGACCCTTTTTTATGCATACGGCCACATTCAGAAGGGGCAAAGGTGTAGAGAGATTTTGCCTCTGGGCGTAACCAAGCACTACCGCTGGACCTCTTGCAAGGCGTTGTTTAAGGTTCTGAAAAACTTTTTCCATATTTGTCAGAAATTCTCGCCGCATGAGAAGGTCTCGTGGAGGATAGCCGCAAAGGGTGAGCTCAGGGAAAATGACAAGGTCAGCACCTTTACTTTGGGCCTGCTCTACGAAGGTTTCTACCTTGGTAGCATTTCCTTCTAGATCACCCACAGTAGGATTTATCTGGGCCAGGACGATTTTCATGGTCTTTAACCTACGAGCAAGAAAGGGGGGCGTCAACGACCCCAACCGCCGATACCTATAAGATTTACATAAAAAGAGTAGCGAGTCTCATCTGGATTGTGGAAGATACGTAAAATACCCCACCAGCAACGAGCCCGGTATTCAAGATCCAGTTCAGAATTTGAAATTTCATTTTCTTTTAGAGAATATTGCATACGATAGGCAGTGAAAAAGCCCCGGTAAACATTTTTGCGAAAGCGGAAATTGAATTGATCAATATTGCGAGCCTTATCCCACCGATAATCAAAACCTAAATATTCTCCCTTGGGATTACGAAGATCAGCAGAAATATTGACGGTAACCCAGCCCAAACCATAGAAATTATAGGAGGTTGTCCCTCGCAGATAGAGTCTGCCAGGAAAACGAACTTCACCTTCGAAATAGAGATCGGAGAAGGGACGCCGCTGCTCATGAGCACTTTTTAATTCCCGACTTGCTTCACGAAAGTCATAACTTTGATGAATCCAAAGCCTTACAAGGTCAAAATAACGAAATCCCGGCCCCATTTTTTTCTTAGCTGTTATAAATTGTAATATGCCATAATCGATCCGATTTACCGGTTCGAGGCGGTCAGAAAGGGTAAATTCAGGAAGATCCTTCTGATTGACCGGAGGACGGTAAAAATAACGTACCTCTGGGCGGAGAAGATGTTTTAGCCCCAGGAGTCCAAAATGGTAGAAAGAATATACTCTAGAGATATTCATCCCTGCTAATCCTTCTATTTCGTAAAGAGTTCGAGTGAGATGTTCGTGCCCACGGCGATCTCGCCAATTAACCCAATAAAGGGTGTGTCTCAAAAGATAAGATAATCTCAGGTCTAAAGGGGGCCAGAAATTGGGTGCGAGACTTATTTGGGGAACAAGTTCAAGCCGGTGGCCTCGAAAGCCCTTTTCCCGCCACCAATAAACGTAATCTTGCATATATCTAAGGTTAAAAGGCCCCCAAAAGGGAGAAGTCAAACGACTGAAATAGACATGCGGAAGGGGTTGAAGGGTTTCGTCCTGGCGGCCGGGAATCTGGCTATCGTAATAAGTAGCACTTGCCTGCGTAAAATAATTTCCATGGGGATGATTAAGCCAGAGTCTGCTAGTCCGGTAGCGAGTATTTTTTTCCTCAAGCCCTCTACCGAATCGTTGCAGGTAGCTTGCATGACTCCTTTCGAATCCCAGGGCCCCTCCCATAAATTCGTATAAGAAATCCTTATCGGAAAGGAGATCAAGGTCTAGAAAAAGTTCCCATTCCCGGGCCAGGCGTTGATTGATTTTAGCGGTAATCCAGTAGCGTTTTTGATTGTCCCTTATAATGCCATCATTGTTGTAATCATGATCCTTTAAGCGATCTTTTAAATACCGGATACGAAGAGTCCCTTTACTAAAATCTGTAAGGGCGTAATTACTTTCTAACCCGGCCATAAACCCCCTTTTGCGGGTATAAAGTGGATAGAAGGTAAAATCGAGGCTATCATTGACATCCCAAAAGAAAGGAAGTTCAAGGCCCGTGCCTTCACGAGAACCATGGGCCAATCTTGGCAAAAGAAAACCGCTATGTCTTTCCGTCTTAACTGAAAGACTTACATAAGGCGAATATCCTACGGGAATCTTTTTGATATTGAAGGTTAGGTGTTTAGCTTTTGCCTTGCCAGCAGGAGTAATTTTGATTTCTCGACAGCGAAAACTCCAATCCGGTTCGCAGGTCTTTTGGGGATAACAAACCTCACAAGTAGTAATTATGGCCTTTTTAGCTTGGTAGCGGTCTTTGCCCCGCATTTCCATCTTTTGGGCTAGTACATGCACTGTAGTTTGGGCAAGGGCTAGAGCTTTAACCCTTCCGGGGCGCAAATAAAGGTGTCCGTCCCGAACTTCACCATGATAAGTTTCTAAATTTAGCCAACCTGAGGCTCCTTCCAATTTGTCGCCATCTGTAGTGATAGTAAGGGGCCCCCAAAGGAAGACTGTCCGGGTTTCCATTTCATAGCGGGCCCTTTTACAAAAGACTGTAAAATCTTCCCCTTCAATGACAACCTCTCCTTCAGCAACAAAGACCTTGGTTTCAGCATAATAAAAAAGCTTTTGAGCGCGAATACGCCACATTTCACGGGCCTGGGCGACGGAAAAGAAACAGCCTATCACCAAAAAAATTAAAAATAATCGCATCAAAGAAGAGATCCCTTTTCTAAAGGTAGCTGTCAAGCTTAAAAAGAAATTAACTTTCGTAAAGAGCAGCAGCAGCAAAAGAAACAATAGAACCAGGGCCAAAATCTACTACTTCTTGATGAAGAATTTTGCCAACTAGTTTCCGTCCAGAAAGAACCTTAAGAAGAAGATAAAGAGGGCCAAAGCCGCAAACTTTATGCCGCTCTCCATCAGCCCAAAGAGCTTGAAAGAATCCTTCGGCATCTAAAGCAATTATCTTCTGGAGGAGATGATGATCAAATAAAAGGGCTTCTTTCTTCTCCCTTTCCCCAGCTGGATGAAGATCTCCGTAACGGAGTCCTAAATGACAAAAATCTACCCCGGCCACATAAAAAGTGTTTTCATCAGAAAGGGATGAGATTTTGGAGGCAAGTTCTTCAAGATAACTTTTATGTTTTAAATCAGGGCTTGATACAAGGACAGGAACCAGATGGAAGTTATTGCCCAATAGAAACTGGAGAAAGAGGACCTGAAATTCTACAGAATGTTCGTTTTTATGTGCCCATAAATCTTGAGAAAGGTCGCCGGTGTCTTTTTCAAGCTCTCGTATCCAATCTTGATCGCACTTGATGCGACCAAGAGGAGTTTCAAAGTCTTTTTTTAAAAAGGAAATCGGGGTTTCTAGAAAGTGGCCTGTTCCGAAAACGACCACCCTTGCTTCCGAAGGCCACGAAAGGCCCTGGTAGGCTGCTGCAAAGGCTTTGGCTCCGGAACTAAGATCTATGTGCGGGGCAATTATGGCGCGGGGTTGGTGTCTTGGCCTTGGGGGCCAATTATTTAAGATAGAAGACAAAAAAGATCGAATTTCTTCTGGATTTTTAGGATAAGATTTTCCTGCATGAGAAGCAGGCCGGACCGGTTGCTGCAGAAATTCCTCGTGTAGGCGATTTTTCAAGTCTTCAAAACGGGTGTTTTCTAAAAAATAGTGTTGGTCAAGTGTCTGGAGGAGATCTTGGAGTTCTTCAAGCATTACCAAACGCCCCAGTAGCCGGCAGGCCAAAGCTTGAAGGTCTCGCAGGGTGTGTTTGCCATCGAGAGCTGCCAAAAGCGGGCCAAGAAACCGGGGAATAATCACAGTCCCCTGAGAATAACCTAATGGATCTCGCAAAAGAAAAACCTCTTTTCCCTCCCATTCAAAGGGAAAGACATCTATGGAACGTAATTTAGGACAATAATCAGGCTTATAATTCATGGCCTCCCAATTCTTCTGCCGAAAGCTCTAGACAAGCTTCTTTAACACGTTCGATAGCTTCGTAAAATTCGTCTTCTATTTTGCGTACCCGCATTCCATAGGCACGTTGTACAGCTTTGCGCACAATTTCTCCCTTCAAAAGGGCGTTTGTCAAACCAAATTTGGCATAAGTTTCATTTACAGCTTCATTTAACTCTAGTAACTTTTCAGCCCTTCTTCTTCTCTCCTGAGCTGCTTCTTCTAAAGGTTCATGAAGAAATTGATCAATCTTAGAGACTAAAGATTCATAAAAACTTGCTGGGAATTTGGGTTCGTATTCTTCTAGCACAAAACCAAATGTAACTAATTCTGGAGCCTTAAAAAAACTAAAAAGATCAACTTCAAGGGTTTGAGGATCGCGTGCTAGAAATTCTTGAAA
>JALSPG010000081.1 GCA_026986115.1 Thermodesulfobacteriales bacterium
CAGAAATTTCTTCCTCCCCTAAAATACTAGCCAGGGGATCATCATTTTCTTCAGAAGGAGGTGGGGGCTTTTCTTCTTTAGGAGCAGATTGGGGTTCTTCTGGGGGTTCTTCTTTGGAGGTCTCCGAAGCCTCTTCTTCCCTGGTTTCTTCAGAGGCTCTTTGGCCTTTTTCTTCTTTTTGGGAAGGTTCTGCCTGCTCGGAAGAATTTTCTCCGTTTATAGGGGGGTCCTTTCCCTCTTCCTCCTCGAAGAGGAGATCAGCCAAAGGATCATCTTCAAGGTCTTTTTGAGGCTCTTTTTCTTTTTCTTCGGCCATTTAAATTTAGCCAAATATTTTCTGTAATTTTTCCTGGAGAGTTTCCGGTGTAAAAGGTTTTACAATGTACTGACTAACTTTGTATTTCACCGCCTCAATGATATTTTCTTTCTGGGCCTCGGCTGTAACCATCAGGAATGGCAAATCTTTAAAGCGTTCATCGGAACGAACTTTTTTGAGAAGTTCTATCCCTGTCATTTTAGGCATATTCCAGTCAGAAATGATGAGATCAACCTTTTCTCCTTTATCCAAGATCTCCCAGGCCGTAGTACCGTCATCGGCTTCGATAATATTCTTAAAACCCAATTGAAGAAGAATATTTTTGATAATGCGCCGCATGGTAGCAAAGTCGTCCACCACCAAGACTTTCATATTGGTGTCCATAGCCATTTAAGCCCTCCTCATTTTTAGTTCTATCTCCTTATCGGACACCCCCAAACTTTTCCTAAGAGTTAAGGTAATCTTCCAAACGTCCCTTGAGTTTACCTCGCAAGCGTGTAAGGGCTTTGCTGTGCAATTGAGAAATTCGACTTTCGGTATAACCGAGAATTTCACCTATTTCTCGCATAGTGAGCCCCTCGTAGTAATAAAGACTAAGGACCAATTTTTCCTTCTCTGGGAGCTCGTCTATAGCCTCAGCGAGAATGTCACGGAGTTCTTGGAGTTCGCAATCCTCAAAAGGGTCAGGCTGGTCCGGATCTTCGATGAGGTCAAAAATATCTTCTTCGTTTAAGTCCGGAATTTTCCGTTTGATATTTTCGATGTCTATAAAAGAGATGTTTTTGGTCTCCTCAAGGAGATGGTAAAACTCATCAATAGTGATCCCCAGGGCCTCTGCCACTTCTTCATCTTCTGCCGGTCGACCTAATTGTTGCTCAAGCTCCTGATAAGTTTTTTCCAAAAGGGCGGCTTTTTTACGCACCGAACGCGGTACCCAGTCTAGAGAGCGGAGTTCGTCGAGCATGGCCCCTCGTATTCGAAATTCCGCAAAAGTCTTGAACTGGATATTGCGACTGGGATCAAAGCGATTGATAGCATCGATGAGGCCCATAACGCCTGCGCTAATAAGGTCGTTGATATCAACGTTGGGAGGGAGCCTCATGGCTAAACGGCCTGCCACATATTTGATCAGAGGTGCGTATTTAATGATGAGCTCGTTTCTTTTTTGGAGATCAAGTTTCTCCCCTACTTCCTTTTTGTAAAACTCGGTTGTTTGTTGTTTGATTAAAGATGCTTTCATGCGCAAACCCCCATAATTTTTCGTCCGAAAAATTGTAGCCCCCCTTCAAAGGGCCTGATATCCACTTCCGAAAGATCTGCAGCTATCTTGCGGATAGCCCTACTGGCAGAAGCCTCCGGATAAAGAGATAGCAGGAGACGCTGGGCTTTTACTGCTTCTGAAACCTGACGATCAAAAGGTATCCCCCCCAAAAAATTAAGAGAAATACTGCCCAAGAACCGTTCGATGACCCGCAAAAGCTGGCGGTAAATTTCAAGGGCCTGGTTAGGACGCCGCACCCAATTCACTACTAGATGAAAGCGCTTTACCCCGTAACGGCGGTAGAGGACTTTTATGAGGGCATAAACATCGGTGAGCGCCGTAGGCTCAGGAGTACAGATAAGAAGCCGTTCCTGAGAGGCTAGGTTGAAATAGAGGACATTTTCAGAAATACCTGCCGGGGTATCAAAAAATACCCAATCAAGACCTGCTGTCAGTTCTTCAAATTCTCCCAACAAATGGAGTTTTTGGGCTTCGGAAAGATGGGTAAGGCTCGCAAATCCGGAACTTGCGGGCAACACCAGAAGACCTGCAGGGCCTTCGAGTAAGATTTCCTCCAGCCGGCAACGTCCTTCCAAGACATCCCCGATGTGATAACGCGGGATAAGCCCTAAGAGGATGTCTACGTTTGCCAGTCCCAAATCTCCATCAAAGATAAGAACCTTTTTTCCAGCCTCAGCAAACAGATAAGCCAAATTAACGGCAAGAGTCGTTTTCCCCACTCCACCCTTGCCACTTGAGATGGCAAAAACACGAGGGCCATTTTTAAGAGCTGGCACTAAATTAAGCGGCATAGGTTTCCTCCATCTCTAAATTCCGCAAAAGGAGACCCAAAAGCCTCTTGGGAGTAGCGCGTTCAAAATCCTCCGGCACCTGGTCACCGGTGGATAGAAAACTCACCGGGGGAAGGCCTGGTAAAAAAATCCAATAAAGTGGGCCGGAAGTCTCCAAAGCTTCCAGATGAGTGATCACCAGGGACCGTACCGCAAGTCCTTGAAGCCGTTTTAGGACCCTTCTTATTGCCAGAGCTGCATCTGTGGCCCTTAAAACAAGGTGAAGACTCACTTCCGAAGAAGCTTTGAGAAAACGAACTAGATAACTTTCGGGAAAGGAAGGAGAAAGGGCCGGAGTATCCACGAGGACGTAATCATATTTTTTGAGTATTTCTAAGGCCTCTTTAAACTCCTCCGGCCTTGCAAACTCAAGTGGCAAGTCCAAGAGTTCGGCATAACGGCTTATTTGTTCCTTTGCCCCTACTCGCACTGTATCTAAGGAGAGGAGAGCCACTTGATGACCTGCACAACCAAGACGGGCAGCAAGCTTTATTAGAGAGGTGGTTTTACCTACTCCAGCTTGCCCGATAAAGACCAGCACCCGCGAAAAAGGTCTCGTCTCCACCCTCTCAGCCACAGCATCCGAAACCTTTTTAAGAAATACCTCTTTATTTAGATCGCCATTTGAGCCAAAAATTTTGAGGACTTCTACCGGGACTCCTTGCTCCAAAAGAATTTCTCCCAGGGGATTTCGAGGTTTCAGACTGGCCTTAAGCCCTCGAATAAGGCCTTTAAGATCTTCGATTTCTCTTAAAACCAAAGAAAAGCCTTCACGTTTGCGAGTTAGAACTTCCGGCTCGGGAGGTTCGAAATCAATGGCCGCCGTCATTTCATAAAGCCATCTTCCCCCTTCCCGCACTCTGCGGGTGGAAAGAATAACAGCATCTTCCCCTAAAGTTTCTTTGACCTTGGCCAAGGCCTCTACCGAAGTACGAGCACGGAATTTTTGTACTTTCATCACGCAAGCCTCACTGTTTCATGAATTTCGACCTGGACCTGAGAAGGAATTTCTGCCTGAGAAATAACCGCCGCCTGTGAAAGACTTCGTTCAATAAGGCGCCGAAGATGTCTTCTGGAAACAGGACCTGAGAGAAAGACTGGCGTGTAGCCCATTGCAGCCAACCGCTCTGCTGCTTGAGTGCAGGCTGCTACGATACGGCTGCCTACTTTTGGATCTAGGGTAAGGAATGTACCCTGATCAGTACGCTGAAGAGCCCGCCTAATAGCTTCCTCGATATCTTCTCCTACGGCGGCGGCATGGAGTCTTCCATCAGAAGCTAAATAAGGCTTCACAATAACCCTTCCCAAACGCTGACGAACATATTCGGTTAGAAGATCAGGGTCTTTCACATGTTGTCCATAATCTGCAATAGTTTCTACAATGGTGAGAAGATCTCTAATGGAAACCCGTTCCCGCACCAAATTGTGAAGCACCTTTTGAACCACTCCGAGGGCGGCTACATTTAGACACTCTTCCACCGCTTTGGGATAGTGTTTGGCAAGGGCGTCAAGAAGACGTTGTACTTCTTGCCGCCCCAAGAGCTCGTCGGCGTGGCTTTTGATCACCTCGGCCAAGTGGGTAATTACTACAGTGGAAAGATCCACCACTGTATAGCCTGCAAGCTCTGCTTCTTCTTTACTATCTTCTGGGATCCACAGTGCCGGTAGGCCAAAAGCAGGCTCGGTAGTAGGGATGCCGTCTATCTTTTTCTTTACATCTCCGGGGTCCATAGCGAGATAATGCCCTGGCATAAGCTCAGCCCGGGCTACTTCTACTCCTTTGATGAGAATTACATATTCGCCAGGACGAAGCTGAAGATTGTCTCGCACGTGAAGCGGAGGCACTATGAGCCCCATCTCCATGGCAAACTGGCGTCTCATGGTTCTAATTCGTTCTAAGAGGTCTCCCCCCTGAGATTCATCCACCAAAGGGATGAGAGCGTAGCCTACCTCAAGCTCTAAAATATCTACGACTAATAGGTCCTCCACTACATCGGAGGCAGAAGATTCTTCGGGAGCCGAGATCTCTGGCTCCTCTTCTTTGCCTTCTAGTTCCTGACGGGTGCGGTAAGCAACATAGGCCAAGGCCCCCAAGAAAAGGGCCAGAAGGGAAAAAGGAATCGTAGGAAGGCCTGGAAGAAGCCCAAAGACAAAAACAATGCCTGCGGCTAAAGCCAACGCCTCGGGCCTGGTAGCAAATTGGCGAGCAAAATCCCGCCCCATACTGGCCTCTGCCGCTGCCCGGCTGATGATAATACCGGCTGAAGTTGAAACAATGAGAGCCGGAATTTGGGAAACAAGTCCATCACCAATGGTGAGAAGGGTATAACTTTGGGCCGCTTCCGAGATAGAAAGGCCTTTTTCAAGAGAACCAATGATAAGACCACCGATAACATTGATGGCCATAATGATGAGACCAGCAATGGCTTCACCACGAACAAATTTGCTGGCACCATCCATAGCCCCGTAGAATTCCGCCTCTTTGGCAATTTCCTCCCGGCGTCTTTTGGCCTCAGCTTCGTCGATGAGGCCTGCATTCAAATCGGCATCGATGGCCATCTGCTTACCTGGCATAGCATCCAGAGTGAAACGCGCCGCCACCTCGGCAATACGGCCTGCCCCTTTAGTGATCACCACAAAGTTGATGATGACCAAGATGGCAAAAACAATAGCCCCTACAACATAATTTCCACCCACCACAAATTGACCAAAACTTTTGATCACGTGCCCAGCGGCAGCCGGGCCTTCATGACCGTGAAGCAGAATAAGCCTGGTAGAGGCTACATTGAGAGAAAGACGAAAGAGAGTGGTTACCAACAAGAGGGCCGGAAAGGCGGTAAAATCGAGCGGCCTTTTGATATACATAGACATGAGCAGGATGAGGAGCGCGACACTAAAACTAAGAGAAATCAAAAAATCCATGAGATAGCGGGGGAGAGGAAAGACCATAATGGTCAAAATTCCTACGACCGCTCCTGCTACCACCAAGTTGGTAGGATCCAGGCTTAAACTTTTTGGTAGAGGAAGTGCCCTTTCCGCCATCAGTTAACCTTCCCCCTCAAGCGATAGACGTAGGCCAAAACTTCTGCCACTGCTTGGTAAAGTTCGGCCGGGATAAATTCCCCAATTTCAACGTCGGTATAAAGGGCTTGGGCCAGAGGCGGATTTTGAACAACTGGCACCCCGGCCTTTTCGGCAATTTCTCTTATTTTTTGCGCCACATGTCCCTTGCCTTTGGCCAAAACTTTGGGAGCAGGCATCTCTTCCATCTCGTATTTGAGTGCCACGGCGTAATGAACAGGGTTAGTAATCACCACATCGGCCTTGGGAACCTCTGCCATCATGCGTTTCTGAGCCATGGCTCGCTGAATCTGCCGGATTCTGGATTTCACCCAGGGATCGCCCTCGGTTTGTTTGAGCTCTTCTTTGAGCTCTTCTCGCGTCATGCGGAGCTGGCGTTCGGTTTCCCAGCGCTGAAAAAGGAAATCGAGTATTGCCAAGACCAAAAGGACGATGATGGTTTTAAAAACCAGATTACGAGAAAGAACAAAAACCGCTCTTCCAAATTCGGGGATTTCTGTCCGGGCTAAAAGGAGAACTTTTTCTTTCTCAGAAGAAATAACCAGATAAGCTATCAGGCTGATAATAATAAGCTTCAGAATGGACTTAAGAAGTTCCACCAGGGAAGGAAGAGAAAAAAGGCGCTTGAATCCTTGAACGGGATTTATGCGTTCCCCTTTGGGAAGGAGGCTTTCCCAGGCAGCTATTCCTCCTATTTGGAGATAGAGAGAAAGAAAGGCTATCGGCAGGAGAAAAACCAACACCGGTAAAATGGCCTTAAGGGCCAATTTAACCGCTAACCAAAGGATCCCTTCGGCCCGATAAAGATCAAAACCTCCTTTAGGAAAGGCTAAAAAGACCCGGTAAATAAGAAAAAATTGTGTAAGCATGTAGTTTCCAGCCAAAACAAAGGCCAAAAGCCCCCCGGAAAGGACCGCCACCGCCGCTACCTCCCGGCTCTTGGCTACTTGGCCTCTTTTACGAGCTTCCTCGCGCCTTCGCGGCGTGGGTTCTTCTGTCTTTTCCTGAAAGCTTTCTTCCGCCACGATCTAGCCCCTAAAGAACTGTATGATAAAAGGCATCAATCTTACCGCTTCACCATAAGCGGGCCGTAAAACCTCCGCCAAAATCTCTAAAGTAAGTCCAAAGAAAAAGAACCCTATGCCGATGGTGAGCGGAAAACTCACAATCATTACGTTTATTTGAGGCACAAAGCGCGAGACTATTCCCAGAGCAATCTGGACAAGGAGCAAAATGGCCATCACCGGGGCCAATACTTTAAGCCCCACCACAAAGATGATCTCCCCTTTTTGGAGGAAAAATTTGAAGACAGATGCTTTTATGCCCAGCTCTCCTGGGGGTAAGAGTTTAAAACTCTCTCCTAAGCCCAGTAAGAAATAGTGATGCATATCAAAGACTAAAAAGAGAAGAAGGGCTATCAAATAAGCCACTTGAGAAAGAACCGGTGCCTGAAGGCCTGTTGCAGGATCAATAACATTGGCCACCCCAAACCCCATTTGAAAGCCCAGGAGCTGCCCTCCAAATTGGATCCCGGCCAATATCAAACGAACCAAGAAAGCGAGTGTCATTCCCAAAAGGGCTTCTGGAAAAGCTAAAAGCAGAAATTGCCAGATATTTTGAGGAAAATCAGTCTTTTCTGCCACCAAAGGTGTAAAAATAAGGGCTAAAAGTAGGGCTACTCCTGCTTTCACCTGCAGCGGTACCATGCGACTACCGAAAACGGGAAGAAAAGCCACAAAAAAGCCCACCCTTAGGAGTACTAAGGCAAAGACTGCGGCATGACGTGCTAAGAAAAGATAAAAATCCCCGTTCATTTCAGATACCCCGGAATGCCAAGAATTATCTGTTCGGTAAAGGCAATCATCTTTCGCATGATCCACGGAAAGGAAAGAAGAAGCGCTAAGAGGACCGCTACAATCTTGGGCACAAAAGTAAGGGTCATTTCTTGGATCTGTGTTACTGCTTGAAAGATACTGATAAGGAGCCCTATGATAAGACCCGCCGCCAGCATAGGAAGCGAAATGAGAAGCGTAAGTTCAATAGCCTGCCTTGCCAGCCCAAGCACCATGTTTTCTGTCATCTTTTAAAAACCCCCTCAAAAGAAACTCTTCACCAATGAACCCACCAGAAGGTTCCAACCATCTACCAAAACAAAAAGGAGAATTTTAAGCGGCAGAGAAATCATTACCGGAGGAAGCATCATCATTCCCATAGAGAGAAGAACACTGGCCACTACCATGTCGATGATGAGAAAGGGGATATAAAGTAAAAAGCCAATTTCAAAGGCCGAACGTAATTCGCTGATCATAAATGCCGGGATGAGGCTTAAGGTCTTTACGTCTTCTTTACGTGCTGGCCTTTCTTCCCCGGAAAGCTTGAGCATCAAGGCCAGGTCTTTTTCGCGGGTATTACGAAACATAAATTCCCGAAAAGGTTTTAGGGCGCTGCGGAAAAATTCTTCGTCACTTATTTCTCCGTCCAGATAAGGTCTCACTGCCTGCTGGTATGCCTGACTAAAGACCGGGCTCATGATGAAAAAAGTGAGGAAAAGAGCCAGGGCTATTAAAACCTGGTTAGGGGGAGTTTGCTGAGTTCCTAAAGCGTGACGCAAAAGAGAAAAGACTACAGCCAACCTGGTAAAGGAGGTAAGCATTAAAAGAAGGGCTGGAGCCACAGAAAGAATGGTAAGGAGAAGAAGGATCTGAAGCACAGTGGCCATTTGTTCGGGCCCCTTAGCTGCTTCTAACCCCACCCGTAAAGTGGGAAGGGTGAGAGCCAAGGCCGTGCCTGGTACCAAAATTAAAGCAAAAGAAAAACTAATCTTTAGCCGCATCATCCTTTCCCAAACGGCAAATAAGTCTTGGGCCTTCCTCCCCAAGGCCCAAAAGTAGTTTTTGACCTTCCACTTCCACAACTAGGAGTTGGGATTTGGCAGAAAGAGAGCGAAAAGCAAGGAGCTTTATAACTTCTGGAGAAGAAGTTCGTCCCCAACGGAAGCGACGAATACCCCAAAAAACCAAAACCAACGCTCCGCAAAGGAGCAATGTTAGACCCAAAATTTCTAAATAAAGTGAAAGACCGTTCATGATCCCAGCTGCCTTACTCTTTCTTGGGGAGAGATGATTTCGGTGAGCCTTACGGCAAAGCGATCGTTCACCACCACTACCTCTCCTCGAGCCATAAGCCTTTGGTTGACATAAATTTCGGCAGGCTCTCCAGCCAGTTTGTTGAGCTCTATAATGGAGCCCTGAGAAAGTTTGAGAAGATCATTGATTATCATTTTGGAACGTCCGATCTCTACCGAAATTTCTAGGGGAATATCGAGAATAAAATCCAGACTCGGATGCTCATCTCCCCCTTGAGTCTCACGAAACTCTTCAAAATTGGCTTGAGAAGCCGCAGGGGTTTCTTTCTTCTTTTCTTCCTTAGGTGGTTCGTTTTTGGCTTCCGCTTCTTTGGCCTCCTTAAGAGCCTCCTCCCACTGGGCCAGAAGATCGGCCTCGGCCTCCCCTACTTCGGAGTTTTCTGATTCGGCTTGGGCGTCTTTGGATTCTTCTTCGGATTTCTGCTCTTCCTGATTCTGGTTCAAAAGGGCGTCAATGTCGTCTTGACGGAGTTCTTCAGACATCTCTTTACTCCTCTTTTAGAAATTCGATTACCCGAATGGCCTTTCGGCCCCGGTAAAGGCCCAGCTCTCCCAGCATCTTTTTAAGACCTGCGATATAGACCGGAAGGGGTTGATCAATTTTGGTGTCAAGTTGGATGATATCTCCTTCAGACAAATCAAGGAGATCCCTTCCGGAGACTTCGGCCGAACCCAAAGGGACCAGAAGTTCTACAATCACTGAACGGACAATTTCCTCCAGTTGTTGACGCCAGTAAGGATCGGCGTCTTCGTCGCTTTGGAAGGGAGAATAAAGTTTGGTCTTGACCGGCTGAAGTGTTCCCAAACCATAACAAATAAGGAGCTCTCCTTTGAGGTCTTCTAATTCCAAACTAAAGGTACAAACCACTACCGTTTCATCAGGCTGCATTACCCGAGCAAATTGGGGGTTGATTTCACTGCGAACGTATTGGGGTTTCACAGGATGAATTCCCCGCCAAGCCTTTTCCAATTCGTGAAGAGCAGCTTCCACTACACGTTTGATAAGGCGTTGTTCAATATGGGTAAATTCCCGTCCCTCCACCCTTGTCATCCGACGGCTGCTGCCCCCTAAAAACCTTTCTACAAAGGCAAAAACCAAACGGCTCTCAAAATTTAGAAGACAATGCCCCCTCAAAGGCTCTATCTTGAAAAGATGAAGGGATGCTGGCACGGGGATGCGATTCAAAAAATCCTTGAAGCGTTCCATTTTGATGGGAAGGGCCACGATATCCACTACTTCTCGGAGCATGGAGGAAAGTACACTTCTAAAACCACGCGCAAAATAATCGTTTATTACCTCCAAACCCGGCATCTTAAGGCGGGCTGCCACCGTGTAGTTCCGGAAGTCAAAAGGCTTGACATCCGCCTCGTCATAAGCCGGTTCCTCGGGAGTGGTATCTACCGCACCCTGATCAATACCACTTAAAAGGGCATCTATTTCTTCTTGTGAAAGGATCTCTCCCATGGCTACTGCACTACAAATTGAGTGAAATAGATATTTTTGACACTATTAGGACCAAGGAGATCGTTAAGTTTGCGGATAAGTTCCAGCCGCAATTCAAGCTTTCCTTCTGGAGAAAGCATCTCTTCTACAGTCTTGCTGGAAAGCACCATAATAATGGCGTCGTTTATCTGAGGAATACGTTCATTGGCTTTTTGAAAGGCCTCATCGTTACGGAATTCAAGAGTAATCTTGGCTCGGAGATACCGGTGTCCGGTGGGATCAGCCAAATTTACAATGAAAGGATCTAGCTGTAAAAAAGGGCCCACTTCTGGTTCTGGTGGGGAGGCCTCTTTCTCGAGCTCTTCGGGTGGAGGGCTACTTTTGGCAAAAAGGAAAAAATAAGCCCCACCTCCTATACCGGCCAAAAGCACCACTCCTATAATGACGAAAAAAAGAAGCTTTTTTTTGCCACCCTTTTTTTCTTCCCCTTCAGATGCCTTCTTTTCCTTTCCTGCCATAAAAGCCTCCTTAACTAGCCC
>JALSPG010000082.1 GCA_026986115.1 Thermodesulfobacteriales bacterium
AATTTCCCCTTTAAAAGGAAGTGCTTCTCCGTCTGCCACCAAAAAATAGACCGGAAGTTTGTGGAAAAAAAAGGCACAAGAGTCAAGAATGTCGGTAGCGATGTAGAAATCAAAGTCATATTCATTTATAAAAAAGCGGGTAAAAAGGCCTGTTCCTGCTCCGATTTCCAGAACAGAAGAGTAAAAATTTTTAAAAGATAAAGCCTCAATTAAGACATAGGCCATTTCTTTTTGGACAAAAGCCTTTTTTTCGTAGCTAGGAAGAGCCCGTAGAAAACGTCTTTTAATTAAAGTTTTTTCGATCATTGATCTCTTAACTAAAATTTCTGCTAAAATTAAGTTAAAATATTCCGTAGTTCGTTTTTAGGAAAACTCTCCCGCTATTTAAAAAGGAGGTTTTATGGGTCTTCCGGAGTTAAAAGAAAAATACACTATTGATGACTATCGACAATGGGATGGAGACTGGGAGCTCATAGAAGGCACTCCCTATGCCATGGCCCCCTCCCCCTTAGCCAAACACCAGTTAGTTTGTCTGCTCTTAGGAACACTCCTTGAAGAGCAACTGCGGGATTGTCCCGAAAAGTGTTACGTCTTCCCTGAGCTTGATTGGATCATAGATCAGAACACTGTAGTAAGGCCCGATCTTTCCCTCGTCTGCCATGAGGTGGAAGATTATCTCAAAGAACCCCCTTTAATAGTCGTTGAGGTGGTTTCTCCCAATACAGCCCAGCGAGATGAAATACTCAAATTCGCCCTCTATGAAAGGGAAAAAGTTCCCTATTTCGTGCTCGTCTATCCGGGACTCAGAAAAACGCGTATCTTCTTTCTCAAAAATGGCAAATATACAAAGGTATTTGATGGTGAGAGGGGCTCTTTTTCTTTTGAAGGCCTACCCTGCCCCCTAAAGATCGACTTTGAAAGACTCTGGCAACGCCTTTGAGGCGTAATACCAAAGATCTTCCAAATTTCGAAAACGATAGAAAGGAAAATGTCCAAAAGGGCCTTCCCGGATGTAAGGGCCTTTACCCCAGTATTTTTTCTGATTTCTGGCAGAGATAATGCGATCGCGATGGGTAATAAGTACCAAAGGCTTTTTATTTGGGGGGAGATAGCTTTTATCTTTTATACTTTCAAGCTCCTCTATTAAGGAAGAGGGGCACCTTTGAGGCCTCCGTGAGAGGAAAAAATTTAAATCTTTCTTATCTGTAAACATATTCTGGTAAAAAGAATTGAGGGTTTTTTCTGTATCTCTTTTGAGGGCCTTTAAAGTAACATCATAAAGACGTGGGGGAATACCAAAATGGGCATGATAAAAGGCACCTGTACCTGCAACACAAAGAAGTGGGCCTTTAAGCTCTTCTCTTACACTAAGAGCTGCTACCACTCCGAAAGACCAGGCCAATATTTTTGTTTCTTTATAATCATCAGGGAAGACTGGAGGTTTTAAATTACGGAAGTCGTAAAGAAACAATACATCCCACCCCAGGGGAACTAGCTCCAAAAAAGGAGTTTCGTCCATCCCCCATCCGAGGAAGAAAATCAGAAGTTTGCTATTTTCTGCACGCTTGACAAGCTTTGCTTTCAATCTCTTTCAGTCTTTTTAAAATTTCTTTTGTTAAATCTCCTACCGGACGGGTTGTTTCTAATAGCAAAAGTATTTCTTTTGGGATTTCTATTGGCGGTTCAAACACCTCTTTTTGTTTGACATAAATTTCCCAACGACCATCAGAAGGTTCACCTGTTTTTTGGGCTCGTACCTCAAAGCGCTTTTTAATAATTTCATCGGGGGCTACACATTGTACAAATAAAATCGTTTTGGGAATATCTTTGGTCTTCTGAAAAACAAGCTCTCTAAAAGCCTTGGCACGATAAGTGGCATCAAGAACCACATCTCGCCCCTCCCGAAGATCTTGAGCCGCAAATTCGGCTAAGGCTTCGTAAGTTCGTCTAGTCATTTCCTCTCCATAAATTCCTTTACCAAAGGGTTCATAATGATGTTCTTCAGGAGGGATTCCCAAAAGCTTTTTGCGGACAATGTCAGAATTATAATAATTAGCAAGAAGTTCGGCTGTTAAGGCTCGAGCCAAGGTACTCTTTCCAGTACCAGAAAGCCCAAAAACTACAATCAAATAGGGCTTTCCTTCTGCGTAAAGATAAGCAAGATCAAAATAACGTCTAGCATCCTCAAGGCTTTTCTTTCGGATTTGTTCTTCCACTTCGGGAGAAGCCCAAGTAAAACAACCTATCTTCCCGCGCACATAAGCGCGGTAACATTTATAAAAGCCCAAAATTTCTTGCAATTGAGTATCTCCCGAAAGGGAGACATATTTTGTGATAAAGTAGTCAGAAAGGGATTTAAGATGGTGAAAATCAAGATCCATCGCCAAAAAGGCCAGATCTTGGGCTACATCTCCGCAACGGAAACGATCGTTGAATTCGATACAATCGAAGATATAAACCTTCTGCCGGGGCTCATCAAAACATATATTGGCAGAATAAAGATCACCATGACCATCTCGAATATAGCCTTCGTCAATCCGAGCCTTAAAAAGGCTTTCTTTTTCCTTCATAAAATTTCGAGACCAGGACACGATATGTTGGTAGCG
>JALSPG010000083.1 GCA_026986115.1 Thermodesulfobacteriales bacterium
ACGTCGTTGATAATCACGCAAAGCTTCCAAAAATTCTTTTTCTCTAAAATCTGGCCAGAGGGTAGTGGTAAAGTAAAGCTCGGTATAAGCACATTGGTAAAGTAGGAAGTTTGAGAGTCGTTGTTCCCCACTGGTACGAATCAAAAAATCTGGGTCCGGGAGATCTTTGGTGTAGAGAAAAGTAGAAAAAGTTTCTTCCTGAAGTTCTTCTGGTTCCATCTTTCCTTCTTTGACAAGTTTGGCAAATTTTTTGGCAGCATTTACGATTTCTGCCCGACCACCGTAACTTAAAGCTAGATTAAGGATCATCCCTCGATTGAAACGCGTTTTTTCTATTGACTTTAAAAGCAGGTGGTAAATTTCATTGGGTAAAAGCTCTATTTCTCCGATGGCTTGAATACGAATATCTTTCCGGTGAAGTTCTTCTACTTCTTTTTCAAGATACTCCTTAAGAAGCCGCATAAGAAAAGAAACCTCTTCTGGAGGGCGTTGCCAATTCTCTTTAGAGAAGGCGTAAAGAGTGAGAACCCTGATCCCAATCTTACGGGCGGTCTCAACTACCGCCCGGACAGACTTCATTCCTTCACGGTGGCCCATAATACGAGGAAGATGCCGGGCTTTGGCCCAGCGACCATTGCCATCCATGATAATGGCTACGTGTTGAGGAAGTTTGGACGGATCAAGCCCCTCCAGCATCAAACAGTCATGATGTCCTTTTCTTTTTGTTCCAAGATCTTTTCTATTTTACCAATATATTCGTCGGTTATTTTTTGAAGTTGATCCTGAGCCCGATAAAAGTCATCTTCGGAGATTTCACCTTCCTTTTTGAGATCTTTGAGATCATCAAGGATATCACGGCGGATATTTCGAATAGCTACTCGGGCTTCTTCTGCCATTTTGCGCACCATCTTTACCAGCTCTTTGCGCCTTTCTTCTGTAAGCGGCGGTACGGAGATACGAATGATCTTGCCATCATTTACCGGGTTGAGGCCTAATTCGGAACGCTGAATGGCCTTCTCTATGGCCCCGATAGCAGAAACATCCCAAGGTTGAATGACGATGAGACGGGCGTCTTGAACAGTAATAGTGGCCATTTGGTTAAGAGGCATTTGGGTGCCGTAATAATCCACTTTGATTCCGTCAAGGAGTGCTACCGAGGCCCGACCTGTACGCACTCTAGCCACTTCGTTTTTAAAAGTTTCTACAGACTTTCCCATTCGACGTTTGGCATCCTCTAGAAGCTCTTTAATCATGGTGCACCTCCTACCAGCGTTCCCACCTTTTCACCACAAACCGCCTTCACAATATTGCCTATCTTTTGCATATTAAAGACTAAAATCGGAAGTTCATGATCTCTAGCTAAAGATATAGCCGTTAAATCCATTACCTTTAAATTCCGTGATAAAACTTCGTCATAGGAAAGATAATCAAATTTTTGAGCAGAGGGATCTTTTTCGGGATCAGCGGTATAGACTCCGTCGACCTTGGTAGCTTTAAAAAGGATTTCTGCTTCGAGTTCAAGGGCCCTTAAAGTTGCCGCAGTATCAGTAGTAAAAAAGGGGTTTCCAGTACCAGCAGCAAGGACGACAAAATATCCTTCTTCCAAGAGTGCTATAGCCCTTTCCTTTGAGAAAGGTTCCAGAACCCCTTTTATCTCAAAAGCTGAAAACACTTTGGCAGGGACCGCATGGGCTGAAAGAGATTCGGCTAACGCCAAAGCATTTATTATGGTGGCTAACATTCCCATCTGATCTGCTCGTACCCGGTCAAAACCTTGGGCCACCCCGGCAATCCCTCGAAAAATATTACCACCACCGATAACAATACCAACCTGTACTTTAAGTTTCTTAAGTTGAGAGAGTTCTTTGGCTAGGGAAGATAAAACGGCAGGATCTATACCGTAAGCGGCGGAGCCCATCAGGGCCTCGCCGCTTAATTTTAGGAGGATCCTACGGTAGCGAGGGCCATCCTCCGCCATTATTCTTCCTCACCCACTTGATAACGGGTAAAACGTCGAATTTGAATGCGTTCCCCTGTCTTAGTCATCAGCTCGTTCAAAAGGTCTTGAATGGTAAGATCTGGATTTTTCACAAAAGGTTGTTCGAGAAGAACTGATTCTTTGAAAAACTTTTCTAACTTTCCTTGGACAATCTTTTCGATCACATTTTCTGGTTTACCACTTTCTTTGGCCTGAGCCACATAAATTTCTTTTTCCCTTTGAAGGACTTCTTCTGGCATATCCTCCCTAGAAACACAAATAGGATTAGTAGCTGCAATGTGCATAGCTACATCGTAGGCAAATTTTTGGAACTCTTCAGTGCGCGCCACAAAATCGGTCTCACAATTAACTTCTACCATGGCCCCCAACTTTTTGGTGGCATGAATATAAGCGGCCACCACGCCCTCCTTAGTAGCTTTGCCAGCCCGTTTGGCCGCTATTGCCAACCCTTTCTGGCGGAGAATATCTACGGCTTTTTCCATATCCCCACCAGCTTCTTCTAGAGCCTTTTTACAATCCATCATTCCTGCTGCGGTTTTCTCGCGCAGTTTTTTGATCATGTCCATGGTGATTTCAGCCATAACCTTCCTCCTCTTTGATTTTATTCCTGGGCTTCCGCCTGAGTTTCAGCCTCGGTTTCCGTTTCGGCTAAAGCCTCACTTATAATTTCTTCGGCAATTTTCTCAGCTTCTTCCGTTTCGGAAGATTCAGCTGCTTCCAACATCTCGGCCTCTATTTCCTTGTCAGTTTCAGCCTGGAGTTTTTCTTCCCAGAGGGATTTTCCTTCCAAACAGGCATCGGCAATCTTGCTGGTAAGGAGTTTTATAGCCCGGATAGCATCGTCATTTCCGGGAATGATGTAATCGATAAGATCAGGATCACAATTGGTATCCACAATAGCCACAATAGGGATCCCTAGTTTCCGGGCTTCAAGTACCGCAATGTGTTCTTTTTTGGGGTCTACAATATAGATAGCTTGGGGATAATCTTCCATGTCTTTGATTCCCCCGAGATTTCGCTCAAGTTTTTCTTTCAAACGCTCAAGTTTTAGGCGTTCTTTTTTAGGAAAACGTTCAATAGTTCCATCTTCGAACCAAGTTTCAAGCTTTTTGAGCTTATCAATACTCTTACGAATAGTGCGAAAATTAGTAAGAGTACCGCCAAGCCAACGATGATTTACATAATACATGCTGCATCTTTCGGCTTCTTCTTTGATTGTATCTTGAGCTTGGCGTTTGGTCCCTACAAAAAGCACCTTACCTCCATTGGCCACAGTATCTACGATAAAATCGTAAGCTACGTCAAAAAGCTTTACTGTTTGTTGAAGGTCGATAATATGGATGCCATTTCTTTCTCCAAAAATGAAAGGTTTCATTTTAGGGTTCCAACGGCGGGTTTGATGGCCAAAATGGACCCCAGCTTCAAGAAGTTGTTTCATGGTGAGTCTGGACATAAAGAAACCTCCTTTTGGGTTTTTCCTCCGCCCCTAGGATGGCCAATCCGCCTAGCGGACACCCGGCCACCCCTGTGAGAGGGCGTGAGTTTTGTCTGGCTATTTAACACCGAAGGAAGAAAATGAGCAAGACAAAAAGCAAATATATGTGTTGGGCCTAAATTTCCGGCTATTAGAGTGGCTAATGGCAAGCGGCAAAATTGAATTCCCTGCCCCCCTCCCTACGAGGGAGGGGAGATTTTGCCCCCTCCCTCGTAGGGAGCTTTTAAAAATAAGGGCCTGGAGATCTATTCTGGTTTTATGCCGAGCTCTTTTTCCTTCTCCGCAACCAAAAGCCAAGTACGAATGATGGTATCTGGGGTTAAGCTCATGGAATCAATACCGCACTCTACTAAAAAGGCAGCAAAGTCAGGAAAATCGCTAGGGGCCTGCCCACAAATACCTACCTTTCGTTTGGCTTTTTTGGCGTCTTGAATGACTTGGCGGATAAGTTTTTTAACCGCCGGATTCCGCTCGTCGTAGATATGGGAGACAAGCTCAGAATCTCGGTCAAGTCCGAGAGTGAGCTGGGTAAGATCATTTGAACCAATAGAGAAACCATCAAAGACCTTGGCAAATTCGTCAGCCAGTATCACGTTGCTTGGGATTTCACACATGACATAGATTTCGAGCCCATTCTCTCCCTGTTTGAGTCCGTATTTTTCCATGACTTGGATAACCTTTTCGCCCTCTTCTACCGTCCGGCAGAAGGGAATCATCACTTTTACATTGGTTAACCCCATTTCATCTCGCACTTTTTTGAGGGCCTTACATTCTAAAGCAAAAGCTGGTTCGAAACGCGGGTCATAATATCTCGATGCCCCCCGCCAGCCGATCATGGGGTTGTGTTCTACTGGTTCATAAAGATGGCCTCCTACCAAATTAGCATATTCGTTACTCTTAAAATCTGAGAGCCTTACGATGACATCTTTGGGATAGAAGGCCGCCGCTATCATGGCTACTCCCTGGGCCAACTTGTCAACGTAAAAATCGGCCTTGTTCTCATACATGGGAGCCTTCTCATCAATAATGCGCACTATTTTCCGGATCTTTGGATCCTTTTTGGCCCGCTCCTTAAGTTCCTCATAATTGAGAAGGGCAAGAGGGTGAATCGCAATGTGGGAACCAATAATAAACTCTAATCGCGCCAAACCTACCCCATCGTTAGGAAGTTGTCCCTGAGAGAAGGCCTGCTCCGGGATACCGACATTCATCATGATCTTGGTGCGGGTGCGCGGAATCTTGGTAAGATCGATACGTTCTATTTCAAAAGGAACCAGTCCTTCATAAACATAACCTTCTTCACCCTGCGAACAATCGACCGTCACTTCCATTCCGGTTTCGATAACCTCAGTAGCGTTATTGGTGCCCACAATACAGGGGATACCCAGCTCACGAGAGACAATGGCAGCGTGGCAGGTGCGCCCCCCGCGATTGGTAACAATGGCAGAGGCAATCTTCATAATGGGTTCCCAGTCGGGATCTGTCATATCCGTGACCAGGACTTCTCCCGGCTGAAATTCCTGGATCTTGGAGACGTCTTCTATAACCCTGGCCTTACCCTGCCCGATTTTGCTTCCAACGGCTTTTCCAACTGTGAGGACTTTGCCTTTTTCTTTGAGTTTATAAACTTCGTAGAACTGCTCTTTTTTAGTGCCGTGGACCGTTTCCGGCCGGGCCTGAACGATAAAAAGATCTCCGGTGCCTACCTCTTTTCCGTCACCATCTTTGGCCCACTCAATATCCATAGGGCGCCCGTAATGTTCTTCGATAATGCAGGCCCATTCGGCAAGTTTGAGAATTTCATCATCTTCAAGGCAAAACCGCTGGCGGAGCTCTTTGGGAGTACGTAGGTTGCGCACTGGGCAACGAGGACTTTTGCCATAAACCATACGATATTCTTTAGAGCCTAATTTTTTGGAAAGGATAGGCCGAAATCCCTGCTTGAGTGTGGGTTTAAAGACGTAAAATTCGTCAGGATTTACCGCTCCTTGCACCACGTTCTCCCCAAGACCCCAGGCCCCAGTAATATAAACTACGTCGCGGAAACCAGATTCTGTGTCCAAGGTAAACATAACGCCTGAGGAAGCGGCATCGCTGCGTACCATTTTTTGGATAGCAACTGAAAGATAAACATTGAAATGGTCAAACCCCTTATCTTGTCGATAAGAAATGGCACGATCTGTAAAAAGAGAAGCAAAGCAGCGTTTGACATGTTTGATAACGTTTTCTGCTCCACGGATATTGAGATAGGTTTCCTGTTGGCCAGCAAAAGAAGCATCAGGCAGGTCTTCGGCAGTAGCTGAAGAACGAACCGCTACGTCAACTTCAGGGTAATATTTCTCTTCTAATTTGTGATAAGCTTCCTTAATGGCAACAGCTAGATCCTCAGGCATTTCAGCCTTCAGAATCAACTCGCGCACCTTCTTCCCTCGACGTTGAAGATCTTTGATGTCATGGGTGTCAAGACCTTCCAAGATTTGGCGAATTTTTTCATCTAAATGGTTTTCGTGGATAAAATGTCGATACGCTGCGGCTGTAACTGCAAAACCATCTGGCACCTTAACACCTTTAGGGGTTAGGTTCCGAAACATCTCACCGAGAGAAGCATTTTTACCACCAACTAAAGGTACATCTTTAATAGAAATTTCTTCAAACCATAAAATAAGGGGTTCACTGGGCATACATTCCTCCTCGATTAAAATTTAAAGTAAGATTTTTGAACTGGAGATCGACAGGCAGGCCTTTTATTCTTATCGAAGAAGAGCTTTCCATCGAAAGAAGACCTTGCGCAATTTGAATATATTATGCTTTTTAGCAAGATTGTGTTTTTAATGTCAAGCTCATTCCTGGGGATAAAACCGATAAATTAATTAGATTTTAAAGGTTTAGAGGTATTTATGGCGCTTTTACCTTGGGGAGTTTTAGAAGAAGAAGATTGGAAGATTCTTAAAGATCTTTACGCTACAGCACCCGATTGTGCCAAGTTCCTCTCCCGTAGGCTTCGCATAGAGTTGGGAGAAACTATGCGGCGTCTTAAAGAACTCGAAAATATGGGGTTTCTTGAACGGGTAGAAGGGCGCTTTCTCAAGAAAAAAGGGCTTCGGAAGCCGAAACACATGAACCATACCTATTATGAACTTTCACGCCCTGCCCGTCTTCATCTTCGAAAACTGTTATTTGAGGAAAAATTGGGTTAAATATATCTTTCAACTTTTTTTAAAAATAAAAATTGTCAAGTGAAGGAGCAGACATGAACGAATTCGAGGAAGAGTTGGTAGCCGTGGGAGAAATTGCAGAAGGAGAAAACATTGAAATTCCAGAAGAGCTTCCTGCTTTGGCGGTAAGGGATGTTGTTCTTTTCCCCTCCATGGTAATCCCTCTTTATGTAGGACGAGAACCTTCTCTTGCCGCCTTGGAAGAGGCCCTTAAGGCCGAGAGGTTGATTGTAATTTTGACCCAAAAAGATGCCGAAATAGACGAGCCCACCCCAGAAGACCTTTTCCATGTAGGGGTGGTAGCAATTATCATGCGTACCCTTAAGCTCCCCGATGGGAGGCTCAAGGTCTTGGTCCAGGCTGTGGCCCGAGCTAAGGTACTCGAGTTTATGAAGGAAAAGCCCTATTTCTTGGTCCGCATCGAGCCTGTCCGGGAAGAAGAACCAGAGAGTCTAGACATAGAAACAGAGGCCCTCATGAGGTCTGTAAAAGAGACAGCTGAAAAGGTCTTTGCCTTACGCGGGCACCTTACCCCTGAGCTTAATACTGTTTTAGATAGCGTTTCAGAACCTGGTAGGCTCTCAGATTTTGTGGCTTCACACTTACGGCTTCGTATTCCAGAATCTCAAGAGCTTTTAGAAAGTTTCAATCCCTTGGAAAGGCTTAAGAAGCTTCACAAACATCTCCTCCGGGAGCTAGAAGTAGCCACGGTGCAAGCCAAGATACAGACCGAAGCCCAGGAAGAGATGAGCCGCACTCAAAGAGAATACTTCTTGAGGGAACAACTGCGGGCCATCAAAAAGGAGCTAGGAGAAGTTGACGAGCACGCCCAAGAGATTGAGGAGTTTCGCAAAAAGATCACCAAGGCCCACATGCCAAAAGAAGTAGAAAAAGAAGCCTTAAAGCAGCTTCGACGCTTGGAAATGATGCATCCTGATTCTGCCGAAGCCGCTATCATCAGGACCTATCTTGAATGGCTGACAGAGCTTCCTTGGCGCAAACAAACTAAAGACAAACTAGATCTCAAGAGAGCCAAAAAGATTCTTGATGAAGACCACTATGATCTCGCAAAAGTAAAAGAAAGGATTCTGGAATATCTAGCGGTAAGAAAACTCAATCCGAAGGCCAAAGGTCCTATTTTGTGTTTTGTAGGCCCCCCAGGAGTTGGAAAGACCTCTCTTGGACGTTCTATTGCCCGGGCTCTGGGGCGCAAATTCGTGAGGATTTCCTTAGGAGGTGTGCGGGACGAAGCCGAGATCCGTGGCCACCGGCGCACTTATATTGGAGCCCTTCCGGGTCGGATCATCCAAGGCTTGAAGCAGGCCGGAACCAACAACCCGGTTTTCATGATCGATGAGATAGACAAACTCTGTGCCGATTTCCAGGGAGACCCGGCTGCAGCTCTTCTTGAAGTCCTTGACCCCGAACAAAATACCGCTTTTGTAGACCATTACCTGGGGGTGCCTTTTGATCTTTCAAAGGTGATGTTTATCGCCACCGCTAACATGACAGACCCTATTCCTCCGGCCCTCAAAGACCGCATGGAAATAATTTATATCTCCGGTTATACCGCTGAGGAAAAGTTGATAATCACTAAGCGGTATTTGCTCCCGCGCCAAATTAAAGAACACGGCCTTAGACCAGAAGATTTTCAGATCTCCGATGAGACTATACTTAAAATTATTAACGAATATACCGAAGAAGCGGGGTTGCGCGAACTTGAGCGGAAAATCGCCGCGATTTGCCGAAAGATAGCCCGAAAAATAGCCGAAGGGCAAAAAGGGCCATTCCGGATTAGCCGGCAAAACTTACATAAACATTTAGGCCCTCCTTTATATGTCCCAGAGCTTGAACAAGAAGAAGATGAAATCGGGGTAGCTACAGGCCTTGCCTGGACTCTTTCTGGAGGAGAAGTCCTTTATGTAGAGGCCTTAATTATGGAAGGGAAGGGGAACCTTATACTTACGGGGCAATTAGGCGAAATTATGCGCGAGTCTGCCCAGGCCGCTTTATCTTACACCCGTTCTAAGGCCAAGGAGTGGGGCATCCCAACAGATTTTTACGAAAAATACGATATCCACATTCACCTGCCTGCGGGGGCCATCCCCAAAGACGGGCCAAGTGCCGGGGTTACGATTGCCACGGCTATGATCTCAGCCCTGGCAGAGATTCCCGTTTCCAAAGATGTAGCTATGACTGGAGAAATTACTTTACGGGGTAAAGTGTTACCCGTGGGTGGTATTAAAGAAAAATCTTTAGCTGCTTTGCGAAAGGGCATCAAGAAGGTAATCATTCCCGAAAAAAATCTCAAAGACCTAGAAGAGATCCCCAAACCGATGCGGCGCCGGATAGAGTTTATCCCCGTGCGCCACATGGACCAGATCTTAGAAATAGCCCTCCTTCCTGAGAAGGCCCGCAAAAAGAGAACCCGCAAAAGGACTAAGAGAGTTTAGAGGCCACTTCTTTAGCAAAGTAAGTAAGGATAATGTCAGCCCCGGCCCTTCTTATAGAAAGGAGGCTTTCAAGCACAACCCGCTTTTCGTCAAGCCAGCCCTTCTGAGCGGCAGCTTTGATCATGGCATATTCTCCGCTTACCTGATAGGCCGCAATAGGGTGATTAAAGCTCTCCCTAAGGCTCCTGATAATATCGAGGTAGGGAAGGGCAGGCTTTACCATCAAAATATCGGCCCCTTCTTCTACATCAAGAGTGGCCTCACGCAAGGCCTCCCGGGCATTGGCCGAGTCCATTTGATAGCTGCGGCGATCTCCAAATTGAGGGGCAGATTCCGCTGCCTCCCGAAAAGGGCCGTAAAAACTCGAGCAATATTTTACCGCGTAGCTCATAATGGGAATGTGGCTGAAGCCCGCTTCATCAAGGGCCTCCCGAATCCTGCCCACCCGGCCATCCATCATGTCTGAAGGGGCCACCATATCCGCCCCGGCTTTGGCATGAGAGACTGCCGTGCGGGCAAGTTGCTCAAGGGTAGAGTCGTTATCCACCTCGCCTTTCTTGATAATACCGCAATGCCCATGGCTGGTATATTCGCAGAGGCAGACATCAGTTACGACCAAAAGCTCAGAGGTAGCCTTTTTGATGGCCTCAATGGCACGCTGCACGATACCCTTCCGGGCGTAGGCTTCGGAGCCAATTTCATCTTTTCTTTCCGGAATACCGAAAAGAATTACTGCCGGTATTCCGAGATCTTCAATTTCCCGGGCCTCATCGGCAATTTTATCTACTGAAAAGCGAAAAACCCCCGGCATGGAAGAAACTTCTTCTTTAACTCCTTTTCCTGGAACTATGAAAAGAGGGAAAACGAGGTGATTCACAGAAAGCTCGGTTTCCCGCACCAAAGCTCGCAATTTTTCTGTGCGACGTAATCTACGGGGGCGGTAAGCCGGAAAAAACATTCCTTCCTCCTTGATTGAGGAATTTTGCTCTCAATAACAGGCGAGGGGTTTAGAGGTCAAGATCCTTTTGGCAAAAGTCATCGAGTTTTAACTTTTCCGAAGTTTTGAGTTTTTCGTCGGGAGAAACAACCCCTAACTCTTCAAAACGTCTTGCCACAGGTAACAACCTCTTCTGGAAGGAAGAAGAAAGCTGATTAAAATATTTTACAGTCTGTTCTAGACTTCGAGCCAGATTTTTAAGATGAGCCGAAAAGACCACCAAGCGCTGATAGAGATTTTGTCCGGATTTAATAATTTCTTCAGCATTTTGCATAAAAGCCGCTTCTTGCCAGCTCAAGGCAACGGCCTTCAGAATAGAGAGAAGAGTAAGGGGAGTGGCTAGAATAACTTTTCTTTTCACAGCATATTCAAGAATACTTCTATCTTCATGATAGGCTAAAGAAAGAAGACTTTCTGCTGGTAA
>JALSPG010000084.1 GCA_026986115.1 Thermodesulfobacteriales bacterium
CAATCAAAGGGCTTAAAGTCCGAGTTTTTTCTTGAGGAAGAAAATTTTAAGACGCTGGAGCGGATGACGGTTTCCTTTTTTGAGATAGCCTTCACGAATTTCGTGAAGATAAAGGTCAAAAAGGAAATAGTGAGGAACAGGCTTAAGCCCTGGTCTTTTGAGGATAATTCGAATGGCCTCCATAGAAGCCAAAGCACTGCAAAGATAACAGGTGATTACAGAGGCTGGCCCTTGCCCTTTTTTAAGATCAATAGCCTTTAAATCGAGGTATTTTAAAAAAATAGGCCTAGGGGCCAGGCCAAGGGCAAACCGAAGGGCCTTTTCGGTTTCTGGCATATCTTCTTCGATGTCAAAAAATTCTTCAAAGGAAGGGCTTTTTTCCGGATCAAAAATGAGGAGCACTCCGCTAAAGGCCAAAGGCCCTGCGGTAATGACCGGGATTTTCATTTCTCGGGCAGTATCATAAAGGAGTTTGCGGGCCTTTAAGGCAAAAAATTCGATACCATCTACTACTACGTCTACATCGGCGAGAAAGGAGCGAGCGTTTTCCGTTGTTAGCCCTTCCCAGTAAAATTCTACTTGGAGATAAGGATTAATTTTGAAGGCCTCTTCAAGCATTACCTCCCCTTTGGAGCGACCGAGAGTATCTACCCGTGCTCCATATTGGCGGCTAATATTACGGGGTTCGAAGGTGTCAAATTCGGCAATTTTAAAACGTCCGATGCCGCTTCGGACGAGGCAAATAAGGTGGGTGCCACCAACGCCTCCAAGACCTGGGATGGCTACGGTGGCTTGCCGCAAACATTCAAGTTCCTCTAGGCTAAAAAGACCTTGCTGAGGAGCGAAGGCTTCCCTCCAAAAGCTTTCTGGGTTATCGATACCATAGCGCTTGAGGTGTTTACCCAAAATGCCACGCTTTATTAAAGACCACATAGGAACCCCCTCTAAACTCTATATCGGAGCCCAAGAAAGATATTTAAACTCGGTAGAACTTGTCGGCATCGATGCTTGCCCGCAGGGGTGGATGGTGGTACGTGGTGTCTTTGCTCCCCAAGAGGGAAAATTTCTGCGGGAAAAGGCCTTTGTCTTTGAAAGATTAAGAAATGTCTTTCTTCTTCCGGCCTTCCTGTTTGCCATTGATCTACCCCTTGGTCTCTTGCAAAAGCACGCCCCCGGAGGGAGAGAGTGTGACCGCCTTGCCCGCTGTATTTTGGGTCCTCGACGGGGAAGTGTTTTTACTCCTCCACCCCTTGAGGCTTTACCCTTTAATTCATATCAGGCTTTGCGAGCTAGAGGGATAAAAATTTCGCGTCAGAGCTTCAATCTTTTGCCTAGATTGAAAGAAGTTCACGAAAACCTAGATCTACTCCTCGAAAAATATGTCTTTGAGACGCACCCTGAACTTGTTTTTAGGTCTCTTAGTGGTGAAATTTTGCCTTCCAAACATAGCCCGGAAGGCTTCCAAAGACGTCTCCAGATTCTCAAAGAGAGTTGCCTTTTTCAAAACTTATTGGACAATTTGCACTCCTTGGCCCGTAAATTTAAAAAGGACCTTCTAGATGCTTATGCCTGTTTGCTTGCAGCCCAAAAGATCTTTCTCGGGAAGGCACAGTTGATCCCGGAGAAGCCTCCCAAAGACCCGAGAGGCCTTCTTTTGGCGATTTGGTTTTAAGTAAAGCGAGAAATAATTTTGGCCCCGATGAGATCTCCCCAGACATTGACAGCAGTTCGCATCATGTCGAGGAAACGATCCACCGCCAGAATAAGACCAATACCTTCCAGAGGAAGCCCCACTGTTTGGAGAACTAGAGTCATGGTTACCAAGCCAGCGCTTGGAATCCCTGCTGCACCAATAGAAGCCAAAGTAGCTGTGAGAAAGATAAGCACCTGTTCTCCGAGTCCGAGAGAGATTCCATAGACATTGGCGATAAACATGGAGGCCACAGCTTCGTAAAGGGCCGTTCCATCCATGTTTATAGTGGCTCCAAGGGGTAGGACAAAGCCGGCAATTTTTTTAGGCACCCCGGCTTTTTCTTCGGCAATTTCTAAGGATATAGGAAGGGTGGCAGAGCTTGAAGCCGTAGAAAAGGCCACGAGAAGAGCTTCTCTTACCTCAAGAAAATACTTCCAGGGGTTCAAACGCCCTAGAAAAAATAAAAGCCCGCCGAGTACTAAGATAGCATGAAAGCTAAGCCCCGCTATCACGGTGAGCACATATGAAGAAAGCTGAAGCAAGGGGGAGAGACCTTTTTCCGCTACGATACTAGAAACAATTGCAAAGACCCCGAGGGGGGTTAAATGGATAATCCACCGGATGAGGGTAATGAGAGCGTCATTTAAGGCTTCAAAGAAATCAAAGAGTAACTTTTGCCGTGAAAGGGGAAGGGCTAAGGTAGCTAATCCAAAGGCCAAAGCAAAGAAGATGATAGGAAGAACTTCGCCTTCAGCTACGCTTTTAACAGGGTTTTCCGGTATCAGTCCTAAGACCAGGTCTTGGAAAGTAAGACTTTTTACCTGGATTTGAGGATGAGAAAAGACCCCTTCAGGCGTATAACCAGGTTTTAAAAGGTTTACGAGGAAAAGACCAGTAAGCACAGCCAGGGAGGTAGTTAAGAAGTAATAACAAAGGGTCTTTATTCCTAGGTTTTTGACACGGGATATACTTCCGAGCCCTGAAACACTACTATAAACAGATGCCAAAATGAGAGGGGCGATAATCATCTTTAAAAGACGTAAAAAAACGTCTCCAAAAAAAGAAATTCGAAAGAGAGCTTCGGGGAAATAATGTCCGGCCAGTATACCCAGGATAATGGCTAAAAAGGTTTGGTTTTCAACACTTTTTAAAAAGCGCATGCCAAAGGCTTAGCATGAAGGAGAGAAAAAAGGAAGAAGGGCCCTGGAAAGTGGGCCCTTCTAATATTCTAATATTAGCCGAGAATGGCTTTTTTAAATTCTTCAAAACCTATCCGATCAATGAGCCGACCGAGGCGGTCAGCTTTTTTAGCGTTGGCCTCGTAATATTTGATAATTTTTTCGGCAATTTCAAGGGCTTCTTCGGTGGAGACGTTTTCTACCAGAGTCTGGGCAAGCCGTGCTCTTGAACCCCCGCAACCCCCTACTCGCACGCTCCAACCCTTGGGTTTACCGACAAAGCCAAGGTCTTTGATGCAAGTTTCTGCACAATCGTTGATACAACCCGCTACACCAATCTTGAATTTGGCTGGTAACTGATAACCATGGTAGCGCTTGTCAAGCTTGGCCCCGAGAGAGAGGGAATCCTGCTGGCCAAGGCGACAGAACGTCGTCCCCGGGCAGACCTTAACACTACGTACACAAGCTCCCACCGCTGCTCCAGGATCTACCCCCAGCTCTTCCCACACCTTGTCAATGTCTTCTTCCTTAAGACCGACCAAAGCAATACGGTCGGCGCTAGTGAGCTTCATGGCCTTCACACCATATTTTTCTGCAATTTCAGCGATTTTTTTGAGAAAATTTGGTGTAACTACCCCTAGCGGCACGTGTGGGACAATGGCGTAAGTTTCCTTATCTCTTTGCAGAACGGCACCCTTTTCTCCATCTTTTAACATAGCTCTTCCTCCTTTCTAAGTTAAGATATTTTGGGCTTCTTTGAGGGTGGTCTTAGAAAAATGTTCTCTTACAAGTCGGTTTACGTCTTCCAAAAGATTTCCGAGAAGACAGCGCTCTCCACTACAAAGAGGTTCTTTGAAAAGACAACGCTGGTCTTTTAGGGGGCCATTTATTACCTCAAAAATATCAAGAAGAGAGATCTCTTCTGGTTTTTTGGCTAACATGTAACCTCCCTTTGGGCCTCGAGTAGCCTTAAGGAGGCCTGCTCGGGCTAAGGCCTGGAGTACCTTAGAAAGATGAGCCTCGGAAGCCTTGAGGCGCTTGGCTATTTCTTTAACCCGTCGAGGCTTTTCTGGCGCACTCGAGAGATAAGCCATAGCATGAAGCCCCAAAGATAAAGCCTCCGAAATCCTCAAGATGCTTGTTGACATTTTCTTCCTCTCCTAAAATATTCTAGTGTTTAAATACCAAAATAGTAATATTTGTCAAGTCTTTGGTGGGAGTTTTTTTAATTACTTCTTCTTCCAGCTTTTTTCTTCGCCGCGAAGAAGACGTCGGATATTGTCTTTGTGTTTGATCCAGATAAGGAGGGCCATAAGGGAAGCGGTGAGGATATAAGTCTTTTGCGGACAGAAAAGATAGATGAGAAAGGGCATCAGGGCTGAGGCCAAAAGAGAGCCTACAGAGACGAACCCCGAAAATTTTACAGCTAATATGAAACACATGAGGGCGATTCCGAGGGCCTTAGGGCAAAGTACTAAAAAGACTCCCGTGGCAGTAGCCACCCCTTTTCCGCCCCTAAACCGAAGATAGAGAGGAAAGAGGTGGCCTAAAAAGGCTGCAAAACCACTTCCTGCTACCAGCCACTCCTGATGAGGATGGCCTTTAAAAAGACTTAAGGCCAAAAGCATAGGAACAATGCCCTTTCCCATGTCTCCTAAAAGGGTTATAAGCCCCCATTTTTTACCCAGGAGGCGGGCTACATTTGTGGCCCCAAGATTACGGCTGCCATGTTCTCTAGGATCAATTCCAAAAGGTTTGGCCACCAGGAGGGCGGTAGGGATAGAACCCAAAAGATAGGCCAAGAGAAAAAAGAAATATTCTTTTGGCATGCTGGACCTCTCTTGTCAATTAGATATTCGAAAAGGTAATATCCTCACATGGCTGGCAAAGCAAGAATTAAAAAAATACGCAATATTGGCATCATTGCCCATATCGATGCTGGAAAGACCACTCTTACCGAACGCATTCTTTACTATACCGGAAAGATCCATCGTATCGGCGAAGTTCATGAGGGTCAGGCCACTATGGATTATCTCCCCGAGGAGCAAGAGCGGGGTATTACTATTACTGCCGCTTGCACTACCTGCTATTGGAAAGATTGTGAAATTCATCTCATTGATACTCCGGGTCACGTGGATTTTACGATTGAAGTAGAAAGAAGTCTTAGGGTGTTGGATGGGGCCATCGGAGTTTTTTGTGCGGTAGGGGGGGTGGAGCCTCAGTCTGAGACTGTATGGCACCAGGCAGAACGGTTTCGCGTTCCCAAAATGGCTTTTATTAACAAAATGGACCGCATCGGAGCCAATTTTTGGGGTACTGTGTCTCAGATGCGAGAAAAACTCGGGGCCCGCCCGGTAATAATTACTATGCCCTACGGAGCAGAACAAAGCTTTCAGGGCGTGATTGATGTCATCCAGGAAAAACTCATCTTGTGGGATGAGGCTACTTTTGGGGAGAAGTTTACTTATCATCCTGTCCCCACTGAAATGGAAGAAGATTTACAGCGCGTGAAAAAAGAGCTTCTTGAAACTATTGTGGAGTTTGATGAGACGGCCCTTGAAAAATACCTGTCCGATGAACCTTTGAGCGAAGAAGAAATTCACCGTCTTATTCGCCAAGGGACCCTTTCGCTTCAAATTGTGCCGGTCTTTTGTGGTTCGGCCCTCAAAAACAAAGGCGTGCAACCATTACTTGATGGTATTGTACGCTATCTTCCTTCTCCTCTTGATATCCCACCTATTAAAGGAATAAATCCCCTTACCGGACGTGAAGAAGAAAGGCTTCCTGATGAGGAAGCACCTTTAGCAGCATTAGCTTTTAAGGTGCAGATGTTTGAAGGGCGTAAGATGGTCTATTTGCGCCTTTACTCTGGAATATTAGAAGTAGGAAAGACCGTCTTAAACGCCACCCAAAAGAAAAAGGAAAAAATAGCGCGTCTTTTTCTCCTTCACGCCAACAAACGTACCAGGTTAGAAAAGGCGGAGGCTGGCGACATCGTAGCGGCTATGGGGCTTAAACACACTGTTACCGGAGATACTCTTTGCGATCCAGAACATCCCATCTTACTTGAGGCAATCGGGGCCTATGAACCCGTGATCTCTGTTGCGGTGGAGCCGAAGACACGGGCAGAGGAAGAAAAAGTTGAAGAAGCCCTGGCCAAGATCGCCCAAGAAGACCCTACCTTTCGGGTAAAAATAGACGTTGACACCGGACAACGTATTATCTCTGGAATGGGAGAGTTACATCTGGAGGTAATCCTCGAACGTTTAAGACGCGAATTCGGCCTTGATCTTTTGGTAGGGCGTCCTCAGGTGGTTTATAGAGAGACCATTAGCAAAGAAGTGGAGTTAACAGAGACCTTTGAACAAAGCGTGGGCGAAGAGAGACTCGCTGCTATAGTGAAGCTTTTGGGGCGCCCCCGGAAACGAGGGGCAGGAAACCTTGTGGGCGCCGTATTTCCAGAAGAAAAATTACAGATAGAGCAAAAAAGAATCTTACTAGAGACACTAGAGAAGGCCTTAAACGCCAGTGGCCCTCTTGGCTGGCCGGTGACAGACGTAGAAGTTGTGCTTTTGGATATCGAATTTCCCGGTGGAAGCTGGCACGAAATGGCAGCACGGGCCGGAGTGGTAAAGGCCTTACAAAAGGCTCTTTCTCAAGCCGAGCCCCACCTCCTCGAACCCGTTATGGAAGTGGAAGTTGTTTGCCCTTCGGAGTTTTTGGGAGAGGTAATAAGTGATCTTAACCAGAGAGGAGGGCACGTGGTGAATATTGAGGTTCGGGAGCCGGTTCAAATCGTAAGGGCTGAAGTACCACTTTCCCAAATGTTTGGCTATTCGACTGCCTTGCGTTCTGCTACTCAAGGGCGAGCAAGTTTTACTATGCGTTTTCTGCGGTTTGACCGCCCTGAAGATCTCAAAAAGGCTTAACCCTCTTTGGGTTTCATTTTGGCAGCTTCAAGTTTCTTGGCCACTTTGGCTTTTAGAGGGTCCCCCTGCGGGAGGTTGCGATAAGCCTGGCGAAGATGGTAAAGGGCCACTTTGGTATCCCCCTCTAATTGGAAGTGGAGAGCAAATTGATAATGTGCTTGACCAGTCTTCCCCACGGCAGCATAAAGTCTGCCCAGTTGATAATGAAAATCGGCATTGTCTTCTAATTTGTCTTTAAGTTTCTTAAAAAGACTTAAAGCTTTTTCATATTGTTTGGTTTCTTGATAACAGCGAGCCAAAAGATATTTGGCTCCAGTACGGTAGGGGTGTCTTTTGACATAACGCTTAAGAATCGGTAGTGCCTCCTGATAACGCCCGCTTTGGAAATATACTTCGGCTAAATCTAGGCGGAAATCATCCTGTTTTGGGAACTTCTTAATGACAAATTGAAGTTCTTTGGCAGCTTCTTCAAAGCGTCGCAATTTAGCAAGAGCCAAGGCTAGCCCATAATGGAGAAAAGGATCTTCCGGGCTTTTACGAAGCTCTTCCCGATAACGGACTACGAGGCTTCCAGCGTCGTGAGTAAGGATTTTGACCCTTACCTGAACACGTCGGAGGCGGAAAAGATCAGGATGATAGGTAACCTTTGGGTGGTAATATTCGATCATGGATTCCAAATAAGAAATCCTTTCTGCTGTTCCTGGATGGGTGAGAAGATAACTGGGTACATTTTCTGAAAGCAGCCAGCGATGTCTTACAATCTTGTTGAAAACTTCAATGAACCCCCGAGGGTCATAACCTGCAGCGGTGAGATATTCGAAACCCAGACGGTCGGCCTCTTCTTCGTCGGCCCGGCTGTAAGAAAGGGCCTTAGTTGCTGCCAGGGCACTTGAAGTAACAGCCAGGGCTTGCCCCATTTCTCCACGGCCCAAAAGTAGCCCTACGATAGTAACCGCGGCACTGGCCAGATTTAAGCGGGTTAACTTTTCGATTCTTTTGGCCAGGTGTCGGGCTTGTACGTGGGCCAGTTCGTGAGCTAGGACCCCTGCCAGCTCATCTTCCCGGTCAATCTCTTCCAAAAGACCGGTGTTAACGAAGATGTAACCCCCTGGTACGGCAAAGGCGTTCAGAGTTTCGTCTTTGAGAACATAAAATTTGAAAGGAAAATAATGGGGTCCAATGTGGGCGATAATACGACGCCCTACTTCTTCTACATAATTTACCACCTCAGGGTCTTCTACAAATTGGGCCTTTTCTCGTAACATTTGAAGGACCTGGCGCCCTAAACGAGCCTCTTCCTCGTGGCTCATGAGCGCCAAGGCGCCTCCCTTTAAAAAAACACACAATAAAAGACAAAAAATAAATTTCCGCATCTTGGATTTAGATCCGTTCCTACGGTTAAAAGTGCCAAAAAGTAAAAAACGGCCTCTAATTAAAAATATAAGGCCTTTTTTCATGCTTGGCGAACAGGAAATTTTGAAGTCTCCAAAATAAAAAGGGCGGCTCAAGGCCGCCCTTTTTGTCATTTTTTTAGCAACCCGCTTAGAATTCAGGGGTGGCTGGGGCTCCACCACCTTTTTCCTCTTTGGGCTTTTCAGCTACCATGGCTTCGGTAGTAAGGAGAAGGCCGGAAATAGAAGCCGCATTCTGAAGAGCCGTGCGGCTAACCTTCTTCGGGTCAATAATACCGGCTTCCATAAGGTCTTTGATCTCACCGGTAGCCGCATCAAAACCTACAGAGCCACTTTCAGCCTTGACCTTTTCGACAATAATAGAGCCTTCAAAACCGGCATTGCTGGCGATCTGACGCAAAGGTTCTTCAAGGGCTCGGCGGATAATGTCTACCCCGTGCTTTTCATCACCCTCGGCTTCTACAGAGTCAAGAGCCGGGATACAACGGATGAAGGCCGTACCACCACCTGGAACAATCCCTTCTTCTACCGCCGCTTTTGTAGCATTAAGCGCGTCTTCTACCCGGGCCTTCTTTTCCTTCATTTCTGTCTCCGTGGCAGCTCCAACATAAATTACCGCTACACCACCTACGAGCTTAGCCAAGCGCTCTTGGAGTTTTTCCCGGTCGTAGTCAGAAGTGGTTTCTTCAATCTGGGCCCGGATTTGCTTTACACGGGCTTCAATAGCCTCTTTGGAGCCCGCTCCATCCACGATGGTGGTGTGTTCCTTATCAACAATAATCCGGCGTGCACGGCCAAGCTGGTCTAGGGTGGCGTTTTCAAGTTTAAAACCAAGCTCCTCAGATATTACTTGGCCACCGGTAAGAATAGCTATGTCTTCCAACATAGCCTTCCGACGCTCACCAAAACCAGGTGCCTTTACCGCACAGCACTGAAGGACACCACGGATTTTGTTTACCACTAGCGTGGCCAGGGCCTCACCTTCTACGTCTTCAGCAATGACAAGTAGAGGTTTGCCAGAACGCACAACCTGCTCAAGGATGGGTAGGAGATCCTTCATAGAGCTGATCTTTTTGTCATGGATGAGGATGTAAGCATCTTCAAGGACGCATTCCATTTTATCAGCATCAGTCACAAAGTAGGGGGAAATATACCCACGATCAAATTGCATACCCTCAACTACCTCAAGATAGGTGTCGAGGCTTTTGGATTCTTCAACAGTGATAACTCCTTCTTTACCTACTTTATCCATAGCATCGGCAATAATGTTGCCAATGGTAGGATCATTGTTGGCCGAAATAGTAGCTACCTGTGCGATCTCCTGCCGGGTCTTGCAGGGTTTGGCGATTTTTTCAAGCTCCTTTACAACTACATCGACGGCCTTATCAATCCCCCGCTTAAGGGCCATAGGGTTGATACCAGCAGTGACAAGCTTGGTTCCTTCCTGGAAAATTGACTGAGCAAGAATAGTGGCCGTAGTGGTACCATCACCAGCCACGTCACTGGTCTTGGACGCCACTTCTTTTACCATTTGGGCGCCCATGTTTTCGAACTTATCTTCAAGCTCAATTTCTTTGGCTACCGTAACACCGTCTTTCGTGATGGTAGGAGAACCAAAGGACTTTTCAATTACTACATTGCGCCCCTTGGGGCCAAGAGTTACTTTCACCGCATCTGCAAGCTTGTTAACACCAGCAAGCAGAGCTTCACGAGCTTTCTGGCTATAAAGAATTTCCTTCGCCGCCATATTACCAACCTCCTTTCATAAATTTGGTTTGATTTCGGTTTTATTAGTCTTCAATGATGGCCAGGACGTCATCTTCACGCATAATGAGATATTCTTCACCCTCGATTTTGACCTCGGTGCCTGCGTATTTACCAAAGAGGATACGATCTCCTTCCTTTACCGTCAGAGGCATCTTTTGACCATTTTCAAGGATCCGGCCATCTCCTACCGCTATAACCTTACCCATAATAGGTTTTTCTTTGGCCGTGTCGGGAATAATGATGCCACTTTTGGTACGCTCTTCCTCTTCAATGCGCTGCACAAGAATCCGATCGTGAAGCGGCTTTACCTTCATCTGTCACCCCTCCTTAGTTGAATTTTATTAGCACTCACATGAACCGGCTGCTAATATAATCACGCCTTTCCAGTTGGCAAGATCTATTTTTCGATTTTTTGCCGCAAAGAATAGAAAAGAGA
>JALSPG010000085.1 GCA_026986115.1 Thermodesulfobacteriales bacterium
CAAGTAGGGGGGCTTTCTTTTGACGAATATACGCAAACCCTGGAACGCCGGGTTTCTGTGCGAGCTCAAGCAGAACTTTTAGATCGAGAAGGGCATGTTATCTGGCGTAACACAAATATTTACCGCTATGAAGATTATCCAGTAGTAAAAAAAATTACTGGTGAAGAGGTAGACCCGGGCAGAGAAATTGCCCTTGAAAAGATTAGTCGAGATCTAGCGGAAATTATCTATCATCAGATAATTTCGGCCTTTTAGGTTTAAGTTTGGAGCTCGGGAGAAAGATCACTTATGAAAACATCTTTGAAAGAGAGAAAAGTGGCAAGATGTTTACCCCTGTTAGAAATTTTCAAACGTATTTGGCGTAGGAGTTTTCCGGCGCTTGTTACTGGCAAAAAAGAGATACTGGCAAAAAAGAGAGGAATCTGCTTTATAGCTCTTACATTTAGACTTATCTTCAACAAAATGTAAGTGATTTGCCCAGGTGGGCAACAAAAAAGCTTTTTATCGCTTTTTAAAGGCTTGTGCTGCTCGCACGGCTCAAATACTTAAATTTGATCTAGCCCGTGATGCGGTGGCTCTTAATTCTTTAGGCAAGCTTTCAGTTTTTTTTCTTCTTTTCGCCATATGCCAGTAATGTAACCAAACGTTTAGTTAAGAGGCCGAAACTGTATTTTTTAGATACAGGTCTTGCTGCTTATTTTACCGGGTGGTCTATTCCAGAGACTCTGGCTTTAGGGGTTATGGCTAGGGCCTTTTTCGAGATTTTTTGTCTTGGCAGAGATCCTTAAAAGTTGGTGGCACAGGCTTCGTTTTCCTGCGATTTTTTACTTTCGCAATAAAGACAAACGGGAAGTGGATTTTCTAATCAAAAAAGATCAAAAATTATCCCATTTAAGTCAAACTCGGCGCTACTCCTAAAAAAGAAGGGCTTAAAGTTTTGCTACTCTGAGAGTTTTGAAAGAAGAAATTGGCCCAGATTGTGTCATCTCACTGACCAATATGGTTTTTTCTTTTGATGCGAAAAACTATGCTATCTCCGCGGGGATTATTTAGCCGGAAAACCTTATTTTCAACGGGTTATTATTAACATGTCATTTAATACTTCGTTAATATTTTTACTGTTTCAGAGGATGAGGGATTTAACGTTCCCCGTCCCGAGGTCCATTGCTAGCCTGGCTGTTAACAAAAACAGCATTTAAGTCTGTTACTGCAGAGGGAAAAGTCACCCTAATTGCAAGGGGAAAATGTCACCCCCTTGATAAGTCTTCTTTTTAATCCGGAGAATCTTATTCCGGCAAGGTCTTTTATCCTTTTTTATTTTCTTCATGAGGAATAATCTCTCCAGTGTGATGGTATACCCTGAAATTCCCATCAAAAAGCTGCCTTACCTCTACCCGTGTTCCCGAAAGTCTCATGGTAAGCCTGGGAGGTTTGAGCTGCAGAACTCTGCCTTCTACCGAAATAGTAAGGTCAGCTTTTACTTTTCTGCTCATTCTTCGACTGAGAATTTCTTTGAGGTTTTTGGGAGGTTTTCTCCAGGCCTTTTCTTTATCTTCTGGCTCTACTGCAAATTTCTGATTGTATCGCGGAATAAAGACTTCATTGGTATAGAGGGTGGCTTTTTCCGGGTCATTTATCTTTTTAAGGGCTAATTCTTTTACCAGGCGATCTTGGAAGGTTCGGATGGACCTTTCTATACGGCCTTTGGCCTGGGTGCTATGGGCATAGATAAGGCCTATTTCCAGTTCGGCCATAGCTATTTGGAAGGAGGTAGGATTATCAGCGGACTGTTTAATATGGACGCCTTCGTGCCTGGTGGTAATAAAGACGGAGTGGCGATCCAGGTAGAAGTTTTCGGGAAGACCGTAACGGGAGAAGACCTTATAGGCCAGGCGGAAATAACCATGGAGGGTTTCTCTGGGGACGAAGAGGCCATAGAGAGCTTTTCCGGTAGCATCATCGATGGCTAGAAGGAGAGTATATTGTTTGTTTCCGAACCAGTAATGGAGGGAACCATCGAGAAGGACGATTTGTCCTTCTTTGGAGGCACGTTTTCGTCTTTTTTTTCGTCTAAAACGACGTTTTCCGGTTTTAAGGAGACCGGCTTCCTTAAGCCAGGATCGGACGGTCTCCCTGGAGATAGAGAGGCCGTGTTCTTCCTGGAGCATATCGGTGAAGTGGGAGACATTGAAATCGGAGTAACGGAACTGGAAGAGATGGAGGACTTCTTGTCGGATTTCAGTTGGGTAGGCGTTAGGGGGTTTGCGACCGGAGTTTCCGTGGATGAGGGCTTTAGGGCCGGAGATTTTCACTTTGGCTTTAAGGCGTTTGAAGTGTCTGGTGGAGATATTGAGAGCTTTAGCTCCTTCTTCACAGGTAATTAGGCCTTCGAGGGCCTGTTTGATAATGTGATAGCGGTTTGCGTATTTCACGATCCACCCCTCCTTTGGACAATTTTCCATGGGCTCGCCTCCTTTGAGAGGTATTCGAGCCCGTGGTTATACCAGGAGGGGGTGACATTTT
>JALSPG010000086.1 GCA_026986115.1 Thermodesulfobacteriales bacterium
CCATGCCGGAGGTGGATTGGTACAAATCCTGTTTCGTGCGTTTTGAAGTCATAAAAGGGCCGGTATTACCACCTTTTGAAAAACCAAAAGACTTGAAAGAACTTTATTTTGACGAAGAATCCTGGGCTACCCCACTACCTTCCTTTATGGAAGAAAAAGAAAATGAAAAAACGGGCCCTTAGAGACGAAGTCGAAAAGTATCTATCAAGATCCTGAGGCTTTTAACCGTATTTCAACGGCTCGGGCATGGGCTTCAAGGCCTTCCAATCTGGCAAGGTGGATTACAGCTGGGGCCTCCTCTAATAAAGCTTTATAAGAATAAGAAATAAGGCTTATTTTTTTGAGAAAAACGTGAACCCCTAGGGCTTGGGCATAACGAGCACATCCCATGGTAGGCAAAACATGATTTGCTCCAGCAATATAATCACCCACCGCTTCAGGGGTATAAGCTCCCAGGAACACTGCTCCGGCATGTTTGAGGGCCGGAAGAAGGGCATAAGGATCCTTAACACAAAGTTCTAGGTGTTCAGGGGCAATTTCATTAGCTATTTCAAGGGCTTCCTCAAGGCCCTGAGTGATAAGAATCCCTCCCTGATTTTGGAGGGCTTGAGAAGCTATTTTCTGGCGAGGTAGTTTGGCAAGTTGTTTTTCAAGTTCCCGGGATACTTCTTTGGCAAGCTTAGGGCTATCTGTAAAGAGAAGAGCCGTGGCCAAGGGGTCGTGTTCGGCTTGCGAAAGAAGATCTGCAGCGAGCCAGCTTGCAGGAGCGGTATCATCAGCAATAATCAATATTTCACTTGGGCCGGCAATCATGTCTATTCCTACCAATCCGGCTAAGATCTTTTTGGCAATGGTGACATATATGTTTCCCGGACCGCAAATAACGTCTACTTTGGGGATAGTTTCCGTACCAAAAGCAAGGGCTGCAATGGCCCAAGCACTTCCTACCCGATAAATTTCTTCTACTCCGGCTTCTTTTGCCGCTACTAGAAGGGCAGGGTGGAGTTTGCCTTCCTTGTTAGGGGGGGAAACCATCACTACCCGCGCTACTCCTGCCACTTTAGCTGGCACAGCCCCCATAATAACTGTAGAGACCAGAGGCGTCTCTCCTCCGGTACCACCCGGCACATAAAGACCCGCGGAATCCACCGGCCTTACTAATTGACCAAGAAGGGCTCTATTGGAGCGGGTTTCGATCCAAGAACGTTCTTTTTGTTTTTCATGAAAAGAGGTTACATTTGCAATGGCAAGGCGTATGGCTCTCAAGGTTTCGGTATCTATTTTGGTATAAGCCTGCTCTATTTTGTCAGGACAAACGCGTAAATCTTCAACCGAAAAGTTAGGACAATCAAATTTCCGGGTGTAAGAAATTAAAGCCTCATCGCCTTTTTCCTGCACGGCAGAAATTATTTTCCGCACATCATTTTCAAGCTTGGCCGGGTAAAAAAAACGCTTCTTAAGACGTGCTAAAAACTCTTGGGCTTCCGGTTTTTTGGCTTCTAGGACACGCATAATATCTTCTTCCTCCAATATTTTTGAAACGAAATAATTTAAATTCTTAACTTTTTAAAGCCTCTCTATTTCCAGCAAGCTCCTCCACCTCAAGGGAGACGATGTTGCGCTCGCGCTTGCTGAATTCCACCCCGATAAGAAAGATCTTGGTAGCCTGAAAGCTCTGTCTTTCGGTACCAGTCATGCGGTATGGAAGCAAAGAAGGCAGAGAAGATCTTTTGTAATCCTTCAAAGTCATTGGCCTCCAGGGCATCGTAAAGTCTGTCTATCAGGCGTTCTTTCTCAGAATTTCTTTCTGCCAGGAAATTGAGTACCGCATCCGTAAAACTCATCTTCACTTCCAGGTTTGGATAACCGAGGAGATATCTGCGCCTTGGACCTCGCTTTCTCAACTCCTTGATGGTGAGGTAGCCGGTTTGAAAAAGCACGGTTTCAAGCTCAATGGTTTCGATGTCGAAGCTTTCAAGGAGGGCTTCTCCTACTTCAATTTTTTCGAGCTCAGGGACGAGGAATTTTCTTTCAAGGAGGAGTTTGATAAGGAAAGTAGGTGTGCCAGTTTCAAACCAGTAGGGGCGAAATTCTTTGGTATCAAGAAAGAGTAAGATGTCGAAGGGGTTATAGAGGGGCTTGCCAAGCCAGGAGTAGCCGTTATACCAGCGGCGGACTTCTTGGAGATCAACTCCTTCTAGTCTGTCAGCAAAAGTTCTCTCAAATTCTTCCTGGGTGTAGCCACAAATAGTGGCGTATTCGGGGTAGATGGTGATGTCTTTCAGGTTATTGAGGCCGGAGAAGATGGAGACTTTGGAGAACTTGGTAACACCAGTTAAGAAACAGAATTTGAGGTAAGGGTCGGCGTCTTTTAAGACGGAGTAGAAGTTTTTAAGCTCTTCGCGGATTTCGGCGGCGATTTCAGGCCTGTGGATGTTATCCAGAATGGGTTTGTCGTATTCATCTACAAGGACTACGGTCTTCTGATTGTATTTTTCACTGAGACGCAAAATGAGTTCTT
>JALSPG010000087.1 GCA_026986115.1 Thermodesulfobacteriales bacterium
GTCGATACAGCCGTCTACCATGTGGCAGATGCCTTTTCTGTTCCAACAGTAACTCTTTTTACTTCTATTCCCCCTGAACATCGTATAAGTTACTATCCCTACCAAAAGGGCCTTCTTATAGGAGGCCCGAAAGGAAGACCTCTTTTTTATCGTCATGCTTCGGATAATAAAGAAGAACTCAAGCTCTTAGAGGAAAAATGGCGAAGATTTAAGATAGACAAAGCCTTAGAAGGCTTAAAAGAATTAATTGAAAAGCGTAGCAAAATTTCCAAAATTCCATGTCCGGTATGCGAAAATAAAGTGCCTTTTATACCATCAGATCGATATCGTAATTATCGTCACTTACGCTGTAATAAATGCGAGGCCGAGTTTGCCTGGCCTCGTAAAGCCATGGACTATGCCAGGGCTTACCAGGTGGCAAAGACGGAAAGTGGTGATGAATACCAGGGGTATCTCAGGGAAGAAGAGCCTGAAAAGCTCTATCAGGGTCTTATTAACAACCCGCGTTTTCAGGCGGTAAAGGATTTTCTGGAAACTTTACCGGAGAAAGGTTCTCTTCTTGACGTGGGTTGTGCCAACGGCTTTTTTGTGCGCTACGCCAAAGAATTGGGCTTTGAAGCCTTTGGCATAGACCTCTCTCCTGAAGCGATTGCATACGGCCAGAAGTATTACGGGGTGCCTCTGGCACTTTGTGGAGATTTACAGGAGCTTCCCCAGGAGTTCCCAGAAAAATTTCAGGTCATCACCGCCTTTGAGCTTTTAGAACACCTGGAAAACCCCGGGGAATTCGTGGAAAAAGTGAGAGAAAGGCTCCTTGAGGGTGGCATTTTTCTCTTTTCGACCCCCAACAGAGAAATGCTTGGCCGGCGTTTTGGCCTCAAAGACGAAAGGCAATTCTTTATTCCAGGGCACCGAGATGCCCCTCCAGGCCACCTGACGCGATTTTCTGCCTCCACACATCGCCACCTCCTGGAAGAGAGAGGCTTTGAAATTCTGTGGCAATGGGTGGTGCCACCTCTGGTGGGTGATCTAGAAAGGGTCCTTGGCGAGTGCTTGAAGGTCCCCAATTTGAAGGTAGAAGCTGGAAATGGCAGAAACATTGAAATAGCTGGAGAGAGATTAAAACCCCTTCTCAGGCCGGCTTTGCAGGTTATACTGCCACTTCTTCAGGAACAAGGTCTTTTCCTTATTACGGCGGCAAAAAAGAAAGCTATCTTATAGAATAGAAAGCTCGGCCAGAATGTAAGATGTCGGGCAGAATGTAATAAACATTTGGCCTAAATGGGTTCAATTTTGGCTTGTCAGGTTAAAATTCTTTGGCTAGTTTTGCGCCAAGATGAAAGCACTTCTTATCATTGACATGATTAATGATTTCCTTGATGAAAAAGGGGCCCTCTTCTGCGGGCAGGAAGTCCGAAAAATTATTTTCCCTCTCAAAGAAAAACTAACCCGTTTTCGGAGGGAAAGGTTACCGGTAATCTATCTTTGCGATCATCATGAGCCTGCAGATCCTGAGTTCGAAGCCTTCCCCCCACACGCCGTAGCTGGTACTTGGGGGGCAGAAATCATTCCAGAGCTTGCCCCCCTTCCGGGAGAAGAGATCGTTTATAAGACCCGTTTTAGCGGTTTTTTTCGTACGCCCCTTGAGGAAATCTTGCGCTGTCTTCGGGTGGAAACGGTTTGCCTTACCGGTGTTTGCACCAGCATTTGTGTTATGGATACTGCAGCTGATGCCTTTTTCCGGGATTTTAAAGTTCAAGTCTTCAAAGACAGTGTGGGAGATTTTGATCCGGAGATGCATGTTTTTGCCCTCAAACGCATGGAACGTATTTATAAGGCTGAAATCCTATGAATAAACATTTCTGCCGCTCGGCGCTTTTTACGGATCTTTACGAGCTCACTATGGCGGCGGTGTATTTTGAACGGGAGATGTTTGCCCCCGCCACTTTTTCTTTTTTTATCCGAAGTTATCCTCCTAACTGGCGTTTTTTTGTGGCCTGTGGAGTGGAAGAAGTTCTGTTTTTCCTAGAAAATTTCCATTTTGAGGAAGAAGAAATAGCTTATTTAGAAAGTCTTAAACTTTTCAAACCTAAATTTTTGGATTTTCTGGCTCGCTTACGTTTTTCAGGCGATGTTTATGCCATGGAAGAAGGGACTATCTTCTTTGCCGGGGAGCCGGTTTTAGAAATTACTGCCCCCATTATTGAAGCCCAACTAATTGAGACCTTTGTCATCAACGCCCTTTGTTTTGAATCTTTAATTGCAAGTAAAGCTATTCGGAGTGTGATAGCCGCAAGTGGACGCACAGTAGTAGATTTTTCTGCCCGTCGGACCCATGGAGTCGATGCCGGGCTTAAAGTGGCCCGGGCTTCCTATATGGTCGGTTTTGCCGCTACCAGTAACACCCTGGCCGGGAAGCTTTATGGTATTCCTGTCACCGGTACGATGGCTCATTCTTATATTGAAAGCTTTCCTTCAGAAATCGAGGCGTTTTCTGCTTTTGCAGAACTCTTTCCCGAAAATACCGTGCTCCTTCTTGATACCTATGACACCCTAGCGGCAGCTAAAAAGGCGGTTCAAATAGCCAAAAAACTTGAAGCCCAGGGAAAAAGGCTTAAAGGTGTTCGTCTTGATAGTGGCGATCTTGTAAGTTTGGCCCAAAAAGTTCGCCAAATCTTAGATGCCCATGGCCTTCCGTACGTCAAAATTTTCGCTAGCGGGGGGCTTGACGAATACAAAATAGCAGAGGTTTTGGCCCAGGGAGCCCCTATAGATGCCTTTGGGGTGGGGACTAAAATGGGAGTTTCGGCAGATGCCCCCTATCTTGATGCCGCTTACAAGCTGGTAAGTTATGATGGCCGCCCGGTTACCAAATTAAGCTCTGGGAAGAAAACCCTTGCCGGGGCCAAGCAGGTTTTCCGCTATGAAAAAGATGGAAAGTATCAGGAAGATGTTATAGGTCTTAGAGAAGAAAAGATCCCCGGCACCAAGCCCCTTCTCAAGCCCCTTATGCAAAAAGGTAAAAGGACAAGACCGGCCCCTGATCTCAATACCTTGCGTCAAAACATTCAGCAAGAAATCTCCAAACTTCCAAGGAAATTGCGAGAAATTAGGCCTTCTCAAATATTTTACCCGGTCTCATTAACTAAAAATCTACTAGCTCTTCAGGAAAAGGTAGAAAAAGAAATTCGAGATAAAGAGTTAAATCTTTGACCGCACAGCGGGTCCACATCCTAAAAGTCCCTTCTTATGAAGAGAAAGCTCTCGAAAAGGTCTTGAGCTTTTTTTCAGATACTTTTGATGTTTTCGGAAAAAAGATCCTTCTTAAGCCCAACTGGGTCTCTTTTCGTCAAGCGGAACTTTCCTGCACCCATCCTATGATTTTGCGGGTGCTTTCTAGGGCTTTTTTGGATGCAGGAGCCCAAGTTTTGATAGGAGATTCCCCGGCATTTGGTACGTCCTTTCAGGTGTTTAAGGCCTCTCAGGCGAAAAACTTGCTTTCTGATTTGCCAGTTAAGGTGGTGAAGTTTTCTCCTGGACCTTCTTTCACTCTTCCCTGTGGAGTAAAAGTGCGTCTGGCTCGAGAAATTTTCGAAGTGGACGCGGTGATTAATGTGCCTCGTCTAAAAGCTCACAATCAGCTGCTATTGACGCTTGCGGTTAAAAATCTTTTTGGTTGTGTAGTAGGTCTTCAAAAACCCTTTCTTCACGCCCGGATAGGACATCTAGATGATCTTTTTCCGGAAATGCTTTTAGAGATAGCAGAAGCGGTTCCCGTTTCTTGGAATGTGCTCGATGCTATTGTAGCTATGGAAAGAAAAGGCCCCATAGGGGGAGCGCCTTGCCCACTCGGACTTCTTTTAGTTTCGGAAGATGCCGTCGCCTTAGATACTGTGGTTTACACTGCTATGAAACTTTCTCCTGAAGAGGTACCCCTTTGGCGAGTAGCAAGGAAGAAAAAACACCCCGGGGCCTTTATAGAAAATATTACTTTTGACTTTCTTCCAGCCTTACAGTCTTTCCTTCTTCCCCCAAAACTTGCTCCTATTACTTTTCATCCTTTGAGACTCTTAAAAGGCTTGATGAAAAGGGGTTTTTGGCGCCTTTTTGGCTAAAGTTTTGCTAATTTTGCCAGTCGACGCCGAACTTTTTTAGGGAGTCTTTTTGAGATGTTAAGTGGAGGTTGAGGGCCCAAAGTTTCTCCTTTGAGATCTTCGTAAAGGGCAGACTCTAACCGAGCTAAAAAATCTCGTGAAGTAATGGAAATGGCCCCATAGGTTTCGACATAGCTTCTAATTTCACGATCAGAAGTAATCACTATGGCCCGCTCTTTTTCTTTAATGGCAATCCTTTTGAGATAATCATCTGCTGTTTCCCCTGCCGCTGTAAAGATCACCTGAATACCTTTGATGTTCATTTTCCGACGGGGTTCAGGATCATTCCAGGCGTCAAAAACTACGGTGATCTTATGGCGTCTCAGACGCTGATAAGTTTGGAGTTTTTCTAAAAGGGCCTGGCGGGCTTCCTCTGGAGATTCTAGCATCAGAAAGGAGAGTTCAGGAACTTGATGTAAAAGATTATAACCATCTATCAGCAGATGAAGAGCCATTATTCCCCTCGCAAACGGGCTAAGAAGGCTTCCACTTGTTCTGGTGAATAAAATTCGATGGTAAGTCGTCCCTTCTTTCCCCTCCAGATAAAACGTACCTTGGTTCCGAGGATTTCAGCGAATTCTTGCTCTAAAGCCAGGAGATCTGGATCGGTTTTCCTTGAAGAAGGAGTGGTAGGGGTTTCTTTTAATCTTTTAACCAAAGCTTCAGTCTGTCTCACCGAAAGACCTTTTTTGAGGATTTCGTTCCGCACTTTACGCATAAGCTGGGGGTTTTCTAGAGCCAAGAGGGCTCGGGCATGACCGGCTGAAAGGCGTTCCTCTAGAAGGTCTTCCTGAATATCTTCGGGAAGTCGCAGGAGGCGCAAGGTATTTGCAATCGCGGTGCGACTTTTGCCAACTTTGCAGGCAATTTCTTCCTGAGTAAGCCCGAACTCTTCAAGGAGACGTTGGTACCCGCGGGCCTCTTCGATGGGGTTTAGGTCTTCGCGTTGGAGATTTTCGATGAGAGCCAGCTCTACTGCTTCTTGAGCAGAAAGTTCTTTCACGATAACTGGTATTTTTTCAAGGCCAGCCAGGCGAGCTGCTTGAAAACGGCGCTCTCCAGCTACAATTTCATAGAGTCCGGGGGTTATCTCCCTTACCAAAAGGGGTTGGAGTATTCCCTTTTCTTTGATAGAAGCAGCGAGTTCTTCAAGCCCTTCTTTTTTGATGCGAGGCTGGTAAGGAGACGGTCGCAGAGCCTCCAGAGGGCAATAAAAAATTTCGGTTTCTGGAGAAAGAGCATCTTCGGGCAAAAGGGCCCCGAGCCCTTTGCCTAAGCCCTTAGATTTATTTTTTGGCAAAATTTACCTCCCGTCTCAAAATTTCTTGTGCCAGTCCCATGTAAGCCCTAGCTCCGCGCGATGAAGCGTCATAAGCAAAAATAGGTTTTCCATGGCTAGGGGCTTCACTTAAACGAACGTTCCGGGGAATAACCGTCTCAAAAACTATGCTTCCAAAATGTTGGCGCACCTCTGCTTCTACCTGACGTGTTAGGCGATTACGTCCATCATACATGGTGAGGAGAATACCATAAAGATAGAGGCGAGGGTTGAGACTCTTTTTTACCCGACGAATGGTATTTATGAGAAGACTCAGCCCCTCTAAGGCGTAATATTCACACTGAAGAGGAATAAGAACTCCTTGAGCCGCCGTAAGGGCATTTAGGGTTAGAAGGCCCAAAGAAGGCGGGCAATCGATGATTACAAAGTGAAATTCTGGGGCGAGTGCGGCTAAAATTTCTGCTATTAGCCTTTCTCGCCCCGGCTTGCTGGCCAGTTCGACCTCGCTGCCAATAAGATCGATCGATGAGGGAATTACTTTTAGGTAGGGATAATTGGTTTTTCGTAAGGCCCCAGAAGGGTTTGAGCCATCAAGAAGAATATTGTAAAGCGTGGGAGGGTCTTTTGAAAGGCCAAGCCCACTTGTGGCGTTGGCCTGGGGATCGGCATCTAAAAGAAGCACTTTGCGTCCTAAAATAGCCAAGGCTACCGCCAAATTTACCGCGGTAGTGGTCTTACCAACGCCTCCTTTTTGGTTAGCTATGGCTATAATGCGCGACACGGAACTGTTTCACGTGAAACATTCTTTTTGGCCCTTAAGTTTCCTAAGAATAGGAATGTTGCATAATTTTTCCTCAGAAAGGGCCTCCCATATAATACCACAGGGCCGATTTTTTGGCCCCTCAGCAAATAAAACCTCTTCCGGTGTAACGATAATATCTACCGTAAAATCGTGTTTTTCTGTAGGTATTTCTGGGATGATTTGGAGGGGGTGAACCGTGGTAAGAACAGGGGCTGACTCTGGAAGAAGGCCGAATTCTACCAGTAAGGCCAATTCAAGATCTGCAAAACCTCCTCCTTTCCCCAATCTTTTTCCCTCGCGGGTAACAGCTACACAGCCTGTAATCACTAGGTCAATAAGGGGCATTTCTTCTGGGGAAACAGGGGTTCCATATTTGAAAGCTCCCTTGATAGTAGCAGCTCTCATAGGATGAACTCGAAGTTCTTGGGGGTCAAGCTTTAGGAAGGGTTTTTCAGAACGCAGCTTTGGTACCGCCATAAAGAGGGTTTTGCCTGCGGCAAGGGCCTTTACACGCAAAGGGAACTGGGGACTGTCGGGATTGGCTTTTATAAAACGGGCCTTACGGAAAGCTTCAAGCTCCGCTGCCTGTTCGGCTGCCCTTTCTGCTCCTACAAAATTTGGGATCCGGCCAAAAGCTCCGGGAAACCGTGCTATTCTGCTTTCGGTAAGTTTTTGCCAGATCTCTTCGCGCAAAGTCTTCTTCAGGGCCTTTATATCTGTTAAATTTGCTTGCATGAGGTTCCTAGGGTTTTTGTGTTTTGTTGTTTTTTTATTTGCAAGTTGTGCCCCTAAACAACCACAAATTAGCAGGAAAAGTATTTCTCAAAAACCCTCTGCAACCCAGAGGCCTTACAAGGTAAATGGCAAAACCTACTATCCTCTCTCTTCGGCTGAAGGTTACGTGGAAGAAGGAATAGCTTCTTGGTATGGTCCAGGCTTTCACGGTCGTTTTACAGCAAGTGGGGAACGTTACAATATGTATGCTTTTACAGCTGCACACAAGACCCTTCCGATGGGGACGGAAGTCTTAGTAACCAACCTTGAAAATGGCCGCCAAACCGTAGTGCGGATCAACGACCGGGGCCCTTTTGTAAAGGGCCGTATTATTGATCTTTCTTATGCGGCGGCACGAGCCTTGGGGATGCACAAAAAAGGTACAGCCTGGGTGCGCATTGAGGCCCTTTCTGCTTCACCAACCTCTCGTATAGATTTTGACCGGGGAGAATTTTTTATCCAAGTGGGAGCTTTTAAGAATTATGCAAATGCTTTGCGTCTTAAAGAACGATTGGCCAGGCGGTTTAAAATCGTTGTTATTTCCCCTTATCATCAAGGGCAGGAAGTTTTTTATAGAGTGCAAGTTTTTGCCTCGCAAAGCCTCCGTGAAGCCCGCCGGATATTGTCTTCCCTAGAGCGAGATTTCCCTAGGGCCTTTATTGTGGCTCACTAGTCTTGCATCCTTTATTTTCCTGATTATTCCTCTTGGCATGGGAGAAAAAGATTATCTCACCGCCTTTCAAAAACACTTGCTAGAACTTTCTAGAATATTGGGATTGCGCCCCAAGAACGAGATTCTTTATCTTCAGGCCCTAACTCATCGCTCTTTTTTGGGAGATCACCCCGATTGGCCCTATGGAGATAACGAACGCCTTGAATTTTTGGGGGATGCTGTTCTTTCTGCCGTAATAAGTCATCTTCTTTTTGAACGTTATGCCAGGGAGTTTCGAGAAGGAGAGCTTACCAAGATGAGGGCCTGGCTGGTGAACGAAGAAAGGCTGGCCAAAATTGCCGAAAGAATAGGGCTTGCGGAACTAGTTCTTCTGAGTGAAGGGGAAAGGCGCTGTGAGGGATACCGCAAACATTCTATTTTGGCAGGTACTTTAGAGGCGGTTTTTGCTGCGGTTTATCTAGACCAAGGCTACGAACGGCTGTTTGTCCTCATTAAAAAATTCTTTTCTCGGCTTCTTCCTCATGCTCCCCGCGGGCTTCTTTCTGACCACAAGACGGTGCTTCAAGAATACACTCAAGCCCTTTTCAAACAGACGCCAGTTTATGAGATTATAAAAGAAACCGGGCCAGAACATGCCAAGACCTTTTGGGTAGTGGTGAAATTGGGAAAAGACAAACTGGCCCAAGGGCGGGGCCGTTCTAAAAAAGCTGCGGAACAAGATGCCGCCCAAAAAGCCCTTAAAATTTTGGAGGAAAAATATGGCAAACTTGAAGGACAACGAAGAAAAAAAGCCAAATAAATTCCGTTCAGGTTATGTAGCCCTTATAGGGCTGCCTAATGTGGGAAAGTCTACTCTTTTAAACCAGCTTTTGGGTTATAAGGTGGCCATAGCTACTCCCAAACCTCAAACTACCCGTTTTCAAATAAGAGGAGTGCTTACAGGGGAGGATTTTCAAATCATTTTTGTAGATACACCCGGGATTCATGACGCGAAGGATCTTTTTAATAGATTGATGGTAGAGCACGCCTTAAAGGCCATCGAAGAGGTAGACAGCATTGTCTTCATTGTGGACGTTACCAACCGCAATTCTAAAGCTGAGGAAAAAATTATTGAAATTCTCCGGCAAGCGAACAAACCTACCATTTTGGCCCTTAACAAAATTGATCTTATTAAAAAGGGAGAACTACTTCCGATGATAGACTTTTTTTCGCGCATATTTCCTTTTAAAGCTATAGTGCCTATTTCGGCTCTGGAAAGAGATGGTCTCGAGGAACTGATAAAGGAGATAGTAGAGACCCTGCCTGAGGGTCCCATGTATTATGATGCGGAAACCATTACTGATCAGCCACAACGTTTGCTGGCTGCAGAAATCATCCGAGAAAAGATCTTCATGCTTACTAGGCAGGAAGTACCTTACTCTACGACAGTGGTTGTGGAAGAGTTTGAAGAGGATCCGGAAAGGAATCTTATTCGGATTCAGGCCACGGTTTATGTGGAGAAAGATTCTCAAAAGGGCATTATTATTGGCAAAGGTGGCCAAATGTTAAAGAAAATAGGCACTCTGGCCCGTGAAGAACTCGAATTTCTTTTCGGTAAAAGAATTCACTTGGAAATCTGGGTCAAGGTACTTAAAGGCTGGCGGAAAGAGGAAAAGCTTTTACGTCGGGTGGGGTTTCCTTTGGTGTGACTTTTAAGTCACACTGTAGCGAAAAGGACATGTTGTTTTGATGAAACTAATCTTTTTTCCTTAATTTTATTAGAACTTTGGATTTGGTATAGAAATTGCTTTATATAAAAAACGTTATGGAGCTTTTCCAGCACACCATTGCCAAAGAAGTTTTTTTGGAAGGAGAGGGTGTCCTTTCGGGAAGGACAATTCGGGTGGAGCTTTGTCCTGCCCCTCCTAATCACGGTTTGGTGATTGAGAGGGCAGATCTATCTTCTCCAATCAAAATACCTGTGCGTCCGGAAACGGCTAGGGCCGTTTCTGGGGCCATGGTTTTAACCTCTGGAAAAGCCCAGGTGGTGTATGTAGAGCATCTTCTGGCCGCATTGAATGGTCTGGCCATTGATAATCTTTTAATAAGGGTATTCGGGGAAGAGATCCCGCTTTTTGACGGTTCTGCCAAAGCTTTTGTGGAGGCCATATTAGAGGTAGGGCGTCGTCCGCAATGGTCTTTTAGGCGCTACATCCGTTTGGAAGAGGAGTTTGTTCTTCAGGATGAAAAGGGGCGGATTATTTTACGGCCTGCTGAAGGCTTAAGGTTGCGTTACAGTATCGAATTTTCCCATCCTGCAATTGGATATCAGGAAATAAATCTTGAGCTTTCTCAGGAGAAGTTTCTTTCTGAGCTTTCCTTTGCCCGGACTTTTGCCTTTTTGGATGATCTTGTGGCCTTAAGAAAGGCCGGTAAGCTTTGTGGTGGAAGTCTCGAAAACGCCATTATTTTAGATCAGCATCAAGTATTAAATCCTGATGGTTTACAATGTCCGGATGAGTTTGTGCGACACAAAGCCCTAGATCTTTTAGGAGATCTTTATCTCCTCGGGGCGCCTCTTTTGGCAGAGGTACAGGCAGAGAGGGCTTCGCATTGTTTACA
>JALSPG010000088.1 GCA_026986115.1 Thermodesulfobacteriales bacterium
TTTATTAGCTAAAATTCCCAGACGCCCCTCAGACTAAAGACCCAGAAGCCATCATCATCAAGCCCTGCCGGGTTCCAGGTGTATTGAAAATCTGGCGTAAAAGCCAGATTTTCTGTAGCCTGAAAACGATAATAAATCTCCAGGTGATATTCGTCTTTAGCATCATGTGTGTGCTCATGGCGTGGATCAAGGGCTAGACGGGCAGCATAAACTCCTTTGGCTTCCCAGTAATCTTCATAATCGTCATCTATCACGAAATAGGCAAAACCGAGCCCAAACTCGTCGTCAACACGCCCCCACAAGGTGCCAGCCAGAGAAAAACCTCCAGTAAAGGCATGCTTGAAGGCGTAAGAAAAATCGGTGTCATCCAGGACAAAATTCCCCTCTTCGTCATAGTTAGCATACCCCACCAAATCTCTTCCGCGGTAGCCATAGCGGAAAAAGGCCCCCAGCCAGGGGGTAAGCTTTTGATCCCAGGAAAGTCCAACACCCCAGGCAAATTTTTCGTTTTTAGGGGTAGAAATACGCCCGGCAAAATAGTCTTCCAGCTCATCCCATTCCAGGTGCTTTTCGTTCTGAGACCAGACATAGAAACGATAATTCCCCTCAAGGCCGGAAAAGTTGGTATGGAAAGCAAGTTGAGCCACCAGGAAAGGATAGTCAAAGATGTTATCCCAGCCTGAATCGGCATCTTCATAACCCAGGGTGAGGGACCAGCTCTCAGACTCATAGGCCAGAATCACACCGAAACTATAAGAAGCCCATTCTACAGCCGGATTGTTTACAAAGACCGGGCTTAAGAATTGAGACACTTCGTCATTGGCGTAGGCATTTTGATCCACATCGGTGGTGATGTCGATTTTTCCAAAACGCAGACGTAATTTCCCCGCCCCAAGAGGAAATTCCTTTTCGTACCAGGCCTCACTGATACGCACGTCTCCGTCATCGGTCTCCACCGGCACCATTGAGAGCCCTTCGTCAATAATGCCAGAAAAACTCGGGATCTCGGACTCAGGGTTTTTACCAGAACCCATCTCAAGGAGGACATAAGCCCTGTCTGTATTGGAAAATTCGGTGGAAAGTTCCAGATCCACCGAGGCCGCCGCATAGGCCTTGTCTTCATCTTCCATTATGATGTCTGCCCGGCCGGCAGGTTCCCTACCTCCGTGGGCATGGATATTGGCCAGGTCTTTATCTACCCCTACCACTCCCTGCACCACCGAAGCCACGGAAAGACCAACCTCAAGGCGATCGTACCATTTTTCCTTTGAGGGAGCCGAAGAAACCGAAACACTTTTTTCCCCTTCCTTCTTCTCGTAGGCCTCAAGACGCCTTTCAAGCTCTCTTACCTTTGCCGAAAGCTCTTTGTTCTGCTCCAGAAGCTGCCTTACCATGGCCTTAAGCTCTGAAAGCTCGTCCGCAAAGGCCAGCCCCCCTGAGAGGCACCAGAAAAAGAAAAGACACAGAGAATAGCATAGCAACTTTTTCATAAAGCACCTCCTTATGTTGTTATTAATTTTAAATCCGTGCTATTTTACAGGCTTACCGCCTACGATGAAAAGGGTGAAATAGGGAAGCTTTTTGGACGACGGAGAAGAGAAGGTTTCGTAAACCTTCTCCTGAGGGAGGGAACAAAAAGAAACGCCACAGGTTTTATCAAGGAGCCCTTTTTCTTTGAGGGCCCGATATATGTCTTCGGCCTGGCGATAAACTTTATAAAGGACCAGGGTATCGACCTTTTTTCCGAATTTTTTTACCGCCTCTCCTCCTCTGGCTCCCGAGGCAAAAAGGACCATCTCGTCCCCCTCAGAGAGGGCAATCCCCAGACGGGCTGCGGCTGCTTGAGCGGCGGTAATACCCGGGACCATTTCTATTTCGGTTTCAGGCGCAAGGGCTTTTACGGTGCGGGCCAGATAGCTAAAGGTAGAATAAAAACTGGGATCTCCCAGGGTTACGAAGGCTGCATCGCCGGTTTTTAAGGCTTCAACTACCTGTTTGGCATTTTTCTGCCAGGCCGTTTCAAGCTCTTTTCTTTCATAAGTCATGGGAAAGTCCAGGCGTTTTAAGACCTTTTCTCCGGAAAGATGGGTTTTAATGATTTCTGCCGCCAGAGAATAGTTATTTTTGGAGGAAGCGGCCACGAAAATAGTGGCCACCTCCTTAAGAATTCGAAGGGCTTTCAGAGTCAAAAGCTCTGGATCCCCCGGACCCACTCCAATACCAAAAAGCTTCCCCGCCATCTTAAAGACTAGTAAAGCTCCATAATCTTTAGCATCCTTTTGATGCTGCGGATAAAAATCTCATTTACCTCCGGATACATTCCAAGGCCTTTATAATAGGTCTGGCCACCGATGGTGGTGGTAACGATATCAGTCTTTTTTCCGGCCTCTTCAAGGATCTGCTTCCAGGACTTCTCCCCATCTTCGAGATCTTCTCCCATTACATCATTCATCACGTGATCACCGGCCACATACATAAAAGGAATAAACCGTACCTTCTTAGCGGGATACTTTCGGGCCCGCTCAAGGATAACCTCTCCTGGAGGGATCCCTTCCATGGTCCCCAAAACTACATTCGGGTATTTCTTTTCGAGAAGCCATTCAAGCCCCAGATAAGTGATGTTGGCACCGTTGGTGGTAACATCCGTGCCGTGGGCTACCAGGATATTAAAGCCCTCCGCAGGCGGGAGAAAATAGCGAGAAACAGCCTCTAAAACCTCCTCTACATTCTCCCAACGATAAAAAAGCGGCTCTCCCACTACAATCCTGAGGCCGGGGAAGCGTTCGCAGATTTCGAGAACCTTTTGATACTCAAGCCCTGGAAAAACATGGAGAGGCTGAGCCACAACTTTTCTGTAACCCAGGGCCTCAAGCTGAGCCAGCGCTTCTTTAAGGCTCAAGAGGCGCTTGGGAAGGCCTTTCTTCTGGTAAAAACGATTCATCTTTTCACGAATAATTTCGGAAGTGAAGGCCCAGCGGATTTCATAGCCCGGAAAAGCCTCATGAAGCCTTTTGTCCAGAAAGTCAAAAGTCTTCTGGGCCCTGGTGGAAGTGCCAAAGGCGGCCACCACGATGGCGGGTTTTTCCTGAAGGGTCTGGGTTCGCATTTGATAATAACCCGCCCGAACCTGTGAAAAGAAGATCCCCAGAAACAAGGCCGAAAGTAAGAAAAACAATCGCCACATAAGACCCCCTCCTTAATAGATTTTTGGGGGGCTTGCGAGGCACTGCGTCGGGCTCTAACCCGAACGGGGCAGGAAGCCTCGAAGCCCCGTTCTCTCAGGCCTCGGGCCGGTCTCCCGGCTTCCGGATCATCCTACTCACCGCGCCTTCCCGGAAGGCTTAAACACCTTCCAGTGGCCTGTCACCCGGAAGAATTGCACCTCCGGGCCTAGCGGCTTTCGTCCCCGGTCACGGTTGCGGGCCAGCGCCGGATTTTCACCGGCTTCCCGTTTCACCCGCTTCAAGCGGGCACCCGAGACCAAGGCTCTTATACTACAAAAAGTGAGTCGTTTCAAAAAATTTTATTCTGTTTTCAAAGAACAAGGGCCTGACTTAACCCCAGATTAAAGGCCCAAGGAGTCTTACCCAGATAAAAGTCACCACCCAGGCCACGGATAAAGTCCAGCACACAATGATTAGAGGCCAGCGCCAACTCCCAGTCTCCATCTTGATAACGGGGAGAGTGGCCATGCAGGGGACCATAAGAAGCGAAAAAAGCATAAGGCCAATAGCTGTTATCGGAGTAAAAAGAGGATCTTTGCGAATGCTTTCCAGAAGAGATACCTCCTCCTCGGAGACCTCCCCCAGGGCGTAGATTTGCCCCAGGGTGGCCACCAGGACCTCTTTCGCCGCAAAAGCAGAGGTAAGGGCGATCCCAATGCGCCAGTCAAAGCCTAAGGGCCTAATGACAGGCTCAATCAGCTTCCCAAAGCGGCCGGCGTAACTCTTGGCCAGACGTTCTGCTGCTTCTTCATTTTCGAGCTGCAGTCTTTCTTCAGGAGAGGCTTTGGCTTTCAAGGCTTCGTAGTCTTTGGAAAGTGGGGGGTTTTGAGGAAAGGTAAAAAGGGTCCACATCACAATGGAGATGGCAAGAATTACCGTTCCGGCCTTGCGCACGTAAAGCACCGCCCGGTTCCACATATGGATGAGGACACTTTTTAAAGTGGGGAACCTGTAGGGAGGAAGTTCCATAAGAAAGGGGGTAGGCTCTCCGCGCAGGGTAAAGGCTCTAAAAACCAGAATTGTTAAAATAGCTGCAAGAATGCCTACCAGATAAATAGCTAAAAGGACTGCACCTTTAAGATTCCAGAAACCAAAAAGCTTCCTTTCAGGGATAAAGGCCCCGATTAAAAGGGTATAAATAGGAAGACGGGCAGAGCAGCTCATAAAAGGAGCGGCCAAAATGGTAAGAAGTCTCTGACGGTAATTTTCTATAGTCCGGGTGGCCATGATGCCGGGAATATTACAGGCAAAACTTGAAAGAAGGGGCACAAAAGACTTTCCATTAAGCCCTAACGGCTTTAAAAGGCGGTCTATCACAAAAGCGGCCCGAGGCATATAGCCGGAATCTTCTAAAAGCGAAATTAAGAAAAAGAGAATTACTATTTGAGGTAAAAAGACCAAAACTCCACCTACCCCGCCGATGATACCATCCACAAGGAGACTTTTGAGCATTCCATGGCCCAGATAAGGGGCTATCGTTTCTCCTAACCAGGCAAAAAAAGAATCTATGGCCTCCATAAAGGGGGCAGACCAGGCGTATACCGCTTGAAAAAGAAGGGCCATCACCAAGATAAAAATCGGGATCCCCAAAATGCGATGGCAAACGATGGCGTCAATATAATCGGTAAGGGTTTTGCGGGGCGATTTTTGCACTGTATCTTTTAAAACTTCCTGGATGCTCAAATATCTAGCTTCGGCCAGGACCGATTCAGGCTCATCTCCCAAGAGATTGCGAATTTCATTTCGGCAATCCCTAAGGACTTTTTCGAAATCTTCTGGATCTTTAAGTTTTTCTTTGAGAAATCTCAGTACTTCTTCATCTCCTTCTAACGCCTTTAAAGCCAGCCAGCGTGCCGGATAGCTATCAAGGTCTTCACTTTGAGAAAGAATATAACCCTCTATCTTTTTGACTGATTTTTTAATCTCAGGAGGGTAAAAAAGGACTTCTTCCCTGGGGAAAGGAACTATTTCGTGTTTGAGAACTTTTTCAAGCACGGAAAAAAGTTCTTCTAGGCCTATCTTTTTGTGCCCCACCATGGGGACTACCGGAATCCCAAGCTTTCGAGAAAGTTTCTCAACGTCTATCTCAAACCCTTTTTTCTTGGCGTCGTCCATCATGTTGAGCACCAAAATTACCGGAACCCCGAGTTCAAAAAGCTGGACGGTGAGGTAAAGATTGCGCTCAAGATTAGAGGCATCCACGATATCCACTACTACCTCGGGCTTTTCCTCCACTATCACTTTGCGGGCAATAACTTCTTCGGGAGAATAAGAGGTGAGAGAATAAGTCCCCGGAAGGTCTATAACCCGTACCCTCAAATTTCCAATCTTAAAGAAGCCTTCTTTTCTTTCTACCGTCACTCCAGGATAATTTCCTACTTTTTGCTTAGCTCCGGTTAAGGCATTAAAAATAGTCGTCTTGCCGGCATTTGGGTTTCCCGCCAAAGCAATCTTTACCTCCCGCATAAAACCTCCTATTATTGAGAAACTTTTGCAATAATAGTCAAAAATTTTTTAGTCTTCTATTATTACGTAAGCGGCTTCGTCTTTACGAATAGCAACAAAACCCCCCAAAATTTCTACCTCTAGCGGATCTTTAAGGGGAGCATTACGAATTACCCGCACTGTTCTTCCGGGAACAAATCCCAAGGCCAGAAGTCTCTTCTTTAAAGCCGAAGGTCCTTTTAACATCTTTATTCGGGCCTGAAAACCTACAGGACAATCCCTCAAAAGCATCACAACCTCCCCTTTTGAAGCATTTGAAGCCTTGAGAACAAAAATTCTCGCAAGAAGAGCTTCTGAATCCTTTCCGAAGAAGATAATAAAGGGCCAGAAAAACTATCGTTAAGACGATCAAACTTTCCATCTCTCACCTCCTCAAACCTCAAGCCGCAAATCTTTCCTTTCAAACTCATTATTTCACGTCCATTTATTGAGATTGCATTGCAATTATCAAAATCAACCCAGTATGTCAATAGATATTTTTTAACTTCACAAATAAAAAAGGGGAGGCAAAAGCCTCCCCCTTTTTGAAAGCCGGATCTAGAGTGCTCTTTATAGCGGACCAGTGGACATAACCGGGCTGAGCTCTTCGATCTTTCCGTGTTTGATACGGTAGTTATAGAGGTCTTCTATGTCTTTGTAAATCTGGAAGATCTGGAAGAACCCGTGCCAGTGAGCATAGTCCGGACCGTCCATCGCGGCACCATGACGCGCCCGACGGCCGGTATGATGCCAGAGATAATAGTAAAGCTCTTGGATAGGATCCTTCCATTTGTCTTTCTTGAGAAGACCTTTGGCCTTAAGATCCGCAAGCATCTTTTGGACATTTTCGATGTAAGTATTGTAAAGGGCTACTACGTCATCAAGTTTCTTGAAGTGAGTTTCCACATGAAGGCTTGAGTGACAGTTCAAACAGACCTTCTTCATGAGTTTGCGCCCACGCTCACCATTGCCCCGCTCACCGCTGCGGATAACACTTTTCGCATGCACTAAGTCCCACTTAAGGCGCTCGGTAACGTTATGTGTGGTGGAAAGCTCCCCGATGCCACTCATGTGACAAGTAGCACAGGTAGGAGCAGTGTAATCGCCAGGCTCCCAAGCGTCAGGAGCGGCCTCCCAGTTCCATTCTTCGCCTTCGGTAAGGAACCGCTGACCATGGCTGCTTTCATAGTAAATCTCAATGTTGGGATGGTCCGGACCAAGGTGGCACTTACCACAGGCCTCAGGTTTTCGGGCCTCTGCAATGCTAAAGCGATGACGATTGTGACAGACTGTGCAATTCCCGATACCTCCGTCAGGGTAACGATGCCCTATTCCACCAGGCCAGGTCCCCTTGACGGGTTTTTTATCCGGGCCAAGTTCTACCTTGCCACCATGGCACATCTGGCATCCGGAACGTCGGGTAGCTGTAGTGCGAGGATCACCTTTTGGGATTCCCATAAATTCGCCACCCTCAAGATGATACATAAGAACTTGAAATTTTTTCTTCTCTACTACCGGAGCACTCGCGAGCCTTGAATGTGCACTTTTTTCAAATTGTTCTACTTCAGTAGGATGACAACGAGCACAGGTCTTAGGAGAAACCATAGGCGAGGTATAGATATTGGTTCCTCGCACTCCTTCACACTGACTGGCCATCGGCGAACTCTTGGGCACCACGTGACAGTCATAACAGGAAACACCAGCGTGAGCCATACGAGAGTTCTTCCAGTCTTCCACAATACCGGGGGTTTTTTTGGCATGACATTCGATACATTGTAGAGCCTCTTTGGAATATCCCCGTTTGATAACTAACTCTTTAGTTTTAGATAAATTGGGATATCCCTGGGCGGCATAAACCCCCGGCACCAAGAAGACCGCTAAAAAGGCCAGTAAAAAAGTCCATTTAAACCAACTACCTAACCTCATACAAAATCCTCCTTACCCTTTATTTTTCATTTTTTGCCAACTTTTGCCTGGCTAATTCTTCTTGCATAGCGGTAATGACATCTCCGTGGCCCACGGTCTGGTGACAGGTGATACAATTTTCTCGCGTGTGACCTAGCTCGTACTCCCGGTGAGCTTTGAAGGCCTTAATAGGAATTCCTTTTGCTACAAGGTTTTTATGGCATTCACGACAACCAGATTCGTAAGCCTGATGTTTGTAAGGGACTTTGTGTTTCCAGTGCTCAATCCAATGCTCTGGTTTTCCTTTTCCGCGCAAATGAGCTAGGTAATCATTGAGACCAAATTTAAACTTGCTAATGAGATAATTAATCATGTTGTCATGAGGTAAGTGACAATCTGCACATTCGGCCTTTACTACTCCTTTTTGCGCAGGCCCATGTATCCCGGCTTCCCAGGTCTCATAAAACACTTTCATTTCGTGACAAGAGCTACAAAATTCCGCCTTCCCCGTGGACACCACCTTGGAAGCCGTAATGAGAGAAAAGACCAACGTAATTACCACCCCTACAATCAAGCCCAAGACAATGCCACCTTTGTTCATACAGGCTAATCCCCTTTTATTGTGATTAGTTTCGTTTTGACTTTTTTAAATAAAAATGACGTAAATGTGGAGTTAAAGTTGTAACAAGGATGTTAAGATTTTGGGAGAAGGAAAATTTCATTTTTTGCGTAAACAGGTAAAATTTTAACTGATGTTTTCGATTCTAGGACGCAAAATCCTCTTCGCTATTGCCACCATCCTTGTTCTTTTTTGGCTCTTTTTTGTCTGGTGGTCAATACGGGAACAGAAAAAATTCTATATCCAACAGATGCGTCGCGAGGCCCAGGCTATCTATTATTACATCGTGCTTACTCGTGAATGGATCTCAAGCCAGGGGGGAATCTTTGTTCAAAAAGAAGATAAATTTATAAAAATTACCCCTTCTCACTTTACCAAAGAATTGGCCCAGTTTGCCGCTCCTCGCAATCTTCCCTTTACTTTTAAAGTAGCTGTAATAAACACCCAAAATCCCTCGCATATGCCAGACGAATTCGAAAAAGAGGCTATTTTACACTTTCAAAGGGAAAGAGAGGAAGAATATTGGAAATTATATGAAAAAGATAAAAAACCAGTTTTCAAATACGCTGCACCTTTACGTTTTCAGAATGTTTGTTTTAATTGCCATAACGATATTAAAAATTACCAACCTCCTGCCTGTATTAGTGTTTCTTTAACTGCAACTCCGTTTCTAAATGAACTTAAAAAGAATTATTATAGTTTGATTATTTCATCTATTACAATAACATTATTGATATTTTTTACACTTTGTTGGCTTATAAAATATTTAATACTAAACCCACTTAATAAATTCATTATTGCTGCAAGAGAAATTGAAAAAGGAAATTTTAATATAAGAGTCAAACTTAAAACATCAGATGAATGGGAAAAACTAAGTATATGCTTTAATGAAATGCTAGATAGTTTAGCCAAACAACAAGAAAAACTAGAAGAAAAAGTAAGGGAAGCAACAAAGGAATTATATCAAGCATATTCAGAATTAAAAAGAACAGAAAAGTTCAGGTCAGAATTTTTCTCAAACATAACACATGAGCTAAAAACACCCGTTACCGCCATCAAGGGAACTATAGATCTAATTGAAAGAAAAGGTTTTGCAGATAAAAAACATTTAGAAATAATAAAAAAGAACATTGAAAAACTATCGAAAATGATAAAAGACTTACTTGATTACTCAAAAATAGAAAGTGGTCAAATTGAACTATTAAAAGAAAAAAATAATATTATTGAAGCCATAGAAGACGCCATTTTTTTAGTAAGCCCTCTTTCAAAACAAAAGAATATTAAAATTCTATTAGAAAATAGACTTGATATTTGGGCTTCCTTTGACCACGAAAAAATTCAACAGGTTCTTTCTAATCTTTTGACCAATGCTATCAAATTTTCGCCAGAAAACGGCAAAATTATTATCAAAGTATCAGAAAATAAAAAAGAAATTCGGGTCAGTATCGAAGATTTTGGTCCTGGGATTCCCCCTGAAGAACGCGAAAAGGTCTTTCAGAAATTTTACCGGGTCTCTAAAGACAAAAGGGAAGGCATAGGCCTGGGACTTGCTATCTGTAAGGGAATTATTGAGGCCCACGGAGGAAAAATTTGGGTAGAAGAACCCCCCCACAGGGGCTCTATTTTCCATTTTACTCTGCCTAAAGGAGAAGAAGATGGAGGAAAAGGCCAAAATCTTAATCATTGAAGATGACAGTGACATCGTTTTTATCCTCAAAGAACACCTGGAACTAGATGGCTTTGAAGTGTATGGAGCCGAAAACGCCCAGGAAGGATTTCGTCTTCTCACCGAAAAGAAACCAGATCTTCTCCTTTTGGATCTCAACCTACCAGATATGGATGGGCTCAAAGTTTGTCAGAAAATACGCCGTGAAAGCGAAATCCCTATTATCATGCTTACCGCTCGCGACAGCCTTTCAGATAAGATTAAAGGTTTTGAGTGCGG